>JBKQRS010000553.1:0-14550 GCA_052143915.1 Bradyrhizobium sp.
TTCGCCGGCATGACCCGGATCAGGTTCAAAGGGTCACCGCGGTCTCGCGTCCATGCAAAAAATGGACTTGAGCGTGCGGTCTCTCAGCTCCTCGTCGGAGCTCCCCTCGGAACGAGGCTAATGTAAGCCGATGGCAGGGGGTGTCAACGCGCCCCACGCCGCTTTGCACCGGTCCGGCGCGCCGGAACCTGCTCCGCCTCGGCATCAGCGCCGCTTTCGCGGCCTATTTCGGGGACGCGCTGGCGAATGCAGACTCGGGATGCCTGATATGTTCGGTACGCTGACGTTTCGCCGCGTAGTAATAGCCGCTGGCGTAATAGTGGACGGCTCTGGCGTGATCGCCGTTTGCGGCGCGGTAGGCGCCGGCGAGATACTTCACCGCATAGGTGAGATTGGTGTCGGGATCGCGCAGCCCTTCGGCCGTGCCGGTGTAGCCAAGGCTGCGCGCGGTGGCGAGCTTGATCTGCATCAGGCCGATGGTGCCGCCGCGTCCGACGAGGCCGGCCTGATAACGGCTCTCGCGCACGATCACCCGATGCACCAACGCTTCCGGCACGCCGTTGGCCGCGGCGTGCCGCGCGACCAGCTCATTGTAGTCGGCGCGCTGGGCGCGGGCGTTGTCCGTCAAGGTCAGCGCCGCCAGCGCAGCAAGAGTTGCAAGGGTTAACAGACGCTTCATGGGATGAGCCTCCGGGCGGGCGGCCGAATGCGGCGGTTGAACGCGCCAAGCGCGACAATTGCTGCCTTCGCCGGGGCATGGATGTGGCGAAAAAGCGGACTTTCCCGGGCTTTTGGCCTGAATCGAGGGATGCCGGTTTACCAGGAATTATGCCCTGGCGTGCTTCGATCGGTCCGAAACGCAAGGAAATCCCGGACCCCGCGCCCATGACCATGTCCGTCGTCCATACCGCCGAGGATGCAAGCCCGATGCGCGGGCTGCTGCCGCTATGGGTTGGCCTCTCTGCCTATGCGCTGCTGGTTCTGGCCGGCGACCGGCTGTTGCTCGATCCCGATACACAATGGCAGATCACCGTCGGCCAGTGGATTCTCGACCATCGCGCGGTGCCGGAAACCGATGTCTATTCCTTCACCATGCGCGGCCAGCCCTGGATTTCGACGCAGTGGCTGGCGCAGGTCCTGTATGCGAAGATCTACGCATGGTGGGGGTGGACCGGGCCGGTGGTGCTGGCGGCAGCCGCGAGTGCGGCGACCTTCGCGTTGCTCACACGATTGCTGAGCCGGCGTTTGAGCGATAGCGCGACGCTGGTGTTCGTTTCCGTGGCGCTGGCGCTCACCGCGCCGCATATTCTGGCGCGGCCGCATGTGCTCGCCTTGCCGGTCATGGTGGCGTGGATCGGCGGGCTGATCGCGGCTGCGGACAGGCACGGCGCGCCGTCATTCCGGCTGCTGCCGCTGATGGTGCTGTGGGCCAATCTGCATGGCGGTTTCATCTTCGGCCTGGTGATGATCGCGCCGATCGCGCTCGACGCCGTCGTCAATGCGCATGCCTCTGAGCGAAAGCCGCTGGTAGCGCGATGGGCGGCCTTCGCGGCCGCGGCGCTGCTGGCAAGCTGCTGCACACCCTATGGCTGGAACGCGCTGCTGGCATCGCAAAAGATCCTCGCGCTTGGCAGCGCGCTGCCGCTGATCACCGAATGGCGGCCGGCGGATTTCGGCGTGCTGCGTCCGTTCGAGATCTGTCTGCTCGGAGGCATCGGGTTGGCGCTGTTTCGCGGCATCAAACTGCCGCCGCTCCGCATCCTGCTGCTGCTGGGCTTGATCCACATGGCGCTCGCGCAGGGACGCGCGGGCGAAATCCTGGCGCTGCTGGCGCCGCTCATCCTTGCCGCCCCGCTGGCGCGGCAGATCGGCGGCGCGGATGTTACAGGCTCTCCGGCGGCGACACCGGCCCGCGGCGTCTTGTTTGCCGGTGTCGCGATCGCGCTGGTGACGGGAACGCTCGCCTTTGCATCGGTGCATCGCTTCGCGCCGAACACCACCACTTCGCCGGTCGCGGCGGTCGCCGCGCTGAAGAAGCTAGATCTTTCGCGGGTGTTCAACGACTACGATTTCGGCGGCTACCTGATCGCCAGCGGCGTGGCGCCATTCATCGACGGCCGTACCGAACTCTATGGCGAGAAGTTCTTTGTCGACCACAACGCGGCGAGCGGCCTGATGGAACCCGACAATCTGTTCCGGCTGCTGGACCAGTACAAGATCGAAGCGACGTTGATGCGCACCCAGAGCGCGGCGACAAAACTGCTCGACCACGTCGACGGCTGGCAGAAGGTCTACACCGACGACGTCGCCACCATCCATGTCCGCAAGGACGGCGCGGTGCATACTGTCGAGCCGGCGGTGGATCCGAAGGCGAAGTAAGCTCAATCGACATTAGAGCGAGATGATTTCTCGTTGAATCGTCATCTCGCTCTATCTTTTTGTTTGAGCATGATCTTTTCGGAAAACCGCTTCGCACTTTTCCGGATCATGCTCTGGGCTTCATCGGGCGGCGCCCGGAAGACGGGTTCCACGAAGCGGGACGAATTTGCATCGCTGCTGCAGAGCGTCGCAGTGACTCTGCCGCTTAATTGCCCTAATGCTCCATCATGAAACGGCAGGTCGGAGCGCCCGCATCCGACAGCCCTGCCTAATTCGTCTTCAGACATAAAAGAAAAAGGGAGATGTGCCATGGCAAGAATAGACTTCGGCTCCTTGCCCCGGGAAAATCCCTGTGCCCAATGCGGCAAACCGATCGCCGTTCCCGAATGGATCGAGTCCGGACCGGGCCGCATGTCCTATCTCTGGCGATGCCGGGCCTGCGATTACCGCTTCGAGGCGATGGCCTTCTTCGCTTATGCGGAGCCGGACCGGGAACCGCTGGCCGCCTAACTCACGCGGCCGACTGCCGGCTTGGCTGGCGGACCGGCAATTGAATGCACACGATCAGCCCGTTAGGTTGCCGGTCAAGAAGCGAGAACTTGCCGCCATGCGCCAGCACGATCGTGCGCGCGATGGAGAGGCCGAGGCCGAAGCCCGCGGCTTCATCCATGTTCCGCGCCTCGTCGCCGCGCACAAACGGCTCCAGCATCACATCCTTGCGGGCATCGGAAATTCCGGGGCCGTCGTCTTCGACCTCGATCGTTACGGTGTCCGGCGAGGCCTTCAGCCGAATGGTGGCCATCGCGCCGAACCTCACCGAGTTCTCCACGAGGTTGGTGACGCTGCGGCTGAGATCGTCGGGCCGCACCGTCGCCATCGCGTGTTCCGGCCCGTCGTAAGTGACCTTGTGGCCGACATCCGCGAACTGGTCGGCGACCAGCTGCAGCGTGGTGGCGATGTCGGTCAGCGTCATGGCCTCCAGCTTGCGGTCGTTGCGCAGGAAGGAAAGCACCGATTCCAGCATCGATCGCATCTGATCGAGGTCGCTCATCATGCGGTGGCGGTGCACCTCGTCCTCGATGAATTCGGAGCGCAGGCGCATCCGCGTGATCGGGGTCCGCAGGTCGTGGCTGATCGCGGCCAGCATCCTGGTGCGGTCGTCGATCAGGGTTGTGATCCGCTCCCGCATGCGGTTGAGCGCTTTCGCCACCGAGCGGATTTCCTCAGGCCCGCGTTCGGGCAGCGGCGCCGGGGCGCCGTTCAGGCTGAAGCTTTCGGCGGCCTTCGCGAACGACGACAGCGGCGCCGTCAAGGCCCGCGCCGCCCACAGGCCCAGCAAGGTGAGGCTGATGACGGCGAAAAGCAATGTCATCATCCATGGTCCGCCCCAGAACGGAGGTGGCCGACGGTCTGGCAGGATCTTGGCGGAGATCATGGCGCCGTCCGGTAGCGCGATGCCGACTCGTTGGCCGTTTTCGTCATGCGCGAGCGGGAAGATCCGGTAGCTGGAGTCGAGCCTTCGGTGCAGGCTCCGCAGATCGAGGCTCTCCGGATCGCCCGCCGGCGGAACCGGACCCGGCGGAAGGCTTTCGACGTCGAGCTTCGGAAATGCGCGGCCGATGTCGGCGAAAAGCCGTGGCCGATCGGCGGCGGTCGCCGCGCCGAGAAGCAGCACCGCGGCGGCAAACTGCGCGTGACCGCGGTCAATCGTTGGATCGGGCTGGTCCGGCCGGCTGACGAGAAAGATCGCCGTGAGGATCAGATGAATGGCGATGATCGAGACAATTACCAGGGCTGCGATCTGCCCGCTGATATTCCTCAGATTCAGAAAATCGAGCAGCTTCATGATGGGCCGTTGATGGGGACGTTGACCGCCTCGACCGCCGGAGTGAACATATAGCCGCCGGAGCGCACCGTCTTGATCATGGTGGCGTCTTGCGGATCGGGTTCGATCTTGCGCCGGATGCGGCTGACCAGCACGTCGATGCTGCGCTCGAACGAGCCGGCACTGCGCCCCTGGGTGAGATCGAGCAGGCTGTCGCGCGACAGCACGCGGCCCGGCCGTTCACAGAACGCGCGAAGCAGGTCGAATTCAGCGCTCGTCATCGCGACCCGCGCGCCCGCCGGATTGCGCAGTTCCCGCAGCCGGAAATCGATCCGCCAGCTGGCAAAGGTGAGGGCGGTCGCGCCATTGATGGCGCTGACGGTCTGGGCGGCGGCCTGGCGGCGCAGCACCGCGTTGATGCGGGCGAGCAATTCGCGCGGATTGAACGGTTTTGCCAGGTAGTCGTCCGCGCCCATCTCGAGGCCGAGAATGCGGTCGACGTCCTCGCCGCGCGCGGTGAGCATGATGATCGGAACCTGCGATTCCGCGCGGATCTTGCGGCACAGGCTGAGGCCGTCTTCGCCCGGCAGCATCACGTCGAGGATGAGAAGATCGACGCGATGATCGGCCATCGCCCGGGCCATCTCGCGCCCGTCATTGGCCGTTGTCACATTGCAGGCGTTGCCGCGCAGGTATTTCGCGATCAGCGCCCGCGTCTCGCGGTCGTCTTCAACGACAAGAATGTTGGGCGACGCCGTGGCCATGCCGAATCCTTTGCCTGAGATTTGGGACAAACAAACAACCATTTTTGTTTCTGAACGTTTCTGGCGCCGCCGGCGCAACGCCAGGCAACATGTCCACGGCGCGATTAAAACCTCTCGTTAAGATAATTAACCTTAACGTCGCGGCGTCTGGCAACAACCTTCGGAGCCCACCATGACCTCAATCGCCGCCGCGTCCAGTACCAACTACCTCACGCCGCTGCAGCAGCTGCAGGCCGAATTGCAGTCGGAAGTGAGCTCCGGCGCCATCAGTTCGTCCGATCAGACCGCGCTCTCCTCTGCGCTGACGGATATCAACTCCTCGCTGCAGAGCGGCGACAGTAGTACGGGCGCTTCGTCGAGCGGCAGCGGCACCAATTTACCTCCCGGCGATCTGAAGTCGAAGATCGACAGCCTGATCGCGGCCGAAGTATCCAGCGGCAAACTGACCAGCGCCCAGGCCACGGAATTGCAAGGGGTCTTCAAGGCCGCGTTCGCCAATGGCGGCGGCGGGCCAGGCGGTCCGGGTGGTGCAGGTGGTCCCGGAGGTCCTGGAGGTGCTGGCGGCCCGCCGCCGCCACCGCCCGGGGGAAGCGACAATTCGTCGTCGAGCAGCGGCACTACCAGCTCAACGAGCTCAACGAGCGCCACCAGCGCGGCGGATCTGTTGCAGCAATTTATCAAGTCCCTGCAGGATTCGCTGTCGGCCTCGTCCGCGTCGTCATACAGCGCGAGCGGCAGCACCGGCACCGCCAGCAGTGGCAGTTCGTCATTCTCGGCGCTTCTGATCGACTACCAGACCTGACCCTTGGCGAGCTGTCACACAACTGCGGAACGCATGTTCGATACCGTCATTCTCCTGAGCGGTGCCGCCGAGCGAGCCGTGTTGCCGTCTGTCTTGCGCGGGCACAATCCGCTTCTCGACGTCGTGCAGGTCGAGACCTCCGCCGAACTCGCCGCGCTGAGCCCGGATTTGCTGCGGCGGGCGCGGCTGGTCGCATTTGTGACGCCGGTGATCGTGCCGCAGCGCATTCTTGCGCAGCTTGGCTATGGCGCCTTCAATTTTCATCCGGGGCCACCCAGCTATCCCGGATGGGCGCCCGCGCATTTTGCGCTCTACGATCAGGCGACTGAATTCGGCGCAACGGCCCATATCATGGTCGAACGGGTCGATGCCGGCCCGATTGTCGAGGTCGAGATGTTCGCCATTCCGGCCGATATCCCGGTCCTTGGTCTCGAAGGAATGGCCTATGCTCGCCTCGCGCATTTGTTCTGGCGCATGGCGAAATGGCTTGCTTTGCGTCCGGAGCCGCCGCCGGCGCTCCCGCTTCAATGGGGAGCCAGGAAATACACCCGCCGCGACTATCTCGCGATATGCGAGATTCCCCCCGACATTTCCAGGGATGACCTCGACCGGCGCATGCGCATTTTCGGCGATAATCACTTTGGAGTGTCACCGACGATCACCCTGCACGGCGTGGAGTTTCGCTCCGGGGTTGCCCCTCCCATTGTGGTTGCCCCTCCGATCCAGCCGGCGGATAGCGCTCACGGGCCCCAGCTGGATCCTGCAATGATGGCTGTGCTGGAACCGGATGGCGCGTGAAGCGTTGATTCATTTCATCGACCCAAGGGAGGGTGATGATGGCCGACGTGAAGGAAAAGCCACACCAGTTGATTGCCAGCGATCGGGTCGAAGGCACCGCGGTGCGAAGGCCGAACGGCGAGCGGATCGGCCACATCGAGCGGCTGATGATCGACAAGGTTACGGGCAAGGTGTCCTACGCGATCCTCAGTTTCGGCGGCTTCCTCGGCATGGGATCCAATCTGCTTCCGCTGCCCTGGGCGCGTCTGACCTACAACGCGGGGTTCGAAGCCTACGAGCTCGACATCGATGATGATGAGCTCAGGCGTGCGCCGTCGTTTCGTGCCGACAAGGATTTCGACTGGGGCGATCGCTCAAGCGAGATCGAACTGCATCAATATTACGGAATCCCGCCATACTGGGGCGGGTTCTGAACCATAGCGTTTTCAAGCGAAGTGGGCACCGGTTCGCCTGAAGAAAACGCGTCAAAATAAAAAGCGTTTTCAAGCGAAACGGTACCCGGTTCGCGTGAGGAAAACGCGTCAGATTGCGTAGCGCTGCAACGGGCAGCGTGATGTGTCGTGGGCGCATGCGGCCCGCGATCTCCCGGAGAAGGCTGCATCCTTTGCCGCACGCTTTCAGCGCCGACAGCCCGATGTTAGGCTGATCGGTGGCAGGAGCATCTGCCTCCTGCCTCATACCGAACGGGAGGAAGATATGACTGAGAGCGTCTACAAGGTCATCGAGCTGATCGGTACCAGCAAGGATTCCTGGGAAAAGGCGGCGACGGCGGCGGTCGAGAGGGCCGGGAAGACCCTCCGGGATCTTCGCGTCGCCGAAATCGTCAAGCTCGATCTGCAACTGGATGCCAAAGGCAAAGTGGAAGCCTACCGCGCCAAGCTCAACGTCTCGTTCAAATTCGAGGACTGACGAAGCGCCTGACCGAGTGTCTGAACCAAAAAGCGCGCCCGGCACCTTGCCGGACGCGCTTATGTTTTCTGGGGAGCCTTCTTCATGCCTCGCCCGCTCGCGGGGAGAGGGAGACGATCTCAATTCGTCTTCACCAGCGGGCAGCCGCCCTTGTCGAGCGGACGGAATGCTTCGTCGCCGGGGACGGTGGCGATCAGCTTGTAGAGATCCCATTCACCCTTTGACTCCTCCGGCTTCTTGACCTCGAACAGATACATGTCGTGGACCATGCGGCCGTCGATCCGGATCTTGCCGTTCCTGGCGAAGAAGTCGTTGACCGGCGTGGCCCGCATCTGCGCCATTACTTTGGGCGCCTCATCGGTGCCGATGGCTTCGATCGCCTTCAGGTAATGCAGGGTCGCCGAATACAGGCCGGCCTGGATCATGGTCGGCATATGGCCGACCTTGGCCAGGAACCGCTTGGAAAACGCACGTGTTTCATCGTCCCTGTCCCAATAGAAGGCGTCGGTCACGATCAGGCCCTGTCCGTCGCGAAGACCGATCGAATGAACGTCGGTGATTTCGAGCAGCAACGCGATCAGCTTCTGGCCGCCCTTCATCAGGCCGAACTCGGCCGCCTGCTTGAGCGCGTTGGTGGTGTCGCCGCCGGCATTGGCGAGCGCAACGACCTTGGCTTTGGAGGCCTGTGCCTGCAGCAGGAAGGACGAGAAGTCGGACGAGTTCAGGGGATGACGGACTTCGCCGAGCACCTTGCCGCCCATCTCCTTGACGACATTGGCGGCATCGCGCTCCAGCGCCATGCCGAACGCGTAGTCGGCGGTGATGAAGAACCAGGTATCCTCGCCGCGCTTGACCATCGCTCGGCCTGCGACATTGGACAGCGCATAGGTGTCGTAGGTCCAGTGCACGGTGTTGGGCGAGCAGGCGACGCCGGTGATGTCGGAAGAGCCGCCGCCGGAATTGATGTTGATCTTGTTCTTTTCGCGGGTCAGCGCGGAGATCGGCAGCGCGACCGAGGAAGTCGGGACGTCGAAGATCGCGTCGACCTTCTCGTTGTCGTACCAGTTGCGGGCGATGTTGACGCCGACGTCGGGCTTGTTCTGGTGATCGGCCGCGATCACCTCGACGGGCTTGCCCTTCACCTTGCCGCCGTAGTCGGCGACCGCCATCTGCACGGCGGCGAGCGATCCCTTGCCGGTCGCATCGGCATAGAGGCTCGACATGTCGGTCAACACGCCGATCTTGACGACGTCGTCGGAAATTTGCGCGCGCGCCGCTCCACCGGACGCGACGAAGGCGAGGCCCGCCATCAAAGTGGCCGCAAGCGATTTCATGGTTTCTTCTCCCTGGTTCTTGTTGGGCTTGTTTGAGCCGTTGTTCTACCCGGCTTCAGAGGGGACGGCAAAGCCTGAAGCTGGCGGGGGAAGGCGAGGGCTGATGAAAATGCGGGCTGCGGACACTGCCGTTGCCGCTACATGGGCCGACCTAAAAGAGGACCCTAAAATCCCGGCAGCGCCGTGATCGCGACATTGATGGTGCCGGCGGCTTCCACGATCACCCGCAGCGTTTTGGAATCGAAGGCGATCTCGGCGAGGTCCAGGCTGGTGATTTCCGTCGTCACGCGGACGCCATCCTCGTTCCTCGCGAGTTCCGCGATCGCGGCGGCGATCCTGTTCTGCGCTTCGCCGAGGATTGGCTTGAGATCGACGCTGGCCTTGTCGGCCAGGACTTTTTGCAGATGCGGCATCGCCGCGCGCGCCGCCGCGCCCAATAGTCCGAACGCGGCTTCGGATTCGACGGCGAGTTCGACGTCGGTGAGCCGCAGGGTCTGCCGCGTCTGATCGAGCACCGGCCGGCCCCAGATATAGACGTTGGCTTCGCCGCCGAAACCGAACAAGCTGGTCTTCTCCTTGGCGTTCACCAGCAGCGAGATCAATAGTCGGTCGCCCGACGGTGCGACCGACGCCCGCTTCACCGTGACATTGACCGAGCCCGAGCCGTCCTCGGGGAATGAGCGTCCGGCGAACTGGGCCTCCACGATCTTGTTGATGTCGGTAAAGGGGACGTCGATCGGGATGCCGATGCTGACCTGCGCAGGCGTCGGCGGGACGATCGAGATCTTCTCGGGAAACGGGCAGTCGGGCGTGGTCTGCGCCGGGGTGATGCGGGTCTCGGCCTCGATGCCGAGCGTCAGCGTGACCGCGGCGGCGTCGACTTGCGGCTGCACCGCGACCGCGCGGGTCGGCCGCAGCTCCAGCCAAAGCGCCGGCATTGACGCGGCGGCGCCGGCGCCTCGCAGCGGGATCGAGCGGCACGCCTTGGCCCATTGGATCCTTGCATTGCGCTCCAGCGAGGGATCGTTGCGGATTTTTGCGCCGGCCGCGGCGATCTGATCGGCGACGGTCTTGTCGATCACCGGCTTGACCTGCGCCGGAACGTTGACGCGTGCGCCGGCCACCGAGACGCTGGTGTCGCCCAGCGTCACCTGGGCGCTCAAATTCGGCTCGAGGTGCCAGGCCGCCGCAAGCTTGGGGCGCGAGCTGATGGTGACGTTACCCTTGATCTCGGCGCTGGCATTGAATGCCTTGATATTCACGTTGCCGATCTGCTTGGCGACATTGCCGCCGAGCAGTCCGCCGATCGCGTCGCCGACCGCGCCGGTTGCCTTCGACGACAACGAGCCGGTCACGTTCAGCTTTCCCGTCAGCGGCGTGCTCAGCGACAATACATCCTGACCTCCGGTCGCCGCGATCGGCCCCCGCGAGGCGGTCCAGCCGATGTCGGCGTTTTGCAGGATCTGCGACACCGGGTTGTCGGCCTTCCCGGTGAAGTTGCGCGCCGCGCCGCGGTCGGCGGCGTCACGAATGGCGGCGATCGGAACGACGACCTGCGCCAGGATGACCGAACTGCGGGGCGCCGGCGGCAGCGGCGGCAATTGGGCAATTGCCGGAGCCGGGACCGTGCCGCGCGGCGACAACCAGTCCATGGCCTTCAGGCTGACAAAGAAGGAGATCGCGACCACCGCGATCGCGATCAGAATGACGTTAAGACGCATCGTCCCCCCGGGACTGATTCAGCTTGGAAGTCTACAGGGCGGGGTTGGGCGGCGCCAGAGCGGCAACCCCCGGCGACGCCGTGGTTGCGACGCCACGATATGGCGCAAGGCGGGGGCGCAAATAGGGTCGAATGATTGCCGGTCAGAAACAAAAATGGCGCGGAAGATCGCGCCATTTTTCTCCGATGTGCCGCTTTCTTTGGGGGCGGAAAGTCAACTCCGCTTGCCGGGCGCGTTCTCGGCGCGGCGGTCCATCGGCAGCACGATCACCTTGGTGCCGACATTGACCCGCGAATAGAGATCAGTGACGTCCTGATTGGTGAGGCGGATGCAGCCGGACGAGACGTGGGTGCCGATGGTCCCCGGCGCGTTGGTGCCATGGATGCGATACACCGTGCCGCCGAGATACATGGCGCGGGCGCCAAGCGGGTTGCCGGGACCGCCGGCCATCTGGCGCGGCAGATAAGGCTGGCGGGCGATCATTTCCGGCGGCGGAGTCCAATCCGGCCACTCGGCCTTTTTGGTAACCGACTGCACCCCGGACCAGGTGAAGCCGTCGCGGCCGACGCCGATGCCGTAGCGGATCGCCTGGCCGCCGCCGAGCACATAATAAAGATAGGTGTTGGGCGTATCGATGATGATCGTGCCCGGCGCCTCGCGGGTGCTGTAGCTGACGATCTGGCGCTTTAACCGCGCGGGCAGCTCTGCCGTGGCGTCTTCGGATCGGGTCGATTGCACTACCGGCTGCGCTATCGGCGCATACGCCATCGACGAATAGGCCGGCGGTGCATATGGAGTCATGATCGGGGGAAACAGCGCCAGAGGCTCGGCCGAGGCCGCGCCCGAAACAGCAACGGCGCCGATCGCCAGCGCCCCGAAGGCGGCGGCACGGCGGAAATCGAACTTGAATGCCCCGAGATTGAACATTTTGCGTCCCCTGTTTGATCGCCCTGCTTTGCTTGGCCCGCGCGCCCTTTTTGGTGCGTCGTTGAGGGACACCGTTAATGAAGAAACATTTCCGGACGTTTTCGCCAAAGGGCCAAAATGGTTTCATCCCGTTCAGGAATTGTTTCGTCCCGGTGTCGTGGGATGCCGATACAATCCGAAATAGGCCGTGACGGAGCGGGTTGGGATCCTTCTGCGCGGCCTCAAGCCGGGCGGCCGAAGTGGCGCTCCGCCGGACAGATCTCGACGAGGTTTCGGATCAAGAGAGGGCGGCCAACCGAGGGCCTTAATGGGGGCGGCCTAGCTCACCCGAAAGCCAGCCCAACGCATCGGAATTCAGCGGGTCGGAAGCAACCGCCTTGGTTTCTGTATGCCCGCATTTGGAGCATATGAATTCCCAATTTTCGAAGCCTTTGGGCCCATCGCAAATCCTGGCCGTTCTCATCCGCATTTGGCACTTGGGACAACGCGGACGGTGGATCGGCAACAGTTCGGGATCGGGTTTTCTCCAGTTCGCCACAATGGGGAAGAAAATAGTCACAATTTGAACATCCGTCTGCCCGGTGCCCGACTCCTAAAATTAAAATTAGGGCCACTCCAATTTCTAAGACCCGCCGCTCCTGGCCGAAACAGAGCAGCTCCCACACGCCAAAAAACGGCAAGAGAGCGAAAAGGAGGGCGTTAACCTCTGTGACGTCACACGCTTGAAATATCCGTAGCACAACGTCGGCAATCGAGAATCAGCAACCCCTTAAGGGTTCCCGTGATGCGGATTTTGATTGCGACCGACGCTTGGCGCCCGCAGGTAAATGGCGTGGTGCGCACCCTTACCTCGCTGGCGCGCAGTGCGCAGGCGCTGGGGGCCGATATTGAATTCCTGACCCCGGACGGGTTTCCCTCAGTCGGCGTTCCGACCTATCCGGGCCTGCGAATGGCCTTGCCGAACCGGCGTGAGATCGCAAGAAGGGTCGAGGCGGCTTCGCCCGAGGCGATCCACATCGCGACCGAGGGGCCGATCGGTTGGGCGGTGCGGGCCTATTGCCGCCGCCGCAAGCTCGCTTTCACGACTTCCTATACGACGCGCTTTCCCGAATATATCGCGGTGCGCTCCATCATTCCGGCCTCCGTGAGCTACGCGGTGCTGCGACAGTTTCATGCGGCGGCTGCGATGACGATGGTGGCGACCGGTTCGCTTTATAATGAGCTTGCCGCGCGGGGCTTCCGCAGGCTCGGCTTCTGGGGGCGCGGCGTCGATACCGGGCTTTTCAATCCGGATCATCCGGCCGAGCTCGATTTGCCGCGGCCGATCTTCATGACGATGGGCCGCGTCGCCGTCGAAAAGAATATCGAGGCCTTCCTGTCGCTCGACCTGCCGGGCTCGAAGGTCGTGGTCGGCGATGGACCGCAAAAGACCGCGCTGGAGCACAAATATCCGAAGGTGAAGTTCCTCGGTGAGAAGACCGGCGCGGATTTGACCGCGCATCTGGCGGCGGCGGACGTCTTCGTCTTTCCGAGCCGCACCGACACCTTCGGCGTCGTGCAACTCGAAGCGCTGGCCTGCGGCACGCCGGTTGCCGCCTTCCCGGTGACGGGTCCGCTCGACGTGATCGCGGACCACCCTGTTGGCGCGCTCGATGAGGATCTCCGCAGCGCGTGCTTGCGCGCGCTCGACATATCGCGGGATACCTGCCGGCAGTTTGCGCTGGAGCGCTCCTGGGAAAACAGCGCGAGGCAGTTCATCGGCAATCTGAGTGCGTTGCAGCCGAGCCGTTCGCCGCGGCCCGCCCCCGTCGTGGCGGGAAGACACGCGGTGCGCGGCTGAGAACAACAACCAACAGGTCTGATCCGGCGAGGCCGGGCCAGACCGCAGAGTCAACGAGGCAAAGGTTACTATGGCAGAAATCATCAAATTGGACGGCGCGACGCAGTTGGACTTCGACCGGGAAATGGTCGAGCAGGCCTACGATCGCTGGGCCCCGATTTATGACCTCGTGTTCGGTGGCGTCTTCAGCAAGGGCCGCGACGCCGCCATTCAGGCGACCAACAAGATCGGCGGCCGCGTGCTTGAGGTCGGTGTCGGCACCGGCATTTCGTTGCCCCTCTACGCGCCGCATGTCCGCATCTTCGGGACCGATATTTCGGAAGCGATGCTGAAGAAGGCGAAGCAGCGCGTCGCCGACCTGCGCCTGAAGAACATCGAAGGGCTTGCGGTGATGGATGCCGAGAAGCTCGAATTCCCCGACGACTCGTTCGACGTGGTAATGGCGCAATATGTCGTCACCGCGGTGCCGAATCCGGAAGTCGCGCTCGATGAGTTCGCGCGCGTGCTGCGGCCGGGCGGCGAGTTGATCATCCTGACGCGCGTCAGCGCCGATGCCGGCATGCGCCGTTTCATCGAGCAGCAATTGCAGCCGGTGGTGCGCCGGCTTGGTTTCCGGACCGCCGAGTTCGCCTGGTCGCGTTACACCCGATGGCTTTCGGGCGCGAAGAGGGTCGAATTGGTGGAGCGCCGCCTGATTCCGCCGCTCGGCCACTTCTCGCTGGTTCGTTTCCGGAAGATCGATGCCTAAAGCGTTTGCGAAGCATGCCCTCGGACTTGATCCTGGGGTGGGTACCGGTTCGCGTCAAGAAAACGCGTCAACCAAGTAACCAGAGCCGCCGCCTGATTCAGCAGACGTCTTCTTGTAACCGCGTCGTCATAAAAGGCCGTGTGACATTATGATGATGTCACACTCCCTACATCGAATCCCTGTACACAGAATGCAGACCACCTTCCTGGGGGAAAAAATGATCAAGGAATTCCTGGAGCAATTGCGAACCCAGCGGTGGGACGACCATCGCTACTATCACCACAGCCGCATCAACCAGAGCCTGCACTTCGTCAGCGCGGCGAGCTTTCTGGTCGGCTATGTCATGATCTTTTTCGATCCGGTCATCGCAGCCCTGATCGGCTGGCTGGTGTCCATGACGTCACGCCAGGCCGGTCACTTCTTCTTCGAGCCCAAGGGGTATGACCACCTCAACCAGGCGACCCATGAGCACAAGGAAGAGATCAAGGTCGGCTATAATCTGC
>JBKQRS010000554.1:0-2709 GCA_052143915.1 Bradyrhizobium sp.
TGCAGAACCTGGTCTCGCCTTCGTTCGCCAACCCGCTGGTCTTGCTCATTGTCTCGATGGTGATCGGAGCCCTGTTCGGCTATGCCTCGGACCAGCTCGCGAAGGTGCTGCCCACAAAACACCCGACCATGGCGGCGCACGTATAACCGAAGCACGGCGTTTTGTGCCCGGTTCCAATTCCGGCATCGACTCGGTCCCAAGGTCGATGGATAGCTGATCGCGGCGTCCCGTCGATTTCCGATACATGGCTAGCGCCCGCAAAGCGCCCCCCTGATTGATATCGCAATGTCCGCGATCGCAGCGCCAATAATGTCCTTGCATGATTCGAAGTGAGAAGCGATTTCCGCTTCAACCTCGCGTTCCCATTTGGCAGCTTCGGCGAGCCATATGAAACGTTTGGCCGGGTCGCTCGACGGCAACACTGCACCTGCGAATGCACCTCGTGAGGGCTTGGCTACTGCGCGTCCGACCGCTGCTGGATCTCGCAAAGAGCGCCAGGAGGTGATCTCATGGTTCGAATTTATCGTTTTCCGCCGCGACATCGTCGTCGGTAGCCTTTTCGGTGGCCACCAATTCCGGGGCTAGGCCACGCCGAAAATCACGCTCCGCTGTTTCCATCAGCCCGGCCACCAAATCTTCCGGCACTCCGTCGATCGCTGCATCTTGATAGACTTCGGAGTCGACTGAATAAGTGAAGCCATTTGCCGGGATGCCCTCTACGAAAATGCGAACTTTCCAACCGTTTAACGTGGGGATCGCGCGAACTTCGTAGACCTTGCCGCCGTGTTCGAATGTCGTAGCCTTATGCATCGCACTCTCCAACTGCCATGGCGGGCACCGCGCAAACACACAAAACTCCCCGGCGGGGAACAAATCAGCAAATCAGGCGGCCTTTTTGCCCAAGGGTCTAACCCCGTCAGTCTACGGCGGGCCCAATTTCTTGCTGAGATCAGAGAGCGAGCCCTTTCCAAAATCCGGAAGACTGATCGGTGTCTCGTCCGATATCTCGCGCACCTCGCCAACCTTTTTCAGGTCGGCTGCTCGGAGCAGCATTCTGGATCCTGGTGGAAAACAATTCCCGTTCAATCGGCGTATCGTCCGGCAATTCTGGAGTGGGAGCGAGCATCGGACCCTCGGTGGCCTCTCGAACCAGGCGTTCTTTGCGGAGGCGCTCCCAATTTTCATGGAATGCTGTCTGGGCTTCTTCACGGTCAGCGATCGCCTCTTGCGCCTCCCGCACTCTGGGAGCCTTTCGCTCAGCACCAGACAATACAGGATCGGTGCTTTTCTCGTCGTCGGTCATTCCCCCTTTGTCTTTGGCATTCACTCCAAGCCCGCGCGTAAGCGATAGGTAACTCAGCAGCCAACCCCTGACGGTTTGATATGGGTCTGCGCTGTCGTTAGAGAATTTGTATTTGTCTTTTATCCGCATCGCGAACGCTTCGGCCTGCTCGTCCGTTTGTCGCTGTTCCTTCGGAAGTGAGCGCCACTCCCGAATGATATCGTGTCTAGCACCGACCTGTTTCATCTCCCCTTCGCCTTCTGCCCTAACCCCTGATTACGCGACTTGGCCACCGCTATCTACAACCGGGCAGCGCGGTTGCGAATCGCTGCCATGCTGCGGTGCGATCGCGGCGACAGTTACACGCCCGCCGTTCGCTCTTCCCGCTATTCAAAGATTAAATTGCGAAACACCAGCTCAACAGCGGCCAGTATGAGGATGAAGCCGAAACACACAAAGATTACGATTCTTGGCGAGATCATTGGTTCAGATTTGCGTTCGACAGCCGGCAACGGGACAATCAAGCCGGGTCTGAGTTCAGTGACGGGGGGCGGTCCAACCTGAGCAACGTCCACCCAACGATCTAGCCAGTTCGACGTGTTGTTCTTGTCGCTGTACCTCTGCCGACTATCTGCCCCGAGCGCCTTAGCTTGGTCGGGCAACATCTCCGACATCGCGTCTCGCCATTTCGGCTCCTGAGCTTCTTCTTGAGCTAGCCGAAACACGCCGTGCTGCGGCATTCTCTGCACGTCGTGGCGTCGTACCGGTGTCGCGTCCCAACAGTGGTTCGGCCCGTGCCAGTAAATGTGCGACGTAGCGAAGTGTCGGCGCGCCTCCGTCATGGACATGCAAGAGTTCGACGCGTGCGATGGCGTAGCTACCACCAAAATTGAGATAACAAAAAACGCGGCACGCATGAGGCCGCTCCGTCAATCTATGACGCCAATTCACCTCGCATTTCAAAACCTTTACCCAGCAAGCCTACAAATCCGACAGCGCCGAAATTGTGGCAATCACGTCAACACGGATGTCCTATTAAGCAGCCCCGCTCTCGTGCTCAAACGGTTGTTCCTTTCCTGAGCGCCGCGGCAATCCGGCTCCGCAGGCGAGCCACAGGATCAGCTGCGGCCGCCATCGGCTCTTTTGGTGCGTCGTTTGAGTTATCCGGCTGCAGGGGAGCATCAGCCAGGTCCGCGGGAGATGCGGACCATTCGATCGCCTCAAAGCTCATGCCGCGCTTGAGCATCTCCGTTTCCAGCGCTGACACATGCTCCAGCCAGTCGGCCGTTTCACGCACCTTGAACACATTGCCGGTATTGGGCGAACGGGCGACGCGGTCATCGCTGGCAGGGCAGCGCCAGGCGCCATCGTGGAACTGTTGCGAAACGGCGAGCGCCTTGATGGAGTGGTCGCAGATCAATCTGGAC
>JBKQRS010000555.1:0-5086 GCA_052143915.1 Bradyrhizobium sp.
CTGATCTCCACGATCTGCTCGACCCAGCAACAGGCATTTGCGACTAATTTTTTCGTCGTGAACCCGCTTTTCACGCTGTCGGGCTTCAGCTTTCCGATCTCGAGTATGCCGGAGGTGTTGCAGTGGCTCTCTTATGTCAATCCGCTGCGCTACTATCTCATTGTGATCAGGGGGACTTTTCTCAAGGGGATTGGATTCGCCGTTCTGTGGCCGGAATTCCTGGCCATGGCGACCATTGCGGCAGTGCTGCTGACCGTCAGCATCCTGAGGTTCAGGAAATCGCTGGAATAACCGCGCCCCCGCCGGGCTTCGGTCTTGACCCAGATGAAGCAGCGCGGCGACTTCGGTCGACGCATCTTGATGCGGATCAATGTCTTTCCCGCGCAGGCGCTCAGGATGATTACTTGGTGGAATAGAATTCATGGAGGCAACTCATGACCGAGGCTCAACTTCGTCAGGACGTCATCGACGAATTCGAATTCGATCCCAGCTTTAGCGGCGAACATGTTGGCGTGGCCGTCGACAAGAACGTCGTGACCCTAAGCGGGCATGTGAGCAGCTATGCGGAGAAACTTGCCGCGATCGCAGCCGCACGGCGCGTGAAGGGCGTCCATGCCATCGCTGAAAATATCGAAGTCCGCTATCCGTTCCAGAGCAAGACGGCGGACGATCAGATTGCGCAGCGCGCTTCCGACATTCTGAATTGGGACGTTTTCGTTCCCGCCAATGCAGTCGATGTTCTCGTGCAGGATGGATGGGTCACCCTCACAGGAGATGTTGACTGGTATTATGAACGAACTGCGGCCGCAGACGATATCCGCAAGCTTTCCGGCGTCATCGGCGTAACGAACAATATCAGGATCAAGCCCCATGTCGAAGCATCCGACATCAGGGAAAAGATCGAGTCCGCGCTCAAGCGCCATGCCGAGGTCGAAGCGGACGCAATCCGCATCACCGTGCAGAACGGCAACGAGGTCGTCCTGGAAGGGAGCGTGGACAATTGGGATGAACGCCACAAGGTCGAAAATGCGGCATGGTCAACTCCCGGGGTGGCATCCGTCGACGACCGATTGACGATTAACCTGTGATAGCCACCCAGCGTCGTCCGCGGAACGGGTTGGCAGCGCAAAAAGGGGAACCGATAAGCGGTCAGGTTCTCGGCAATTCAGTTCACCCGCCAAGGCTTCGCGCCTGAAGGGGAATATGATGATGACACGACGCCAGGCCAATGCTGGAATTCTTGCCACTGCGGCGCTTGCCGCGACACCTGCGGTCGCGGCCGCGCAGGAACCCAAGCCAAGAGACTTGCCGCCGCCGCGAAGCGACCGCGGTCAATCATTGACGGCTGCGCTCAAATTGAGGCGCTCCACCCGCGAATATTCCGATCGGCCGCTGCCGGTGCAGGTTCTGTCCGACCTGTTGTGGGCGGCCTTCGGCGTCAATCGCCCGGCGATGGATGGCCGCACCGTTCCCTATTGGCGACATATCATGGTGCTCGATGTCTATCTCGCGATGGCCGATGGCGTCTGGCTCTATGAGCCGAAGACCCAGCGACTGCTCCCCTACATGAAGGAAGATCTTCGCGCGCAGACGGGTCTTCAGGAATTTGTCGCGACCGCGCCGCTGAACCTTGTCTATGTTGCCCACGGCGAACGCATGACGGACGTTATTCCCGAAGAGCGCCGTCTCTACGCCAGCGTTGATGCCGGCTTTATCGGACAGAACGTATATCTGTTCTGCGCATCCGAAGGGCTCGCTACCGTGTTTCGGGCAGCGGTCGATGGTTCGAAGCTCGGCAAGGCCCTGCAGCTTCCGGACCAGCAGTTCGTCACTTTCGCGCAATCGGTCGGATATCCCCGCGGCTGACAGCGATTGAGGAACTGCTACTGGAGCGATGGCTTTTCCTTGAATCGCCATCCGCTCTGTCTTTTTGTTTGAGCATGATCTCCGCGCAAACGCCTGGCGTTTGTCGCGAGGAAAACCGGTGCCCACTTTTCCGGATCATGCTCTATCGCATTCTTGACTTGAGCTTGATCGCTTCGCCATCGACGACGAACTTGCCGTAGCCGTGATGGTGGATGGTTTTCGGATTCCTTTGCGTTGGGTCGATCCAGGCTTTCAAAACCTCGAGAACGAACAGATTGCGCGTATTCACCAGACGGCTGTCGGCCACTTTGCATTCGAGATTGGCAAAACACTCGGCGATCAAGGGCGCGGCGACGCGCTTGGCCGGCATCGGCGTCAGCCCGAACTTTTCGAACTTCGCGACATCGCGGCCCGAGCAATTGCCGACATCCACGACCTTCCTGGCAAGGTGCACCGCCGGAATAGCGATGACGCACTCTCTTGTCGCTCGCAGCGCGGCAAAGGAGTAATCGGCATCGCTGACGACACAGGCAACCAGCGGCGGCTCAAACTCGACCATCATGTGCCAGGACATCGTCATGACGTTGGCGCGGCCGTTGCGGGCCGTGGTCAACAGGGCCACCGGCCCCGGTTCAATCAACTGATAGACCTTGGCCAGCGCCAATTCCTTCATCGACATCGCTGCACCACCCGCTCGTTAGGTGAAACCAATCAAGCGGCATCCATTTTTGTCAGTCGTTGTGCCGGTGGGGGCCCAAATTCCTGCAACGTCCCCAGGAACGTTATGGCGTCGTCCCGGCTCAGCATGCCGATAACGTGCTGGTCGCGGATGACGGGCATCTGGTTGACTCCATTGCGATCCATCATCTGGAGGGCGGACCACAGCTCGGCATCAGGATCGACGCATTTCAGCTGTTCCATGGGAAGCATGACCTGGGCGGCGCGTGTCGTCACCCATTCGGGACGCGGCACTGTCTTGATCCGATGCAACGTTATCAAACCAACGGTCTTGTCTCCCCGATTGACCAGGAAACTGCGTTGCCCACCACCGAGGATATGCTCGTCCACCAATTGCTGGAGCGTCAGATCCTCAGGAATGATGGTGCAATGCGTACTCATGGCTTCCGAAACGCGACGACCCGTCAGCAGCCCCCGCAACATCACCTGCTGTATCTGGGCGGAAGCCGCGTTGTCGAGGAACCAGCCTATGAACGCAATCCAGAGGCCTCCACCGAGATTACCGCCGAACATCTGCCAGACACCGGCAAAGATCAGCAAGAAGGCAAAAAACCGGCCTACGTTGGCCGCGATGAGAGTCGACCGGTCCATGTTTCCTGTGATCGCCCACACGATCGCCCGCAAGACGCGACCGCCATCGAGCGGGTACCCCGGTATCAGGTTGAACAGCACCAGGGCAAAGTTGATATAGGCCAGATACTTGGCCAGACCCAACAGCGGCTCCACGCCGCCCAGCAGCGGTTGCGCCGCGTAGAACAGGATCGCCAAAGCGAGGCTGACGAGCGGGCCTGCGACCGCGATAAAAAACTCGGCGATCGCACTCGGCGGTTCCGCGCCGATTTGAGCGATACCCCCGAACAGGAAAAGCGTAATACTGCGCACCGGAATCTTGTACCGCAGCGCCACCACGGAGTGCCCGAGTTCGTGGAGCAGCACGCTCGCAAACAGCATGATGGCCGTCACCGCGCCCATCAGCCAGTAGAGCAATGGCGGCCAATGCTTGAATTCGTCGGGATAGTAGCTGCCCGCAAGCATCCAGGTGAGCAGCGCGAAGATCACGAACCAGGAGTAATCCAGGCCGATCGGAATCCCGAAGATCTTGCCTAGCGGGATGCTGTGTTGATTCACGGGAGTTCTCCCTCGTTCACGCCGGCTCTCTTCCAGCACCGCCGGCACGTTAGCGCGAATTCGCTCCTCGATATAGTCAAAGGCCGCGCGCGGCGTTCCACCCCGATACTCGAGCGAGGCACCGATCACGCCGCCGGCGTTCGCCTCCTGCGTTTCCCGAAAAGGGGAAATCGGTCGTCCGGGTGGCGGCCGACCTGCACGCGTGGAGCGGGCCATCTCCGTTCGCAGATGCGAGAGGAGTTCACGGTTGTGTAGGCCGACTCCCAGTAATGACGCCGCATTGATTCAAATCAAAGGCCGCCGCGAAGCAAGCGTGCCAGACTTCCAATATGCGGATCGTGCGAATGTCCTGTCATCTCCCTGCAGTTGCGGTGGCCATCGTCTCGATCGCAGTTCTCGCACCCATCAACATCGCCAGTGCCGCTGAATCGAGTCCGGCTCCCATCAAGGCGCCGCCGGTTGCGGACCTGCCGTTCTTTTCCGTGAACGACAACTATCTGACCTATTCCTATCTTCCCAACGGGACCGATCCCGGCGTGCCGGGCGAAACGCAAAAGCAGGCCTACTCCTTCAGCCACTTCGATGCGTGGGCCTACGGCACGAACTTCCTCAACGTCAGTCTGATCAAGTCCGACCACGGCGATCCGGCCAATCCTTGTGGCAATTACCATGCCCCCGTTTACGGTTGTGCCGGGGCGACGGAAATCCTGGGCCTGGTCCGCAGCACATTCGACTGGAACGAGATATTCAACACACGCGTCTTTGCGATGGGGCCACTGCACAGCGTTTCGTTCGAGGCCGGTCTCGATGTCGGAACGAAAAACAACTTCGAAGCACCGAGCAGGACTGACATCGTTGCGGGTCTGCAGTTCGCGTTCGACCTGCCTTACAGGGGTTACTTCAACGTGGCCCCATTGTTTTATCAGGAATGGAATCACGACACTTTCTTGACGCCAGCATTCACCGCGCCATACCCCGGCATTCCCGATGGAAACACGCGTTTCAATCCGACGTGGGCCGTCGAGCTCAACTACTATATGGATCTGGGCTTCCTGCCGCCAAGCTTGCGGTATTTTGCCATCAGCGGTCGCGCCGGCTTCTATGGACCGAAAGGAACGGGTGCGGCTCCCGGCATCGTCGCTCCCTACTACGAGACCAAGACCGAAATCAAGACCGAACCCATCCGTCTGACGCTCGACGCCAGCAAGGCGCTATGGGGCCAGAAGTATTCCCAAATGGTTCAGCTATTTGTTGCCTATCGCTATTGGGAGAACAAATTCGGGCACGATAACAGCAACCCCGCCGACCGGCTTTGTTTTACGGCAGGCGTGAACAACGGGAGCTGCGCCGAAAA
>JBKQRS010000556.1:0-3230 GCA_052143915.1 Bradyrhizobium sp.
GCGCACCGACCCGGTGGGCAGCGTTTCGCCGTGCAGACGCGTCGCCCACTGCTCAGGATCGGACTTCACGGTCAGATCGAGCGAGGGCTCCTGGCCGATCGCAGCCGCGATGTCGCGCGCGACGGAATCGCCGTAATGGGCAGTCCAGCGCGCCATCAGCCACGGCGGAACGTCGAGCGTCTGCGATTTGACATCGTCGATCAGCGGCTGTCCCTCGCGCGCGCAGCGGCGCAGCACCGCGTTGACGAGTCCGGCATATTTCGCGGCCCGCCGATCCGACTGCACCAATCGCACCGAAAGATCGACCGCGGCATGGTCCGGCACGTCCATCCACAGAATCTGCGCGGCGCCGATCAAAAGCGCGCTCTGCGCGCGGGGCGCGTCGGTCGGAACGCCGCGATTGAGCAACCGCGACAGAACATGGCCGAGCGTTCCCAACCGCCGCAAAATCGTCGCCACCAGGCGACGCATCAAGGCGCGGTCGCGATCGCTGAGATTCTTCAGTCCGGGATGCGCGGCGGCGCCATCGAGCTGTTCGTCGAGCGTGCGGTGCTTATGCAGAACGCCATCGAGAATATCCGCCGCGATCCGCCGCGCTGCTAGACCGGGCACCTCGGATGGCAGGGCGAATCGTTGTGAGGGCATGGAGCGGGAACATCTTGTGATCTTGGACAGCAGTTAGCATTTCAGCTCTTGCCATCAGAGAGGTAAGAATCCTTTTGGCAACAGAATATGCCAAATGTAAGAATCGCCGTTGTGACTTCACAGGTCACATGCGACCTGTGCGCCCTAAAATTTTAGATCGAGCGGGTTGATCCCGCGGCTGGAATATCTTCGATGACGGACAACCCTTCACGGCCAGCATCGGCCGCATCTGTGCCGGAACGCAAACCGCTTTCGCCGGCGGCCGAGCGCGCCCTCGCCGAGGCCGAGGCACGAAGGCTGGCCGCCGAGGCCAACGCGAAATCCTTGCCGAAGGAGCTTCAAGGCCCCAAGGGCCCCGAGCCGACCAGATATGGCGACTGGGAAAACAAGGGCATCGCTTCGGATTTTTGAGCCCGGCGCCCGAGTTTCCCGCAGGCAACAAGGCCGGAATCAATGATTCTCAAACAAAAAGCCGCAACCAGGTGCGGCTCTTTGCATGTTGATTTCCTGGCAAAATCGATCAGCGTGTCACCACCACCGTCGTGCCGACGGACACGCGCTGATACAGGTCGGTGATGTCGGGGTTCAGCATGCGGATGCAGCCATAAGAGACAAAACCGCCGACCGAGCCCGGCATATTGGTGCCGTGGATCGCGTATTCACCGCCCGCCAGCGTCATCGCGGCGACGCCCATCGGGTTGCGTGGCGAGCCACCGGGAATGACATCCGGTATTTGCGGCTTGTCATGCTTCACTTCCGCGGGCGGCGACCAGGCCGGATTGCGGTACTTGCCGTCGATTCGGGTGGTGCCGGCCCATTGCTTGCCGGATTTGCCGACGCCGACGGGATAACGGACGGCGTGGCCCGGATCGAGAACGAGATAGAGCCTGCGCTCATTGGTCTTCACCACGATCGTGCCGGGCGAGTAGTCGCCCCTGAAGCCGACCAGATCAGGCGCCGCCTGGGCGACGGTCGTTCCCAGCATCCCCACCCCGATGGCGGCCGCCAGCGCCACCGCAATCCTCAACGACATCGATCTCTCCAATTTCCCAATTTCGCTTCCGCCGCCCCCGCCGGGGCCGTCAAATCCGGCGCGAGACCGGTAAAAGCCCGCTTTGCCCACGCAATTTTAACCGCGTGCCTTAACCAACCGCTTTCCATGCGGGCCCGCCGGCCCACTTCTGCGGGGGCAGGAAAGGAAATGTTCGAAACAAAGTAAATGACCTGAAAACAACACTCTTCAGGAAACGTGCGGCAACGGCTGACAATGATGTGAGGGTGTTGCGGTTAGAGCGAAATATTCGCCGCAACCGAGCTGTGCTCCCTCGCCCCGCTCTTCGCGGGGAGAGGGCTCGAGTGAGCGGCTGCGTCTCCCGCAAGTCTTCAAATAGCGGTACGCGCGGTGAGCCCCCTCACCCGATCGCGAATCCATCAACTCCACCGCAAGCGCGGCGAGGCTTGGTCTCTACGCCGACGCTTCCTTCTTGTTCTGGCGATGTTGCACCAGATCGTCCACCACGGCGGGGTCCGCTAGCGTCGAGGTGTCGCCAAGGCTTCCCGGCTCGTCCTCGGCGATCTTGCGCAGGATACGGCGCATGATCTTGCCGGAGCGGGTTTTCGGCAGACCCGGCGCGAACTGGATCTGGTCCGGAGAAGCGATCGGGCCTATCTCCCGGCGCACCCACGCCACCAGCTCCTTGCGCAGTTCCTCGGTCGGCTCGGTGCCTGCCATCAGCGTGACATAGGCGTAGATGCCCTGGCCCTTGATGTCGTGGGGATAACCCACCACGGCGGCTTCCGAGACCAAAGCGTGGGCGACCAGCGCGCTCTCGACCTCGGCAGTGCCCATGCGGTGGCCGGAGACGTTGATCACGTCATCGACGCGTCCGGTGATCCAGTAATAGCCGTCGGCGTCTCTGCGGCATCCGTCGCCGGTGAAGTATTTGCCTTTATAGGTGGAGAAATAGGTCTGCTCGAAGCGGGCATGATCGCCATAAACGGTGCGCATCTGTCCCGGCCAGGATTTGGCGATGCAGAGATTGCCCTGGCACTCGCCCTCCAGCACCTTGCCGTCTGCGTCGACGATTTCGGGCACCACGCCGAAGAACGGCCTCGTCGCCGAGCCGGGCTTGAGTTTGGTGGCGCCGGGCAGGGGGGTGATCAGGATGCCGCCGGTCTCGGTCTGCCACCAGGTATCGACGATCGGGCAACGACTGTCGCCGACCACGCGGTAATACCATTCCCAGGCTTCCGGATTGATCGGCTCGCCGACGCTGCCGAGCAATCGCAGCGACTTGCGCGAGGTCTTCTTCACCGGCTCGTCGCCGCCCTGCATCAAGGCGCGGATCGCGGTCGGCGCGGTGTAGAAGATGTTGACCTTGTGCTTGTCGATCACCTCCCAGAATCGCGAGGTGTCGGGATAGTTCGGCACGCCCTCGAACATCAGCGTGGTGGCGCCGTTCGCCAAGGGGCCATAGACGATGTAGCTGTGGCCGGTGACCCAGCCGACATCGGCGGTGCACCAAAAGATGTCGCCGTCGTGATAGTCGAAAATCAACTGGTGGGTCATGGCGACGAAGACGAGA
>JBKQRS010000557.1:0-5581 GCA_052143915.1 Bradyrhizobium sp.
ATGCATCGTCAGCGTGATCGCGCTGGTCGCGCTGTTGGCCGTCTGCGCGTCCGCGCTGGATATCTGACAGATGGATTCCGGCCCCGATAATCCGTAGCTTCTCGTGCAAGACCTGACGGTCGGCTACGGCAAGAATACCGTGCAGCATGATCTCTCATTCAAGGTCAAATCAGGCTCGATTTTCGCAATCATGGGTGGCAGCGGATGCGGCAAAAGCACGGTCCTCAAAGCGCTGATCGGCTTGGTGCGGCCGTCCTTCGGCACGATTCGCGTAAACGGCGAGGACTATTGGTCCGCAAGCGAGCAGCGGCGCACAGACCTCGGCCGCCGCTTCGGCGTGCTGTTCCAGAGCGGCGCGCTCTGGAGCTCCATGTCCGTCGCCGAGAATGTGGCATTGCCGCTCCGGATGTTCACGCAGCTGGACAACGCCTCGATCGACGCTCTGGTCCGGCTGAAGCTGTCACTGGTCGGATTACCTGGCGAGGGTGCCCGTATGCCCGCCGAGCTGAGCGGCGGCATGCGCAAACGGGCCGGACTTGCGCGGGCGCTGTCGCTCGATCCGGAGATCCTGTTCTTCGATGAGCCTTCCGCCGGTCTCGATCCGGTCAGAGCGGCACGTCTCGATGATCTCATCCTTGAACTGCGCAACGGCTTCAATGTGACCGTGGTGCTGGTCAGCCACGAATTGCCGAGCCTGTTCGCCATTTGTGACGACGGCGTATTCCTTGATGCCGAGACCAGGACAGCCATCGCGCACGGCTCGCCCAAGGCGCTGCGCGAAAGCTGTCAGCATCCAACGGTCCGTGCCTTCATGAATCGAAAAGGTTCCCAGGGTGTCAACGAGACGAAAGGAGAAAGTCATGCCAGCAACTAAACCAGCAATCATAGGCGGCTTCGTGCTAAGCGGTTTGGCGCTTGGCGTTGCTGCAATCCTGCTATTCGGGAGTCTCCATCTCTTCAGCAAAACACAAGAGGCGGTGGTGGTCTTTCCAGGTTCCGTCGTGGGGCTGGATGTGGGCGCCCCGGTTACTTTCCGAGGCGTTAACGTGGGCTCGGTGAAGCGCATTTTGTTACGTGTTGATGCCAAGGATCTGACGGCACGCATTCCCGTCTATCTTGAGTTGCAGCCAGAGTCGCTGTCGATTTCGATGGTCGGCGGTACCATTCCGGCGGGTGAGGTGGGCATCGAACGCATGGTGAAATCCGGTCTAAAGGCGCAACTCAATTCATCCAGTTTCCTTACAGGAAAGCTCGAGGTCGACCTCGATCTGCGGCCGGACATCGAGGCATCGGTGACGGGGGCTGATCTGGGCGTGCCTGAGATTCCGGCGATTCCTTCACAGCTATTCGCGGGACTGGGTTTGCCTCAGCTGGTGGACACCTCGCAGCAAACGCTCAGGAGCATCCAGCGGATCTCGGATCAGCTTGGTGACAGAATTGGCCCATTTATGGACAATGTCCAAAAAACCTCCAGCGAATTCCACCAAGCTGCGAGTTCTCTGAACGACATGATATCGCCACGATCGCAGACCCGCGCAAATCTTGACGCGGCGATCCGTGACTTGGCCGCGACCGCCAGCTCGCTGCGAAACTTTAGCCACGAAGTCGAGCGCAATCCTTCTGTCGTCCTGACCGGGATGGGTGGCCAGTGAAGCGATTGCACCTCCATATGTTGGTGCGGCCGCTTGCGCTGCTGATTCTTGTTGCGGGCTGCGCGGGCCCTCCGGCCCCGAAGATTTATCTACTCGGCGATCCGCCGAATCCGGCCCCCGGCGTGTCGAAGCTGTCGGGGCGTCTCGTCATGCAGCTTTTACCCGTGACGGTTCCCGACTATCTCGACACCCATGACATCCTAGTTCGCAACGAGCAAAACGAGGTAAAGGCCAGCCCCACCGGACGCTGGGCCGAGCGTCTGTCGGTCGGCCTGACGCGGGCCTTGGCCGCTGCCCTAAGCGCCCGACTGCCTGGCGCCGACATCGTCGCCGACCAGCCGATTGTGCCACCGGCGCAGCAGATCCTGGTCGATGTCGAGGCCTTCGAGATCAAGTCCGACGGCCAATGCCTGTTGACCGCGCGATGGGCCATCGCCAAAGCCGGCCTTCACGTCCTGCACAGCGGACGCGGCACGTTCGTCGAGCAAGCGGCCAACAACGGCGATGCTGCCTTTGCTTCGGCCATGACTCGCTCAATTGACCACCTAGCGGATCAGGTTGCCGCGTCGACGAGGTGATCGAATAAGGAGCCGGCAATTCATTTCGGTTTGAGATCGCTGCCGATCAGCAATTTGGTTAAAAGGGGGGATGTCTACTTATGGCACAAAGCAGACATTCCTCGACCACAATCTAATATCCGCTTTTGGGAGTAAACCGGACATTCCAATGTCATGCTGCCATGTCTGCTTTTGACCCGAAGCGGACATGTAGGGGTTAGACTAAGTCGCGATGGGCCTGAATCGTTTTAACAACACCGTTCAGGCTCAAATGGGCAGCATTTTGTTTCTTCGCCGGATCGTGCCATGATGGGTTAAAGATTGGGTGTTCCATGAAGCATTGGTTTCAGAACGCCGCGGACTGGATTGTACCAGCGTGCCTTTTAGCGGGCGCGGTGGCGCGGCCTGCCGCGGCGGCGGACCATTTCGACGCATTGACTGGCGTCGATGTCGGCGGCCATTCAACCTACGAATACGTCGGCGGCATCGCCGGGCTTGCCGGGCCGCTATCCCAGTCCGGACCACTGGTGCGCCTGTGGGCCGACCATTTGACTTACGATTTCACGAGCGGCACGACCAAGGTCACCGCCAAGAGCTGGGGTGAGAACGCCTCGCTGGGCTATCAATTCGTTTATGCTACCGGTCTCGTCTCCGGCTACGCCGGCATCAATTCGCGTACGACGACCATGCCCACCGCCATCGTGTCGCGCGAAAAGGGCTCGAAGACCAATGCGCGCCTCGAAGCTGACTGGTTCCAGCAGCTACCCTATAATTTGCGCACCGACGCGATCGGCAATCTGGTGACCGGAACCGGCGACTACTGGACGCGGGCGCGGCTGCTCTATCAAACCAACCTCATCGGAATCGCGGTTGGGCCCGAGACAATCTGGCAGGGCAATCCGGATTATAAGGTGCACCGCTTCGGTCTCGCCGCAGAGGCTCCGCTCTGCAGTGCCGCCAAAGCGACGGTCGATTTCGGTTACGAGAAGAACAGCCACTTCTCGAGCGACGGCTATGGTGGCGCGCATATTTCCGTGATGTTCTAGGCGACACGCGCGAGGCACGGTCACCGGGAGATCACTCGGCGGGTCCAGCCTTGGCGATCGCCGCGTCGAACCCAAGGTCATTGCCGCTCGCGGGCGATTCGTGCCGCGTGTGCGGCGCAAAGACATTAAGTGCCACCCCATAGCGGCGCGTCGCGATCCCATCGAGGCCGGGCGCCATAGCGGCCTGCGGCTCCAGAACGCGCACCGTTCGCCGCTCGACGCCCGATTCCGCGAACAGCTCGATTTCGGCCATATCGCCGGCGGCCAGCGGCCGGAACGCGAGCAGGCTTCCCGCCGGACGGTCGCGCTCGATGCCGAGCACGATGAAAGTGGTTTCGCCCGAGTACGGCGCACGATAAAGCCCGGGCCTCCATTCGAGCCGCGTCGGCCCGAACGGCGCGCGCAGCGTCAACAGGCGGATCAACTTTTCGAACGGCGTCGCGAACAGCGCGTCGCGATGCATGTATTCGCGGTGCCAATCGACCGAATAGAGGCTCAAGTCCAGACGATCGCGCTGTTTCGGATCGCGCCAGACCAACTTGCATTCGATGCGGCCCTCATCCTTGCGCTTGGCCGTCGCCAGCTTGATCGTCAACGGGAAGATGCGAAATGTCCGGGGCGGCGGGGCGCTGCGCGTCACCACCCATTCGACCGGCACGGCGCCGCCCGGCAGATGGATCGCCGCGTTCAACCGGTCTCCCACAAGCGGAAGCGCGTCGCCGTAAACCCTTGCGCGCACGAAACTCAGCGAAATGCGCTCGATCCGCGTCATCGCCGTTACCGGTCCATGCCTGAACTCGGCCGGCAGATGCACGGCGAAGCGGTAATCGTCGGACGAATCGCGCGCATCGACAAACGCCTTGCGCACGAGCGCGCCGGTTTTGAATGCATTAAACAGCGCCCAGAAACCCGCGATTGCGACCAACTCGAGGGTGTAGCCCTGCTCGAGGCGCGCGGTCCAGTCGATTTGCGACAGCTCGCCGGAAGCGAGATTGAGAAAAGACCGGGAAAGGGGCCCGATCTTGAAATTGAGCGCCAGCCGAATGACGCCGATCGCGAGCGCGCCGAGACTAAGTGTGATGACCGTGAGTTGCGGCGCGACCAACTTCCATTCGAAGTGGCCGTGGAAGTTTTTGGCGGCCGAACGAAACCGCAGCTTGCGGCCGAACAACCCCGCCACTGCCACCAGATGCACCGGGAAGCGCACGGTGCTGAACATTTCATTGGCCCAGATGCGGCTGAGGCCGCAGCTGAACTCCTGAAGCAGAACCATGATGAAGGCCGGAAATAGCAGCACGACCAGCACGTTCAAGACGGTGATCTGAAACGGCGCCCAGCCGAACAGCAACGACCCGACCGGGACCATGAACAGCAGCAGCTGCTGCCATCCTTCGAAATAGATGAGTCCGCGGGTTAGATAAGAAAGATTTTGGACGAGGCTGAGCTCCTTGCAGAACGGCACTTTTTCGAGCCGAAGGACGTGCAGATTGCCGTGCGCCCAGCGGCGCCGCGTCCGGTAGTAATCGCGCAAATCGCCCGCGGCGACGCCATAGGCGAGTGCGTCCGGCAGGAAAACGCATTGGTATCCGGCCTTATGGAGCTTGAGCGAGGTATGGATATCCTCGGTCACGGTGTCGACCGGAATACCGCCGATGACGTCGAGCGCCGCGCGGCGATAGACCACCGACGTGCCCACGCATGACGCGCCATTGACGCGGTCGCGGCACGGTTGCGCGATGCTGTAGTAAAACGACTGGTCGTGCCACAGCGCTCTGTTGTGCGCGTTGCAGTATTGAAACGCGTCGATATTGTAGTAATCCTGAGGCGTTTGCACCAATGCCACGCGCCCGTCGCGAAAAAAGCCGAGCATCGCATCGAGCGCGTGCGGCAACGGAATATGATCCGAATCGAGAACCATGACGAATTCGGCGGCGCTATGGGCCAAGCCGAAATTCAGGTTGCCGGCCTTGGCGTCGACATTGCGGCCGCGCGCGAGATAAACCACGCCAAGCTCTTCGGCCATGGCGCGCATCTCCGGGCGATTGCCGTCATCGAGCAGAACCGTCCGGTGCGGATAGGCGATGTCGCGCGCCGCGCGCAGGGTGCGGCGTACGAGTTCAACCGATTCGTTATAGGTCGTGACGAAAACGTCCACCGCGAGTCCAGGCGGCGGCGGCGGCGACTCGCGATGGCGGTAATCCCATGACGAGAAGATCAGGGTCAGGCCCAGGATGAATCCCATCATCTCGGCGCCGAGATAAACGAATGACAGGCCAGGCGACGTCCAATTGACGATGGTGATGCGCCAGCCGAGATAACCGAGCAT
>JBKQRS010000558.1:0-7408 GCA_052143915.1 Bradyrhizobium sp.
GATGCCGGGGAAGCGCTCGAAATATTTCTTGATATAGGCGCGGGCTTCCTCGCGCTCGATGCCGAGCTGGTTGGCAAGCCCGAATGCCGAGATGCCGTAGATGATGCCGAAATTGATCGCTTTCGCCCGCCGCCGCACCTCGGCCGGCATGTCCTTCACCGGGACGCCGAACATTTCCGACGCGGTCATGGCGTGAATGTCGAGCCCGTCGCGGAAGGCCTGCTTGAGCACGGGAATGTCGGCGATCTCGGCGAGCAGCCGCAATTCGATCTGCGAGTAATCCGCCGACACCAGCTTGTGGCCCTTTGAGGCGATGAAGGCGCGGCGGATTTTCCGGCCGTCCTCGGTGCGCACCGGAATGTTCTGCAGGTTCGGCTCGTTCGACGACAACCGGCCGGTGGTGGTCGCCGCCAGCGCGTAGGTCGTGTGCACGCGATGGGTCTGCGGATGCACGTAGGTCGGCAGCGCGTCGGTGTAGGTCGATTTCAGTTTCGAGACCTGCCGCCATTCCAGAATCTTTTTCGGAAATTCATGTCCCTGCTCGGCGAGTTCATCGAGAATTTGCGCCGAGGTCGACCACGCCCCGGTTTTTGTCTTGGTGCCGCCGGGAATCCCCATCTTGCCGAACAGGATATCGCCGATCTGCTTCGGGCTGCCGACATTGACCGGCTCGCCCGCGATCTCCTGGATCTCGGCCTCGACGCGCGCGGCGGTCTGGGCGAACTCGCCCGACAGCCGCGACAGCACCTGGCGGTCGATCGAGATGCCGCGCCGTTCCATCCGCGCCAGCACGGAGATCAGCGGCCGCTCCAGCGTCTCATAGACTGATGTCATGCGCTCGGCGACCAGGCGCGGCTTGAACACCCGCCATAGCCGCAGGATCACGTCGGCATCCTCGGCCGAATAGGCGGTTGCCTTGTCGATTTCCACCTGGTCGAAGCTGAGTTTCGCCTTGCCGCTGCCGGTCAGTTCACCATGCGTCATGGTGGCGTGGCCGAGCCATGTTTCGGCGAGCGCGTCGAGCCCATGCGCGTTGCGGCCGGCGTCGAGCGCGTAACTCATCAGCTGGGCGTCGTCGTGGTTGCGAAGGGTGATGCCGTGCTGCGCGAACATCACCGCGTTGAACTTGATGTTGAAGCCGATCTTGAGGATGCCGGCCGATTCCAGCAGCGGGCGCAGCGCGTCGAGCGCGTCTTCCGTCTTGATCTGGTCCGGTGCGAGGCCGGCGGCGAACAGGCCGCTGCCATCGCCCGACTGTTTGTGGCTGAGCGGGATGTAGCAGGCGTCATTGGCCTTCAGCGCCAGCGCAATGCCAGAGATTTCGGCCTGCATCGGATCGATCGAATTCGCCTTGGCCTCGATCGCGAAATGGCCGACATCGTGCATCCGCGCGATCCATACGTTGAGATCGGCGAGGCTGGGGATGGTCTGATACTTGCTGCGATCGACCGGGGTTTTGCGCGCCTCTTCGGCACGCGCGGCGGCGAGCGCCTGTGGCGTGCCTTTGCTGCCTCCGCTCGCGTGCTGCTGATTCCCTCCCCCCTTGCGGAGGAGGGTTAGGGAGGGGGGTGAGCCCGAGGCACCTCGTTGCTGGGACCCCCCACCCCGACCCTCCCCCGCAAGGGGGGAGGGTGCAGAGAGATCGCCGCTAGCGTCCTCAGACTTTGCGGATGAACCGGCGGACTTGCCGGTTGCGCCGCTGCTGTTCCTCCCATCGGCCTCGACATCCGACGGATCGATCTGGGAATATTCCGCGACGCGGCGGGTGAGGGTGGCAAATTCCATCGCCTTCAGAAACGCGATCAGCTTGCGCGCGTCGGGTTCGTGCACCGCGAGGTCGTCGAGCGGCACGTCGAGTTTGACCTTGTCGTCGAGCAGCACCAGTTGCCGCGAGATGCGCGCCTTCTCGGCATTCTCGATCAGCGCCTCACGCCGCTTCGGCTGCTTGATCTCGGAGGCATGCTTGAGCAGCGTTTCGAGATCGCCGTACTCGACGATCAGCTGCGCGGCGGTCTTGACCCCGATGCCGGGCACACCCGGCACGTTGTCGGTGGAATCCCCGGCCAGCGCCTGAACCTCGACCACCTTTTCCGGCGGCACGCCGAATTTCTCGATTACCTCGGCAACGCCGATACGGCGGTCCTTCATGGTGTCGAACATCGTCACCTTGTCGGTGACCAGCTGCATCAGGTCCTTGTCCGACGACACGATGGTCGTGGTCGCGCCGCGCTCTCCGGCCTCGCGGGCGTAAGTGGCGATCAGGTCGTCGGCCTCGAAGCCGCCCTGCTCCAGGCAGGGCAGATCGAAGGCGCGAACCGCCTCGCGGATCAGCGGGAATTGAGGAATCAGATCGTCCGGCGCCGGCGGCCGGTGCGCCTTGTAGTCGGGATAGAGCTTGTTGCGGAACGTGACTTCCGACTTGTCGAAGATGATGGCGAGATGGGTTGGCCGGTTCTCGGGCGGCATGTCGCGCAACAGCTTCCACAGCATATTGCAGAAGCCGAGCACGGCATTGACCTGCAATCCGTCGGTTTTGCGGTTGAGCGGCGGCAGCGCGTGGTAGGCGCGGAAAATATAGGAGGAGCCGTCAACCAGGAAGACATGGTCACCCTTCTTGAGCGCTTTGGCGGCGGCGGGTTTGGCGGCGGCTTTTGGGGATGACTTTTCGGATGTCTTGGGCATGGCCGAAACTTAAGGATTTTTGCGGCGATTGACAGCCTTCGGCACCTGTTGTGCCGGGATTTTTGCTCCGGCCTTTGAGCTCCGGAATAGGTTGCATCGGCGGCCGTTCCGTGACCCCCTGCGGCGACAGGGACCAGCGAAGGACAGGGCATGGCCGCGGCACTCGATGAGTTGATGGAGACGCTGCGATCGGTCGAGGCCGAGATCGAGGTCGAGCTGGCAAAACGGCGGGAAGAACTGCGGTTCCGCATCGAAAACCGCCGTATCGTGTTCGAGAACGAGGTGCTGCGGATCCACCGCGAGCTCAAGACGCGGGCAACGCGATATCTGATCGACGCCAATCCGTTGATGATACTGACCTCGCCGGTGATCTATTCGCTGATCGTCCCCGTCGCGCTGCTCGATATTTGGGTCATGGCCTATCAGGCGATCTGCTTTCCGGTCTACAAAATTCCAAAAGTGCGCCGCCGCGACTACCTCGTGTTCGACCGCCATCATCTCGCCTATCTCAACATCATCGAGAAGATCAATTGCGCCTTTTGCTCCTACGCCAACGGTGCGATCGCATTCATGCGCGAGGTGGCGTCGCGTACCGAGGTCTATTGGTGCCCGATCAAGCATGCTCGCCGGGTGCTCGGCCCGCATCCGTACTATCAGGGTTTTGCGGATTTCGGCGATGTTGAAGGGTTTCGCGAGAAGCTCGCGCAGATGAAGGGCGGCGTGAAGGTCAATTGAGGGAAAACAGGAGTTTGTCATCACCCGGCAAGCCGGGCGACGACGATTAGTTCACGCCCTTGACGCACTCGATGAGGAACTCCATCACCGCGCGCACCAGCGGCGCCTGGCGGATGTCGCGATGAACCAGAAGCCAGACGTCGCGGCTGGGCGGTGCCGGCGTGGCATCGCAGCGTTTGAGACGAGGGTCGCCATCGCCGAGAAAGTGCGGCAATACCGCAAGACCGACGCCGGTTCGCGCGGCCGCCGCCTGGTTCTCCAGATCGTTGGTGCGCAGCACGATCTCGCTGCCGGCGGCCATGGTCTGCAGCCACTTTTGCTGGGGCGCATCGTCCATGCTGTCGTCATAGGCGATGAGCGCAAAGGCGTGACGCGGCGTTTCCTTCAGATAATCCGGTGCGCCGTAAAGGCCGAAGCCGAAGCTGCCGATCTTGCGCGCGATCAGTCCCGGCTCCTGAGGCCGGGACAGGCGCAACGCCACATCGGCCTCGCGGCGGTTCAGCGACGCGGTTCGCTTTTCTCCGATCAATTTGATCCGGATGCCGGGGTGCCGGTGACGCAGCTGGAATAATTGCGGCGCGATCAGCGCGTTCGCAAGCGATGGCGGCGCACTGATCGAAACCTCCCCGCGCAGGCCCGGCTTGGCGGCCTGCACCGCGCGAGCGACGGCGAAGGCGGCTTCTTCCATGGGCGTGGCGGTTGCCGCGATGCGCCTGCCGTCGTCCGTCAGTTGATAGCTGCGCGCGCGGCGGTCAACCAGTTTCAGTCCCATGTCCGCCTCGAGTGCGGCGACGCGGCGCGCGACGGTGGCGTGGTCGACCCCGAGCTGCCTCGCGGCGGCGGACAGGGTTCCTTCCCGCGCCAGCACCACGAAATGACGCAGATCTTCCCAGTCGGACATTGTGCAAAATCTCACATTAAGAATGAGAATTTGTGGAATTTCTCATATCCAAAGACCGCTGCAAAGTGCCCTTGTGAATCGAGGAGCATTTCCCATGGCCACTGTCATCCGATTGAAGGCGCCGGGCGGCGCCGACCAGCTCGAACCGGTCACTATCGAGCTTCCGCCACCGCAAAGTGACGAAATCCGGATTCGTCAAACCGCTGTTGGCGTCAACTTCATCGATATCTACCAGCGCATGGGGCTTTACCCGCTGCCGCCGGCGGCGATACCGGGGGTCGAAGCGGTCGGCGTCGTGACGGCGGTCGGCGCCAACGTCACCTCGCCGCGGGTCGGCGAGCGGATTGCCTATGCCGGCGCTCCCGTCGGCGCCTATGCTTCGGAACGGAATCTGCCTGCGTGGCGCGCGGTAAGACTGCCGGAACAGGTCGCCGACGATGTCGCCGCATCCGTATTTGTCAAAGGCATCACGGCGCACATGCTGTTGACGCGGGTCTATCCCGTCGGCCGGGGAACAACGGTGTTGATCCACAGCGCCGCCGGTGGGCTCGGGCAATTGTTGACGCGCTGGGCAACCAATCTCGGGGCGACCGTGATCGGAACGGTCGGCTCTGATGCGAAGGCGGCGACGGCGCGTCATGTTGGTGCGCACCATGTCATCGTCGGCCGCGATGCCGATTTCGTCTGCGCCGTGGCCGATCTGACCGAAGCCCGCGGCGTCGACGTTGCCTATGATGGCGTGGGCGGCACGACGCTGGCAAAGACGCTGCGATGCGTGCGGCCATTTGGTGTTATCGCAAGCATCGGGCAGTCGGCTGGCGCCATCCCGCCGCTTGATGTCGAGGATCTCGGGCCCCGGCGCAGCCTGATGCTGGCCCGGCCCAGCGTCATGGCCTACATGAACCGGGCTGACGATTACCGGCTAGCTGCCGCCGCGGTGCTGTCCGCCTTGCAGGAAGGCGTCTTGCAGGCGACCGGAACGCCTTACCCGCTCGGCGAAGCGGCTCGGGCGCATGCCGATCTCGAGGCCGGACGGACCAGCGGTTCGCTGTATCTGGTGCCTTAGAGCATGATCGGTTCTGATTGAATCAGAACCGACGCTCTAATCTTTTGTTTTGACGCCTTGTTCTTCACGCGAACCGGTGTCCACTTCGCTCGAAAACGCTTTTGACTATTCCGCCGGTTGCAGCGCCGCTTGCGGCTTTTTCGGCGCGATCCAGAACGCGGACGGCCGTTCGAACAAAAATTTGGCCCCGGCCTTCAGCGCGATCCGCCGGATCGCCAGGGCTCCGATGACGCCGGCAACGGTGACCACGAGCGAGATTGCTCCGACATCGTGGATGATGCCGGCCCGCAGCAGAAGCGTCCGCGTCGCCGCCATCGGCAGGAAGAATGCGAGATAGATCACGATGGAATGCTCGCCGCAGAAGCGCAGGAAATCGAGCCAATGGGCCCGCGCCAGCAGCGTGCCCACGGCGACGACTGCACAAGCCCCGATAAGCCCGAGCGCGAGCGAGACCAGCGGCCATTCGCTGAAGGCCGATTTGACCAGGCCGCCGTCGAGCAGTGCCCAGAGCGCGAGCGCGGCGAGCGCCAGCCGGGGTTGTGCGCGGGCGCGGTCGGACAGCGCGAAGACGTAACCTGCGAACAGATAGCCGCTATAGAAATAGACGAAGCGCGCGGCAAATTCGTCGATCACGGTCCAGCCGGTGACGATGTGGGCCATCTCCAATAGCGCCGCCAAGCCCCAGATCAGGAGCGATGGCGCCCGCCGTGTCGCCTTGGTGACGACGAAGAACACCGGCAGCAGATAGATGAACCACAACGTGCCGAACGGCTCGATGAATGATTCGAGGTACAGCAAGCCGGCATGGGTCCAGCTGGTCTCGGCGGCAAAGGAGGGCGCCTTGAAGCCGAACTGGATCGTCACCCACAGCACGTAGAAATAGGCGAAGTGGACCACCTTGCGGTCGAGGTAGGTGCGCCAGTCGCGGTCGATCACGACCGAGAGGAACAGGCCCGAGATCAGGAAGAAGTCCGGCATCCGAAACGGCTTGGCGAAGGCGACCAGCGGATGCATGAAACCGGTATGACCGGCGGCCAATTCTACGCCCAGCACCGAATGCATCATCACCACCATGACGATGCAAATGCCCTTGGCATAGTCCACCCAGTCGACTCGCCCAGGCATTGCCGGCGCTGATGGCGCGGCCCGTGCGGTGACGGCGGATGTGCCGTTTGGTGTCATCGGTGTTCCTTTTCGGCGCGATTCCGGCGCAAGTGGCGTCATCATCGGCCGTATCGGTTTCATTCCCCTTTATTCATACAAATGACATGCCGTTTTTCCCGCTTTTCCGATTTCCTCTCCTCCGCAAAATGCTTTAAGACCCGCCCCAGCAATCAATACCGTTAACCATTATCGACAGGTTTCAAGATGCGAATCGCCATGATCGGCACGGGCTATGTGGGGCTGGTGTCAGGCGCCTGCTTCGCGGATTTCGGCCACCACGTCACCTGCGTCGACAAGGACGAGGGCAAGATCGCCGGCTTGCGCCGCGGCGAAATTCCGATTTTCGAGCCGGGCCTTGACGCGCTCGTTGCCGCCAATGTGAAGGCCGACCGCCTGACGTTCGCCACCGATCTGGCCGCGCCCGTCGCCGAAGCCGATGCCGTGTTCATCGCGGTCGGCACGCCGTCGCGGCGTGGCGATGGTCACGCCGATCTCAGCTATGTCCACACCGCGGCCCGCGAGATCGCCTCGGTGCTTAAGGGGTTCACCGTCGTCGTCACCAAGTCGACCGTGCCGGTCGGAACCGGCGACGAGGTCGAGCGGATCATTCGTGAGACCAATCCTTCGGCCGATGTGGTGGTGGCCTCCAATCCGGAATTCCTGCGCGAAGGTGCTGCGATCCGCGACTTCAAGTTCCCGGACCGCATCGTGGTCGGCACCTCGGATGAGCGCGCCCGCAAGGTACTCGGCGACATCTACCGGCCGTTGTCGCTCAATCAGGCGCCGCTGATGTTCACGGCGCGGCGCACCGCGGAGCTGATCAAATACGCCGCCAACGCGTTCCTCGCCACCAAGATCAC
>JBKQRS010000559.1:0-9030 GCA_052143915.1 Bradyrhizobium sp.
CCCGCCCGACGCGCTCGCGGGCTACACCGTGCTCGGCGAGCTCGGCCTCGACGGCTCCATTGCCTCCGTCGCCGGCGTGCTGCCGGCGGCGATCGGCGCCAATTCCCGCGACGAGGGGCTGATCTGCCCGGCCGGCTGCGGCGCGGAAGCCGCGTGGGCGAGCCCCGACACCCAGGACATTCTCGCCGCCGGCTCGCTGATCCAGCTCGCCAACCATTTCAAGGGCACGCAGCTGTTGTCGCGGCCGCAGCCGAAGATCCGCGCCGCGGCACCCGGCCACGTCGACCTGCGCGACATCAAGGGCCAGGAGAGCGCCAAGCGCGCGCTGGAGGTCGCCGCCGCCGGCGGCCATCATTTGCTCATGATCGGGGCGCCCGGCGCCGGCAAGTCGATGCTGGCGGCGCGGCTGCCCTCGATCCTGCCGCCGCTGTCGCCCTCCGAACTGCTGGAAGTCTCGATGATCGCTTCGGTGGCGGGCGAAATCCGCGACGGCGCGCTGACCGCAAAGCGGCCGTTCCGCAGTCCGCATCATTCCGCCAGCATGGCGGCTTTGACCGGCGGCGGCCTGCGCGCCAGGCCGGGCGAGATTTCGCTCGCCCATCAGGGCGTGCTGTTCCTCGACGAATTGCCGGAGTTCGATCCGCGCGTGCTGGATTCGCTGCGCCAGCCGCTCGAAAACGGCGAAGTGTCGGTCTCCCGCGCCAATCACCGCGTCACCTACCCCGCGCGTTTCATGCTGGTCGCGGCGATGAATCCATGCCGCTGCGGCCATGCCTATGAGCCCGGCTTTTCCTGCAAGCGCGGGCGGATCGACCGCTGCACGAGCGATTATCAGGCGCGCATCTCGGGCCCGCTGATGGACCGCATCGATCTGCGCATCGAGGTGCCGGCGGTGACCGCCGCCGATCTGATCCTGCCGCCGCCGGCGGAGGGATCAGTTGAAGTCGCCGCCCGTGTCGCCGCGGCGCGCGACATTCAAACCGCGCGTTACGCGGCGCTCGGATTGCCTGACATCCGCACCAACGCCGAAGCCCCTAGCGCGGTGCTGGAGACGGTCGCGCAGCCCGACGCGCAGGGACTGAAATTGTTGCGCGATGCTTCCGAGACCATGCGGCTGTCGGCGCGCGGCTATCATCGCGTGCTGCGCGTCGCCCGCACGCTCGCCGACCTCGACGGCGCCGATACCATCAGCCGCCTGCATCTGGCCGAAGCGCTGTCGTACCGGGCGCTCGCGATCGTCACGAACGTGGAGGCGGGATGCGGTGGACGCGGGTGGCGTGGCAGACGAGCGCGTCATCCTGCGGACGGCGAAGTCGTGTGGTCCTGACGCCCCGACGCTGGCGTCAAGTTTTCGCTGGGCAACTAGCGAGAGCGACGGTGGCAAGAAAGCCGGTCACCGGGGAGAGCTCGAAATAAGCCGTAAAACCATTGCGCGGGGAATGCCGGGTGTTTCCGGTGAACTCGCTGTGAATACTCGTGTGCATTTACCGCTACCATGCGCACACGAGGCTGCGGGTGCACCAGGCGCCCGGCATTCCCTGCGCCCTCTGAAATTTCGGAGAGCGGGACGTTGATAGCAAAACTCGCGCGAATTATGCGGCGAGATAGCGGAAGCATGTCCTGCAATGACGCTGTTTGAAATTCGAATCGCGCGAACGCACCGCTCTCTCCGTCGTCCCCGCGCACGCGGGGACCCATACGCTGCGGCTTTTCTTTGGGCACAAGCCTCAGACGGCTTCGCCAATTATCGTGGCCGGTGGTTATGGGTTCCTGCGTTCGCAGGAACGACCAGAGAGTGACCCCCGCGTCAACCCGGCGGTAACGAGTTTTGTTTACGCTCCGCAAACCATAAGCCCTGCGTATCGAGGGCCCGGAATAAGCGAGTGCGTTCCATGTTGCGTTTCAAGATTCTGGCCTCGGCTGTTCCACTCATCTTCGCCGCGGTGTTCGCGCGCGGCGGGCTATTGCCCGGTTCGCATCCGTGTATCGCGGCCGCCGATAGTTCCGTGCAGATCTCCGACCTGCCCTGGCACGCCGATCTCCACGTCGCCTTCACCGAAGACCCGGCGGCCGCGACCGTGCGGGTCCAGATCTCCGACAGCGCCGAGACCGCCGATTTCGCCGTAGTCGACGACGCCGAGGATACGGAACAAGGGGCCTGCGAAGCCAGTCCGGCGACGCGTTTTGTCGCGGTTTCGGCGAACCCGGAAGCCGGCGCGCCTGTCATCTATCTCTCGCATGACGGTCCCGCCGATTATCGGATCTTTGTCAGGTCGAAGAGCTTTTCCGAGCGCGATGCGGCAGCGCTTGTCGTCGGCTTCGGCGGCGGCGGACACCGCGCGGTCGAAGCCGCCTCGCTCTGAAGCTCCCTTTTTGACGCGTTAACCCTTCATCAACCATGTTCTCACCGCGCCGCGCGGCGCCGCCCGTCCGCAAGCACTTTGCAAGGTCGCCACGCCATCTTCGCAGCCCAGCAGACGATGCGTGTCGGACGCGCACAGCAACCACGATGTAACCCCAGGGTGGCCGGCGATGGAGCGGATTCTCCGGATCAAGTTGCGCATACGCCGGTTCTCGCGGCGGCATCCATGGATCGCCTTCTCGGTTCGCTCGTTCACGATCTTCTCTGCGACCTTCGGCGGGGCTTACGGGTTCATCGCCGGCAGCCGGTCTGAAAATTCCGGCTACGACCCCAACGCCTTTGCGATCGGCGCCAGCTTCCTGTTCGCGCTCGCCTGCCTCGGGCTCGCCACGCTGAGCATGCGGCTGCGTTTCCTGCACAGGAAGCTTCGCAAGATCGCGCTGCATAACGAAGCGCTGGCCGATCGCAATTGGGAATTGAAGGAAGCCGAGGAACGCGCCCGCAGCCTGTTCGAATCCCAGGGCGACCTGATCGTGCTGCGCGATTCGGAAGGCCGCATCACCTTCGTCAACGACGCCTATTGCGACCTCGCCCGGCAGCCCCGCAGCGCGCTGATCAGCAGCCCCTTTCAGCTTACCGTGCTGGAGCAGGGCGACGCCGCGCTCGAGCCGAACGGCACGCGGATTCACGACCAGAAGATCGCGACCGCGCTCGGACCGCGCTGGATCGCATGGCGCGAAGCGCTGGTCCGCTTCGATGCAGGTAGCCCGGCCGAGATGCAAAGCGTCGGCCGCGACGTCACCGACCGCACCGAGACCGAGCGCGCGCTCGCCGAAGCCCGCGACCAGGCCGACGCCGCCAACCGCGCCAAATCGCGCTTTCTCGCGATGGCTAGCCATGAAATCCGCACGCCGCTGAACGGCATCATCGGCATGAGCGGGTTGCTTTTGGATACGCCGCTGACGCCGGAGCAGATGACCTATGCCAGGGCGGTGAAGACCTCCGGCGACGCGCTGCTCGCATTGATCGAGGAACTCCTGGATTATTCCAAGATCGAGGCCGGCAAGATCGATCTCGAACATCGCCCGTTCGCGCTGGCCGCGCTGATCGAGGATATCACCGAATTGCTGGCGCCGCGGGCGCAGGCGCGGAAGCTGGAGATTGCCGCCTATGTCGACGAGCGTCTGCCGAGGGAGGTGATCGGCGACTCCGCGCGGCTGCGCCAGGTGCTGCTCAATCTCGCCGGCAATGCGATCAAGTTCACCTCGACCGGCGGCGTGGCGCTGGTCGTCGAGCCCGGCATCTGGCCCAATGAAATCAGCTTCCTGGTGCGCGACACCGGCATCGGGATTGCGCCGGAGGCCCAGCAGCGGATTTTCCGCGAATTCGAACAGGCCGACGAGCGGATCGCCAGGAGCTATGGCGGAACTGGATTAGGCCTGAGCATCTCCGAGCGCATCGTCAAGCGGATGGGCGGCCGCATCACGCTGGAGAGCACGCCCGGCGTCGGCTCGACCTTCGAGGTGGCACTTCCGCTGGCGGCCTCCGAAAACAGCGGACAACAGGCGTTCGCCGTGCCCGATCTCGATGGCCAGTCGATCATGCTGGTCGCGCCGCAGAGCATCGAGGCTTCCCTGATCGAGCGGCGGTTGCAGCGCTGGGGCGGTCAGACCTGCGTGGTTTCGGATATCGCGGTGGCGCGGGCGTTGCTGCCGGAACGGAGCTGGCAGGCGGTTTTGCTCGACCATGCCTTGGGCTCCGAAGAGGTCGAATCGCTCGCGGCGGCGGCGCGCGCGCATGCGACGCAGCGCATCGTCCTGTTCACACCGGCGACGCGGCACGAACTGCAATCCGCTTCAACCGCCTCGGCCTTGACCGGCTATCTGGTCAAACCGTTGCGCGCGGCCTCGCTCGCAACGCGCCTGACGACGGCGCCGGAAATTTCCGCGCCGAACCTGGCGAGCGACGCCCTGGTCGAACTGCCCGGCGAGCCCGAGACACCGCCGGTCGCCACCGCGCGCGGCCTTTCGGTGCTGGTCGCGGAAGACAATGAGGTCAACGCGCTCTTGATGCGTTCGCTCTTGACCCGGTTGGGACATCAGGCCGTCATCGCCACCAATGGCCAAGAGGCACTGGAATCCTGGCTCTCGGCGAAATCCGCCGGCACGCCCTATGATCTAGTGTTGATGGACATCCAGATGCCGCAGCTCGACGGCATCGAAACCACCAAGCGCATTCGCGAGCGGGAGGCGGCGCAGCCCGGCCGCAAGACCCCGATCCTCGCATTGACGGCGAATACGCTGGTGGAAGATCGCTATGCCTGTTTCGAAGCGGGAATGGACGGCTTTCTGATCAAGCCGCTCGATCGTGACAAGCTGGCCGATGCGCTTGCGGGCCTTGCCGCCGCGCGGCATCTGGCGGCTTGAGGGCGATACCCCAAGCCGTATCGTCCTTGACGCTGCCGGCGATTCGGGCCGACCATGTCAGGCGCACCCAATCCAGTTGGGCGGGCAGGACACGCGGACTGCCGGAGTGGGGTCCCAAAATCAAGAAACGTCCGGGGAGGACTTCAATGGCCAACAGGTTTTTACGGATACCCTTTTTGCAGATTTCCCTGGCGTGTCTGGTGGCAAGCACTTTTTCGAGCGCGATGGTGCAGGCGAAGAACCCAAAGCTGCAAACGACGGACACCATGATCCCGTCGGGCGATGCGGGGATCGAGCTTTTTGTCCGCAACAAACATCCCTCCGGCAAGCAAACCTCCCCGGACAAGATTCTCTTGTTCGTGCATGGCGCCACCTATCCGGCCGAGACTGCCTTCGATCTGCCGATCGAGGGCGTCTCGATGATGGATCTGATCGCCGCGCGCGGCTACGATGTCTACCTTGTCGACGTCAGAGGCTATGGCCGTTCGACCAGGCCCACAGAGATGAGCCAGCCGCCGGAGGCGAACAAGCCGATCGTATCGACCGCGGTCGCGGCGCATGATCTCGGCGTGGCCGTCGACTACATCCTCGGGAAACGCAAGGTTGCCAAGATCGACGTCATGGGCTGGTCGTGGGGCACCTCGATCGCCGGGCTTTACACCAGCGAGCACAACGACAAGGTCAACCGTCTCGTGCTCTATGCGCCGCAATGGATCCGTAACGAACCGCCGGCGCCGGCGGCCACCAACGCGCCGCCGCTCGGCGCCTACCGGCTCGTCTCCTGGGAGTCGGCCAAGGCACGCTGGTTGAAGGGTGTGGCCGAGGACAAGCAGGCTGACCTGATCCCGCCCGGCGTGTTCGACGCCTGGGCCAATGCAACCTGGGCAACGGACCCGGAATCGTCGAAACAAAATCCGCCGATGCTGCGCGCGCCGAACGGCGTCTACGAGGACGGCATGAAATACTGGAGCGCGGGCAAGGCGCTGTACGATCCCGGCAAGATCAGGGTACCCACCCTTCTGCTTCACGCCGAATGGGACGCCGACCTTCCGAGCTATCTGGCGCAAGGCTATTTCGCGCAGCTGAAGAATACGCCGTACAAGCGGCTGATCGAACTGAGCGAGGGAACGCATACGGTGATGATGGAAAAGAACCGCATGCAATTCTTCCACGAACTGATGGGCTTCCTCGACGAGGAAAAGCCGCTGGCGTTGAAATAGCGGCCGAGAGCATGATCCGGAAAAGTGGGGACCGGTTTTCCGATAAGATCATGCTCAAACAAAAAGTCAGAGCCGCCGCAGTGCTACCGTTTCAACCATGTGGTCGGCACCCTTTTTCAGGATCAGCGTCGCGCGTGGCCGTGTCGGCAGAATGTTATCCTCGAGATTGGCGAGGTTGGTGCGTTCCCAGATCGCGAGCGCCGTGGCGGTCGCCTCTTCGTCCGACAACAGGGCGTAGCGATGGAAGTAGGATCTGGGATCGGTGAAGGCGGTATCGCGCAAGGCAAGAAACCGCCGCACATACCATTCGCGCAGCACCGGCTCTTCGGCGTCGATGTAAACCGAGAAGTCGAAGAAGTCGGAGACGACCGCAACGGCTTTGCCGTCGCGTGGCAGCCGGCCGGTCTGCAGAACATTGACGCCCTCGACGATAAGGATGTCCGGCCGGTCGATCTCGATCCATTCGTTCGGAATGATGTCATAGGTCAAATGCGAATAGACCGGCGCCCGCACCGGCCGCCTTCCTGCCTTGATGTCGCTCAGGAACGCCAGCAGCATCGGCAGGTCGTAGCTCTCCGGAAAGCCCTTCTTCTGCATCAGGCCTTGCCGCTCGAGCACCGCATTGGGAAACAGAAATCCGTCGGTCGTGACCAGATCGACCCTGGGCCGCGGCGACCAGCGCGCCAGCAGCGCCTGCAGCACGCGCGCGGTGGTGGATTTGCCCACCGCGACCGAGCCGGCGACGCCGATGATATAGGGCACCTTGCGATCCCGGATGCCGAGGAACTGGCGCTGCGCCTGATAGAGCCGGTGGGTCGCATCGACGTAGATCGACAGCAGCCGGGACAGCGGCAGGAAGATGTCCTCGACCTCTTTCAGGTCGAGGCGATCGTGCATCGAACGCAGCCGCTCGAACTCGCCGGGCTCCAGCGTCATCGGCGTGTCGTCGCGCAGACGCGCCCATTGCTCCCTGGAGAATATCCGGTAGGGATTATACTGTTGTTCCGGTGCCCGAATATCCATGACGCCGCCTCTTAAGATTTACGCCGGGGCCGGGGCTCCGACTCCGGTTAATCGCGCTTGCGCGCCGCCTTCTCCTCGAGTCCGGACCTGGTCGTGCGCTGGGCCAGTGTTGCCTCGACCTCCTGAAGCTTCACACCGCGCGATTTCAAAAGCACCAGCAGATGAAAAAGCAGGTCCGCGCTTTCGGCGATGAGATCGTCGCGGTCATTCCCAATCCCGGCGATCACGGTTTCCACCGCCTCCTCGCCGAATTTCTTGGCGCAATGCTCCGAACCCTTGTCCAGCAGCTTGCGGGTATAGGACGCCTCTCCCCCCGACGCCGCACGGGCATCGATGATGGTGGCGAGATCATGAATCGTGAAACGCGACATCAACCTAAACTCATTACGCGCGGCCAAAAGGAAGGCACGCCATCCCCATGGGGATTTAGCACTTCTGTCACAAAGAGTCGTCAGGGATCGAGCCGCATCGGCAGCCCGGCGCGGACCATATGGTCCTTGGCCTCACGTATGGTAAATTCGCCAAAATGAAAAATTGAGGCCGCCAGCACGGCGGTGGCATGGCCCTCGCGGATACCCTCGACCAAGTGGTCGAGATTTCCCACGCCGCCGGAGGCGATCACCGGGACGCTGATGCTGTCGGCCACCGCCTGGGTCAGCGGCAGGTCAAAGCCCTGCCGGGTGCCGTCGCGGTCCATCGAGGTCAGCAGGATTTCCCCGGCACCGAGCGACACCACTTCCTGGGCATATTCGATCGCGTCGATCCCGGTGGAATTGCGCCCGCCATGGGTGAAGATTTCCCAACGGTCGGATCCACCACCGCGCTTCACCCGCTTGGCGTCGATCGCAACCACGATGCACTGATCGCCGAACTTTTCCGCGGCCTCCTTGACGAATTCGCGGCGGCTGACGGCGGCAGAGTTGATCGAAACCTTATCGGCGCCGGATCGCAGCAGCGTCTTGATGTCGTCCACCGTGCGCACCCCGCCGCCCACCGTCAGCGGCATGAAGCAGGCCTCCGCGGTGCGCCTGACCACGTCCAGCATGATGCCGCGATTTTCATGGGTGGCCGTAATGTCGAGAAAGCAGAGCTCGTCGGCGCCGGCGGCGTCGTAGGCGATGGCCGCTTCCACGGGATCGCCGGCGTCGCGCAGATCGACGAAGTTGACGCCCTTGACCACCCGGCCGTCCTTGACGTCGAGACAGGGGATCACGCGCACCTTGAACATAGCAAAAGCTCCTGAATCTCTTTAGTCGCGCATGATCCTTTCGGAAAGCCTGACCCCACTTTTCCGGATCATGCGTCAGGCCGCGGCCCGCGCGCTGCGGATCAGCGCCAGCGCGGCAGTTGGATCAAGTCGACCGTCATAGAGTGCGCGACCCACGATCGCGCCGGCGAGTTTCTTGGCGCGCGGTTGAAGCAGCGCCTTCACATCGTCGATGGAGGCAAAACCACCGGAGGCGATGACGGGGATCGAGATGCGGTCCGCCAGCGCAATGGTGGCCTCGAGGTTGAGACCTTTCAGCAGGCCGTCGCGCGCAATATCGGTGAAGATGATCGCGGCGACGCCGGCATCCTCGAACCGCTGCGCGATATCGAGCGCCGCCACCTCTGATGTCTCGGCCCAGCCTTCGACCGCAACCTTGCCGTCGCGCGCATCGAGGCCCACCGCGACGCGGCCGGGGAATCGCTTCGCCGCGTTTTTCACCAATTCGGGATCGCGCACCGCCGCAGTGCCGATGATGACCCGGGCAACGCCTTTTGCCAGCCAGGCCTCGATCGTCTTCAAATCACGGATACCGCCGCCGAGTTGCACCGGCATGGTGACCGCCCCCAGCATCGCCTCGACCGCATGCGCGTTCATCGGCTTGCCGGCAAAGGCACCGTCGAGATCGACCACGTGCAGGTATTCGAACCCTTGCGCCGCAAAGCTCGCAGCCTGTGCCGCGGGATCGAGGTTGAAGACGGTCGCGCGCGCCATGTCGCCCTGCTCGAGGCG
>JBKQRS010000560.1:0-13676 GCA_052143915.1 Bradyrhizobium sp.
GCCCAGCCTACTCCGCCCAGAGCATCTTTTGTGCGACCAGAGAAGCGGGAAATCCCCATAGCAAGTATTGCGATTACATCGCCTGGAGCAAGTGGCGGCAGCGAGGCTCTTGGGACAGCACGCTCGACAATGCTTGCTTGCAGAACCCTGGCTTTGTACCGGGAGAATGCAGCTTTAATGCGCGGGGCCAGGTATTATTTGGGGCACACCAATGAGGTGACCATCCACCCGGCCTGCATTTCTGCAAAAAAGCCGCAGCTATTTTTTTGCAAAGATCATGAGCAAGGCCGCCAACCCGGCGGCCTCCTTCGTTTCTGTGGGACCGAAGCCCCCGCGCAGCACCCGAAAACCGGTGCCATGATTTTCGACTGGAACTCGTCAACAACCCCGATCGGCGGCGCCGCCGTCGCGCTTTGAGCCCGACCGGTTGGATGACCAGACACGCGCGTCGGCACGCGCCCCGGCGCGCGTCTGCCCTTGCTTTCCAACAATGGTCGCGTCTAGGATTCGTCTTTGGGAGAAATCGGGCGAATGCGCAATCTGAAAATCCTGGCGGCCTTGATCTTGGCCCCGGCCGTGGCCGGTTGCTCGGTCGGCGCCCTCAATCTGGGTGCGACCAATTACAAGGGGCAACCGCTTAGCGCCGTCATTGCCAAGCTGGGCTCGCCTGAGGAACAGGGAATGCTTGAGGGACAAAAAACCTATACCTGGATCAGGGGTACGCCTCTCTATGAATGCCGAATCCGCGTCATCATGGCCGGCAATGTCATCGACACTTATGAGGGATCGGGCGACGTGGGTATTTGCTCCCAGTACGGTGCCGCAGCCGGGGGACTGAAGGGCTACGGGGGATAGGCAAATCCCGCTCCGGATAAACAATCTGCCGATCGAAATCAGCCATCTCCAGAGCAAGCCATTTCATCGGTCTCGACAACTCCTTCGTGCTGCTTCTCGCTGGCCCCGCCGGAGAATTACCGAGTGCCGAGCCTGCGCGCGAACGGTTGTTCCGATATTTGCCGGTTCGCAGAACTCAAGTGAACCGGTTGGCAAAATGGTCGAAATGCTTAAGGTGACGCTTCATGACTGACAATCCCCCGCAGGCCAACGGCGCCCGGGTCCTTGCGGATCTCAATGCGCTTCGCAGCATCGGCGCCTACAAGACCGGCGTTCACAAGCCGACCTTCTCGGAGCCGCATATGCGCTCGGTGGAATGGCTGGCGCAGCGGCTTCCAGAGGCGGCGCTGACGGCGACCGTCGACGGCATCGGCAATGTGCTCGGCACCAGTACAAAATCCGGACCAAAGCTGCTCGCCGGGTCGCATCTCGAAAGTCAGAATTACGCCGGCTGGCTCGATGGGCCGCTTGGCGTCATCTACGCCCTCGAAGCCGCCCGAACTCTCAACCCCGACCCGAATTCAAAGGGCGCCGTTGAAGTCGCCGCATGGAGCGACGAGGAAGGACATTTCGGTTCTTTCCTCGGCAGCAGGTCATATGTCGGCGGCATAGGCGAAGCGGACATCGACGCCGCGCGCGACAGCAACGGCCGAACCATGCGGGATGCCCTGCGCGATGTCGGCCTTGCTGGCCGGGCCCGCGCGCAGGCCGAACGCGGCCGGCACATCGGATATATCGAGGCACATATCGAGCAAGGCCGGGCACTCGAAACTAGCGGTCTCAGTATCGGCGTCGTCACCTCCATCGTCGGCATCTGGCAATACCGGATCACCTTCAGCGGCGAGCAGAATCACGCTGGCACCACCCGGATGGCCGATCGCAGAGATGCCGGCCTGGCGCTGGCCAGGTTTTGCGTCGCCATCGACGACCGGCTTCCCGCGCATTGCAGTCCACGCACGGTATGGACCACGGGCCGCATCACCCTCGATCCCGGTGCGCCGAGCATCATTCCGGGACGTGCGGAAATGCTGTTTCAGATGCGCGACGACGACGCGGCTGTGATCGCCCGGCTTGAGGATCTGCTGCAGAGCATGGCGGCAGAGGTCAACGCCCAGGGCCGCTGCAATGTTTCGATCGAGCGTATTCGCACCGGTGTCCCCGCCATGATGGATGCTCGATTCCAGGACGCCATCGAAGCTGCGAGCTCGCAGTTTGCCGCCGGCAAGTCGGTCCGCATGCCCAGCGCCGCCGGTCATGACGCCCAGGTTCTCGCCACCATCATGCCTGCCGGAATGCTGTTCGTACCCTCGATCGGCGGCATCAGTCATCACTGGACCGAAAACACTGATGATGCCGACATCGTCACCGGAGCCCAGGTCTATGTTGAGGCCTGCCGGCGCCTGCTGGCGCGATGAGAGCCGGATTTCGTGCGCGGCCGGCCTACTTGCCCTGCCAGCGCGGCGGCCGCTTCTCGGCGAAGGCCTTCGGACCCTCGACATAATCGGCGGACTCGATCATATCCCGCACCGCCGGATATTCTCTCTGCGCGGCCATTGCCTCGGGCAGAGTGGCGTTCAACCCTTCCATTACCGCCTGTTTCGACGCGCGGATCGACATCGGGCTGTTCTGGCAGATCTGACCCGCCCAGCGTTCCGCCGCATTGAGCGCTTCGCCGGCGGCGACCACTTCATTGACGAAGCCAAGATCGAGACCTTCGCGCGCCGAGACGTGCCGGCCGGTCAGGATCATGCCCATGGCGCGCTTCAATCCGATCTGGCGGGGCAGCCGATGCAGACCCCCGGCGAGAGCCGCGAGGCCGACCCGCGGCTCCGGCAGCGCGAAGACGGCGTTTTCCGACGCAATGATCAGGTCGCAGGCCAGCGCGATCTCGAACCCGCCACCCATCGCCACGCCATTGACCGCGGCGATGATCGGCTTGTCGCAGTGGAATCGCAGCGTCAGCCCGCCAAAACCGCTCAAATTCCAGCCGCGCTCGCCGCCCGCCGCCTGCCACTTCAGGTCGTTGCCTGCGCAGAACGCGCGATCCCCTGCGCCTGTGATGATCGCCACCCATTGATCGGGGTCAGCGGCAAAGGCGTTGAACACGTCGTGCAATTCGAAATGGGCGGGCTTGTGCAGGGCGTTCATGACGCCTGGCCGGTTGAGGGTTACGACCGTGATGTGACCGGTGTGTTTGACGTCGACAAATTCATAAGTCATGGCGCTTCCCCCTTTTCTTGGCGTTGCACCCACGTTTTGGTGCGGGCATTGGTTCGCTTCGTTCGGCACCGCGCCCACCGCCCTGATGACCCTTCCGCAGTGGACGCCAGTCGAGGACAAGGTCTCCCGAGGCGCAAGGAGCATTTCACTGGGCGGCCGGTGCAGCCGCAGACATTGTCGATAGTGGACAACGGGGAGGCCGACAAGTAGGGCCGATCTTCGTTCGCGTCGCAACCGCTTTGGCTTTGGGATATTCGGGCCGGAAGATGGCTCACCTTTTCTGGTCGGGGATGCCGAGGACAAATTCCATCTCCAGCTCGTCGCACCCGGAACTAAAGATTTATTTATTCGAGCCGATGGGATTTGTGTTTGCCCTCTTTCGTCGACTGGGTTTCCGAGACCATCGCTCGCCTTGATGTACCCCTCCGACGCTCGCATGATGCGAGCATTTTCCTGGAACCGAAAGGATTTTCGCGGATGACTCTGATTCACGCTGCAGCGATCATTGGTGCCGGATTGATCATCGCGGCGGCGCCCGCCACCGCGGCACCGGGCATTCTAGCCGGCTCGCAATGGGTCAAGCCGGATTCGGACGTTCAGCAAATCCAGTACAGACGTGACGACGCCATTCCTGAGGCGATTATTGGTGGTGTCGTATCCGGCCTGATAGGCGGAGCTCTCGGCGGCAACTGCTATTACAACGACTGCGGCGGCGATGGTGACGGCTACTACGGCGGTGGCGGCTATTATGGCGGCTATGGCGGCTGGCATGGTCGCGGCGGCTGGCATAGTGGACGCGGCGGCGGCGGACGTGGCGGCTTTCACGGCGGCGGCGGTCATGTTGGCGGTGGTGGCGGTCATGTTGGCGGTGGTGGCGGACATATGGCTGGCGGACACGGCGGCGGCCGGAGATGACCGCTCGGAACCGTCCTTCGATTTGAACGATCAGCTCGACGCAAGCATCCTTTGATCGAAGCGATCTGAAATCGAAGCCGATCGCCAACACTCGACTCAATATGGGAGCATGAAATGAAGGAAGTGAAAGTTTCGGCGTTGATCCTGGCATTCGCGGCCCTTGCCGCGGCCTCGGGGCAAGTCCAGGCGGCGCAGGGCGATCATCATAGCGCACTATTCGAACGCCTTTGCTCTCACCGGAGCGATCCGTCTGCTCACCACAAGTTGGGCGAGCGGTTGGCGGATCATCTCAACCTCAATGACGCGCAAAAGGCCGCCTACAATGAATTCAAGGAGGCGCGCCTGAAATCGCTCGATGATTCGAGAGCCAAGCTCTGTGCAAAGGAGCCTGATCTGTCTTCGTTCGAGGAGCGGCTGGTTTTCACCCAAAGCTTCCTCGAAGCCCGGCTCGATGCTCTGAAAGCGGAAAACCCGAAGCTGATTGCGTTCTACAACAGCCTCGATGCAAAGCAGAAAAAGAAGTTCGACAAGTTCCGCGCCCGTACGGCGCGCTAGGGACCCCGCACCGTAAGGGGGCGCCGGCGTCCAATGGTGGCTCAAGACAGGGAACACCTAGACGTCGGCGTCGAGATGGCGGCCGGCTTTTATCGGGCAGGCTCGATCACATTGCAGTTGGTGCGCCCCGACATCAGACAATCCTGCATCTTGCTCGCCGCGGTCAGCTCGCGGGCAAGCCACAATCCCACCGCCAGCAGGACGACGGCGATCGCCAATCCTGCAAGCGCCGGCCGCCGGTTTTCTCTCGGTTCACGTTCATTCATTGCAGAGCCGTCTTTCCACTCACTTGCCTGTTCGCGCCTGCCCGGCCGGACTTTAATCCAGTCTGCGCCGGCCCCAGGAAATTTCCGCCCAGACACGCTCGTGGAGGTAATACCACGCAATCTTGGTGACGATCTCAAGCCCGGCGATTGACCCGGCGATCTCGATCTTGCCCGTGAAAAACCAGCTGATCGCAAATGTGTCGAGTGTTCCCAACGTGCGCCAGCTGATGGCTTTGAGAACCGACCTTGTGTGTGTCTCTGCTCCGCGGAATAAAACCACCCGGCGCGCCTCCCTGGCTTTTTCGTCACAATCTAACACGCGACTCGCGCCGGCCGTTTGCCGCTGTCATAGACCGGAAAATCATCCATGGACTCGGCGCCTGATTACGTGCATTTTGCTCTGAAATAATTTTTAAAACTCCTTGATTTGATTAGCTAATTGCCATGCCGCTCGGGTTCGCCTGTGGTTCATGGGCTGGTTGAATAGGCCACAGAAGGGGTTGAAATGCGACTCTTTGCCATGCTCGCGGCGATTTCGGTGCTGTCGCAATCCGCCCTCGCCGGCACACCGGAATGCAAGGCGGTCGCCGACGCCGGCGCCAGACTGGCCTGTTACGACAAGGCCAATACGCCAGCGGCGTCCGCTGACAAATCGGTTGCTGGCAAGCCTGCGGCCCCGATCCCTGTAGGGAACCCGGCCGCACATTCCGATTCCGCCAAATATGTGGATACGATCGGCGCGGAAGATGTGCGGATGAACGCGCAACTGAAGAATATCTGCAGGGGTTGTTGAACCGCGGATGCCAAGGGATAATCACCGGATAATTCGGAACGAACACCTGATGCGGGTGTTCACACGCAAGTGCATTTTAAACCGTGGATCACGTTGAAACATGGCATATTTGCCATCCTAGATGCTCGTCCTTGAATCCCTTCCGACCGTCATCGGCACGGCCGCGGTCGCGCCGGCGCTATTGATCCTGTGGCTCGTGGTCGCCGCCGACGAACGGCCGGGACCGCCGGCCAAGGTCTGGGCCGCATTTCTGCTCGGCGCTGCGAGCATCTCGCTGCTGGGAGCGGTACGCGCGCCGTTCATGTCGGTCCTCTCGGCTCCCGAAAACCCCTGGATTGCGCAGGCGCTGCATTCGCTATTCAGCGTCGCGCTGCCCGAGGAAGCCGTCAAGATCCTGGTCATCGCCGCGGTTTCAGCGCGGCGCCGGCCCTTCGCGAAACCCATGGACACGGTGGTTTATGGCGCCGCGGCGGGGCTCGGCTTTGCCGCCTACGAGAACCTCGCTTATCTCGAGCAACATGCCGAGATGTGGCAATCGCTGGCCGCGTTGCGCAGCGTCCTGACCGTGCCGTTCCATGGCGCGCTCGGGATCATCGCCGGCGCCTACCTTGCGATCGCACGATCCGGTGCGGCGCTGGGCGCGCACCGCCGTCACCGCGACTGGGCGCGCATCTCAAGCCGAAGTCTGATCCTGCTGGGGCCGGTGGGGCTGCACGCGGCCTTTGATTTCCCCCTGCTCACCCTGCAGAAAAACCCGGACATCGAGGCCTCCACCCGGCTCATGTTGGGATCGGCGAGCGTGCTGATCGGGTTCAGCTCGATCGCGTTTGCCGCGCGGCTGGTGCGCCGGGTCGGCCGTCATCATGCGCCGCGTACCGAAGTCGCCCGCGAACGATTGAGTCAGCTGCGGCGCATGTGGGCGTTACTGGTGGTGGGCGGCGGGGCCGGGTTTGCAGGTCTTGCCTTCGTGCTATCGTCGATCCACCACTGGCTGCTGAATCCGGATCGCAACATGGCGCTCGTTCTCATTCCGATCGGCCTCGTCTCCATCGTGGTCGGCATCGCGTTGCTGGTGGTCACCACCGCCGTCTATGTTCTCGGCCGCGACCGGATGCGCACGACCTCGCCGGGCTTCTCGTCCATGCCCGGCCAGAGTTAACGGCATCGGGCAAATCATCGCAGATTTCGTTCAAGCCGCGACCGAACAAATCTGACCGTACGCCTTTTGGGCACGCTATATTATTGTGGCGTCACATTCGGGCGTCATTCTGCGTCGCCAGCACCGGAGTTCTTCAATGACCCTTTCCCAGGACATCACCGATCTGCAGTCGAAAATGAGGGTCGCGGTTCGCGAGCATTGGAAGGCCTTTTTGATCGAGGGTATCCTGCTGGTGATTTTCGGCCTTGCCGCGATGATCGTGCCGCCGCTTGCGAGCCTCGCCGTCACCATTTTTCTGGGCTGGATATTTCTGATCAGCGGCATCGCGGGCCTCGCGCTGACCTACTGGGCGCGACAGATGCCGGGCTTCTGGTGGTCCCTGGTTTCGGCGCTGCTGGCGATTGTTGCCGGTATTCTCCTGCTGGTCCGGCCGGTGCAGGGCACGCTGACCCTCACCATCGTCGTCGGCGCCTATTTCCTCGCCGAGGGGGTCGCGACCATCATGTACGCGCTGGAGCATCGCCGCGAGCTGTCGGCGCGGTGGTCCTGGTTGCTGGTCGCGGGAATCATGGATCTCGTGATCGCAGCCATCATCATCACGGGATTGCCGGGGTCGGCGCTCTGGGCCATCGGCCTCTTGGTCGGCATCAATCTGTTGTTCGGCGGCGTATCCCTGATCGGAATGGCGCTCGCTGCGCGCAAGGCCTGACGCCGCCCGGCTCCCCCGGATCAAGTCCGAGGGCATGCTTCGCCCGAAACCGCTCTAGCAACCGCGGCAAATGCTCTTGAGCTTGCGATCGAGCGCAGCATCCTCGCGAGCAATAGCATCGTTCGGATTGTTCAGATCTTTTTCCGGCGGCACCTGATCGACGCGCGGCTGGCGGTGACCGACCGGCGCCGGCCAGGGCATTTGCGTTTGCGACGACGGATTTGTGGTGCCGCCCCCGGTCTGCGCGATCGCTGCCGGACCAGCCGCCAGCACCAGAAGTGTCGCCGTCAGGAATATCTTTCGCATCTTGCTCCTCCCATCTCAGGGAACGCGATTACGACTCCGGGGGATAAAGATGAACGTCACCGCAGTAGTCGACAATACGATAACGCGTTTCACCGGGTTGTTCACGCTCTGGGGAAAAAGAATTTTCGAGCGACAGATAACTCGGGCCGGCCGGCGCCTTGCCGTGGCCGCCGGGAATATCAACCACGTATTCGGGCTGGCATAGACCGGAGACCCGCCCCCTCAAGCGCCGCATGATTTCCTGTCCTTGTTCCAGCGTCGTTCGCAGATGCGAAGTGCCGGGCGCGAGATCGCCGTGGTGCAGATAATAGGGCTTGATGCGGCATTCGACGAAGCCGCGCATCAGCGCCTCAAGCGCGTCGATGTCATCGTTGACGCCACGCAGCAGCACCGACTGACTGACCATCGGAATGCCGGCGTCGACAATGGCGGCGCAGGCGGCGCGGGCCTTGCGTGTCAACTCCCTGACATGATTGGCGTGCAACGCGATCCACGTCGTCGCGCCCCTGACCTTCAGCGCGGCAACCATCTCGGCGCTGATGCGCGCCGGCTCGGCGACCGGCACGCGGGTATGAATCCGGATGATCTTGACGTGATCGATGCCGGCGAGGTCTGCCATGATCTCGGCGAGCCGCCGCGGCGACAGCATCAGAGGGTCGCCGCCGGTCAGGATGACTTCCCAGATTTCGGCATGCGCACGGATATAGGCCAGCGCGTTGTCGTAGGCGCCCTGCGAGAGTGCGGTCGCCTTGCCAGGTCCGACCATTTCGCGGCGAAAGCAGAACCGGCAATATACCGCGCAGACATGAACCAGCTTGAACAGCGCCCGATCCGGATAGCGATGCACGATGCCGGAGACCGGTGAATGCGCGTCATCGCCGATCGGATCGGGTCTCTCATTCGGCTGCGCCACCAATTCCTCGGCGCTCGGGATATATTGTCGCGCAATCGGATCAAAGGGGTCGTCGGGGTCGATCAATGCGGCGACGTCCGGCGTCACCGCAACCGCATAGCGCGCCGCGACCTTTTCCAGGCCGGGAAGATCCTCGACCGACGCGAGACCATGCGCGATCAGTTCGGTGGGCTCGCGCAAGGTCGTGATTGGCTTGAAATTGATGCCGCTGATGTTGTTTCTCATGTTTCTCCTGCCGGCGGTGTCCACACCACCTGATCGACCCTAAACGCGCCGCTCGCCAGCATCACCAGCCGATCGAAGCCAAGCGCAACGCCGCTGGCTTGCGGCATGTTGGCGACGGCGGCGAGAAAATCCTCGTCGAGCGGATAGCGTTCGCCATAGCGCCGCTGCTTCTCGTCCATGGCTTGGGCAAAACGACGGCGCTGCTCGCCCGCGTCGGTCAATTCGCCAAATCCGTTGGCCAACTCGACGCCGCAGGCATAAATCTCAAAACGTTCGGCCACGCGCGGGTCGGAAGGCTTGGCGCGCGCCAGCGCCGCCTCCGGCAGCGGATACTCAAACAGCAGGGTCAGGCGCCCCTGCCCGAGATTTGGCTCGATATGCTCCACCAGCACCTTGCTGAAGATGTCGGACCATGTGTCGTCGTTGGTGATCCGTACCCGCTGCCCGGCTGCCGCCGCCAGACTCTTGCGATCGCCCTCGCCGTCCACCACAGTGGCGAGCAGATCGATGCCGGCAAAGCGCTCGAACGCCGTTGCCACAGTCAACAGCTCCGGCTCGGCAAAGGGATCGGCGGTCCTGCCACGAAACGAAAATCGTCCAATCCCGGTCGCCTGCGCGGCGTGAGCGATGACGACGACGCTGTCGGCCATCACGGCGTCGTAGGTCGCATTCGCACGGTACCACTCCAGCATGGTGAATTCGGGCAGATGCAAAGGACCGCGCTCGCGGCCGCGGAATACCCGCGCCAGCTCGAAGATCTTCGTTTCACCGGCGGCCAGCAACTTCTTGCAGGCGAATTCCGGCGAGGTTCGCAAATAGCGTGTCGCGCATGTGCCGTCGGCGCCGGCGAGCTCGGTGCGGGGCGCATGCAAATGGGTCTCATTGCCCGGCGAAACCTGCAAGATGGCGGTTTCGACCTCGGAAAAACCCTGCTCGTCGAACCAGGCCCGGGTAGCCCTGGTAATGGCATTGCGGGCCGCCAAAAAGGGCCTGACGTCGGTGTGCCGGCCGGCGGACCACCATGGCTCGCATTTGTCGTCCTCGGCCATCAACGAACCGCCCCGCAGAACCGTAAAGCGCCAGGGCCCCGTTTCTGAAGTTCGTGAACCCGTGCGGCGCCCCCTGCCACGAGCTTCGGAAATAATGGGGGCACTGGCAACTCTATGTTTCTAGTGCGGCTTTTCGATTTGACGGTCCTCGCCGGTGCCCGCGGCGACCGCTGGCGGACCTTCGAATCGACGGCACTAGCATCAAGGCGCAAAATCAGTATGTTGCAGCCCGAAACCGCTTCGCTGGCCTCGGGACGCCCATGTCCGGATTGGTCCCGGGCCAGAATATCAGGAAAAACAGCTTTGAAAGTCATCGCCAGCTCTATTCGCAAAGGCAACGTCATCGAGCAAGACGGCAAGCTTTACGTGGTTCTGACCGCCGAGAACATCCACCCCGGCAAGGGAACTCCGGTCAGCCAGATCGAAATGCGCCGAATCAGCGACGGGGTGAAGATCTCCGAGCGCTACAAGACCACCGACCAGGTGGAGAAGGCGACGATCGAGGATCATAACTTCAACTATCTCTACGAGGACGCCGACGGCTTTCACTTCATGAATGCCGATACCTACGACCAGGTCCAGGTCCCCAAGGATGTCGTTGGCACGGCCGCGCCTTACCTGCAGGAAAACATGACGGTCAAGCTTTCGCTGCACGGTGTCGTTCCGGTGGCGATCCAGATGCCGCAGCGCGCGACATTGGAAGTTGTGGAAACCGAGCCGGTCACCAAGGGACAGACCGCGTCGTCGTCCTACAAACCAGCGGTATTGTCCAATGGCGTGCGCACGGCCGTGCCGCCGCATATCGGTACGGGAACCCGCATCGTGGTCATGACCGAGGACGGGTCCTACGTCGAGCGCGCAAAGGACTAAGGCTTAGACGGGCACGTTTTGGCGCCGGGGGGCGACGCATTGGGTACGAAGGCCGTCCGGTTCGTCGCGCATGTGCTGGCACTTTTCTCTTTGCTCATCGCCGGCACTGCAGGTCTTTCCGCCGACGAATTCAGGACATCCGTGATTTCGGCGGTGCGCGTCGAGTGGCACGCCGCTCTCGATCAGCTCCGCGCCGAGATCGGCACCCAGCCCGCAGTCGTGCCGTCGTTCACGTTTTTCGGCCGGCGCCGCCTGCCGGCGTTCGATCCCCGGTCAATGCCGGCGCTGGTGCAGCTGAACGCGGTAACGTCGCAGATCTTCGCAGGGATCGGACGCAGTTCGGTGCCGGTGTTGTTGCCGTTCGACACCGCGGCATTTCTCGACGCACAATTGAACGGCGTGCCGGTCAGCCCGTCGGTGTCGCGCTATCAGGCTGATTTTCGTCCCGTCGATCTGTTTGACGCCGGTCCCGCCGGCTACGACGCGGTGTTTTCGCTCGATCCCGGCGCCGGCGACGGCATGCCGCAGCGAACCTTTGCCAAAGCCGTCGAGGTGCAAATCACCGGTTCGATCCTGACCTATGACATCAGTGATCCCTTCGGCGGCAGGGGTGAACCGGTCAAATCATTGGCCACGCAATTCCCCGATCTGCGCCGCTTCATCCGGGAAGGCTATGTGCGTTACGCCTTCACCCGCTTCGGTGTCCCCTATGTGGTTTCGATCCAGTGCCTCGACAGCGCCCCTCGCCCGCGGCGCCTGGCTTGCCGCGAGGCCTACCCGGTCGCCGAGCGGTTCCTGAAAGCGCTGCGCGTCGCCGGCGGCCTGCCGTCGCGACCGCGGATCGACATCGCCTCCGCGCTCGTCGAGCGGCCGCTCGCCGCCGCCGCCGATTTCACCTATCGCCCGCCAGGCGACATCATCGCCAATTCGGGGGCGCGCAAACAAGGCGGCCGCTCCGATTTCACCGCCTATTCGCAAGTTCGGTTTCCTCTGGACCGGACTCCGGCTTTCATCCACTCGCAGTCGTTTCGAAACCGCCGGTCAGGCGACAGGCCGATCGACGTGCTGGCGGGTGGAAATGCCAGTTATCCCTGGCGGGATAATTTTTGCGAAGCCCGCAGTTTTAATGTGGGACAGTGCTCGAGTGGCTTTGGCCATCAGGGAGAGGACATCCGCCCGGCGCCCTGCCCGCCCGAAGCTGACGCCGGCGGCTGCGACCCCAAGCAGCAGGCGGTCGTCGCCGTCCGCGACGGTGTGCTGATCCGCTCGCTGAAGCAGCAGGCGGCGACGCTGCAGGTCAACTCGCGCACCGAACATGTTCGCTTCCGGTATATGCATATGAACCCGGCCACGATGGACGCCGACAGAATTCTGAACGGCCGTCACGTCGACGAAGGCGAGAAAATCGGCGTCGTCTCCAACTACCTGGACCGTCCCAACGGCACCACCCGCCATTTGCATTTCGACGTGCAGGTGTTCACGCGTGACGGATGGCTCTGGGTCAATCCCTACGTCACACTGATCTCGGCCTATGAGCGTCTGATTCGCGGACACGGACGCGAGATCGGCCCCCCAATCGCCCCTTCGGCCGCTGTGGCACGCGCGCTGCCGCAGGAGGTGAACCATCCGGACCTCCAGGAAGGCGGCGAAAACTGAAGTTCGAGACGCTAACTGACGTCCGCAGTGCGTTGATTCCTTCAGGAACCGGCCTTGCCGGTATGCCCCCAGGTCTCGTCCCAATCCTGGCCCGCGGCATCGACGACCCGGCCGTCGGCCTCGAAGAACTTGTTGGGGACTTGAAAGATCGCCAGCATCAGCCCGCCTTCGGGACACCATGCAACATGGCGGCTGCCCGGCTCGCGCCAGATGAATTCGCCGGCCCTCGCCTCGATACCTTTCGCCGGGCCTTCCTTGTCGACCAGGTGTCCCTCGAGAACATAGGTCTGCTCGATGTTGACGTGCTCGTGGTCGGGCAGCACCGCGCCCGGCGCGAACCGCATCAAGGCCGTCATCAGGCCAGTGGCACGATCGAACAGCAGCGTTTTGGCCTCGCAACCGGGAAATCGGGTCTTTTGCCACTCCATATCCTGGGGACGAACGAGGTGGGAGTGCGTCTCGGCGGTCCCAGAGCCCTTCGGCGTCACGGCATCCATGGCTGCTCCCTCCGTCAGATTTGGCGCGATGCTAGCAGCTTTGCCCGCGCGCGTCTGCCGCACCGCTCGGTCAACCATGACCCTGATCCCGGGGTCGCAATCTCCAACCGCAAGGCAGCAAAGGGCTGGCAAGACCTCTGCCGGACCTCACGACGGCTTCTATTCGACAAGAGTCGTGAGCTCGGCGCCCTCATCGGCTACGAACACGGCAACCAATTCGGCCGGCTCGGCATTGCTCGCATTTGCCGAAACCAGATGCGTCGAGCCTGGTGGCTCGAAGAATGATTGCCCCACCTTGAATGTATCGACCGGACCGCCCGCAAGCTGCGAACGGATCTCGCCCTTCGTGACATAGGCAGTCACCGAGCCCGCATGGCGGTGCGCCCGCGTGAAACCTCCGGGACCATAGAACACCCGCACGATCGTGACTCGCTTGCCGGGCACGTTCGGCAAGGCGTAAGAGGCGATCAGCTCGACCTTATCGAGCGGCGAATTCGATGCGGCGCCGTTCGCGCAAAGCGGGACCAGAACGTTGGATATCTTGTCCATCGTAAGAGGCAACGCTTTTCCGCCGGCCAAGGCGCAGACAAGACCGGCCATAACGGCGAGTGAAAGCGGTCGAATACTGGGCCGCATCGGCACGGCCATT
>JBKQRS010000561.1:0-6325 GCA_052143915.1 Bradyrhizobium sp.
GCGTTCCTTGGCAGCCTCGGCGGATCAGCGCCCATGCCGCCCTCAGCGGCGGCCAGGCCGTGATCATTCCATTTGTTAAATCATCTACGTTGCCGGTGCTCGCAGCATACGGCGCTCGCAATAGCCCGACAAGCGATCAGTCCACGGTGATGGTGACGACCTTCGACATCACCGGCGGCACATGCGGTATGTGCGACCAGTCGCCGAGCACGAGCTGCAAGGTGTGCTTGCCTTTGGGCAGCGTGATCATGGCTTCGGTTTGCCCGCCGCCGAAATGGCGATGCTGAGCGTCGGCCGGGATCGGCTCTTTCAGTTGCTCCGGCGTCAAGGTCGTGTCGATCAACAGATGATGATGTCCGGTGTTCGGCTTTTCGACACCAGCCGGGGCGACGCCCATGCCGGAGAGACCGAATTGCACCAGGAACGGGCTCGTCACCTCGTCGCCGTCCTTCAGATTGATGAAGTAAACCTTCGCCCCCGCCGGCGAGGGCGTTTGCGCCGAGGCCTGCGTCATGCCCGCCGTGGCGAACATCGCAAGCAAAGCCAGTCCTACTCTGATCGACGTGATCATCTCTTATTCTCCAGCAAGCTCGAAACCGGATCGCGCGGAGCGATCCGATGCATCAACAACAGGCGGCCGTCCGCCCGGACCCGCATTTCCGTGAAAACCTCGGTCGGGCCAGATTATTCCCTATTTTTCAACGACGTGCGATCGGGTCTATTGTCTGTATCTGCGCTACATAGCTAAACTGTGACATTGATCGGGCCGATCATACAAGAAGTCCCGAAGGGACCGTCAGGGAGGACGTAATGAACCAACACGATGGCAAGCGCTGGTCGCGCCACGGCTGCGCGTGCGGCTGCGCCAACACTCTATCGCTATCCGGCGCGGCGCTGAGCCGGCGTCAATTCGTGCAGGGAGTTGCCGGCGCCGCGACGGTGGCAGCCGTCGGGTTGGGCCATTCGCAAAGCGCCGTGGCGCAGACTGCCGCGGCAAAGCCCTACCGTATCGACGTTCACCATCATCTGTCGCCGCCGAGCTATATCGCAGCTTCGGTCGCCAACAAATTCGGCGAGGGCCTGATGCGGGGCTGGACGCCCGAAAAGTCGCTGGCCGATATGGACCAGGCCGGTATCGCGGTCGCCATGCTCTCGGTGACGCAGCCGGGCGTCAATTTCACCTCCGGCGAGGCGGCGCTCAGGCTCGTGCGCGAATGCAACGAATACGCCGCAAAGCTGATCGCCGACCATCCCGGCCGCTTCGGCGGCTTCGCGATGCTTCCGCTCACCGATGTCGACGGCAGCCTGAAGGAGATCGCCTACGCGCTCGACACCCTCAAGCTCGATGGCATCGGCCTGATGACGAACTATCACGACAAGTGGCTCGGCGATCCCGCCTTCCTGCCTGTCATGGAAGAACTCAACCGGCGCAAGGTCGTCATCTACACCCATCCCGCCACGGCCGATTGCTGCGTCAACCTGGTGCGCACCGAGCCGCCGGCGATGATCGAATGGGGCACCGATACGACCCGCACCATCGCCGACATCATCTTCAGCGGCAACGCCGAGAGGTTCCGCGACATCCGCTGGATCTTCTCGCATGCCGGCGGGACCATGCCGTTCCTGATCGAGCGCTTCGTCCGCCACCCGCAGCTCGATCCGAAAGCCAGGGCCACCGTGCCCGAGGGAACGCTGACCGAGCTGACGCGCTTTTATTACGACACCGCGCAAACCTCGAACAAGGCCGCGATGTCGGCGCTGTCGGCGATCATCCCGACCTCGCAGATCGTGTTCGGCACCGACTTTCCCTATCGCACGGGCCTCGAACATGTGAAGGGACTGCGGAGCTGTGGCGTTTTCACCGAAGCGCAGATCATGGATATCGAGCGCGGCAACGCGCTGAAACTGCTGCCGCGGCTTGGTGCCTAGCGCGCGGCCGGCAACAGGCCGCGCGGTCGGGTCGCGGCCTGCATTACCAAAGGACGGTTGTCAGGTCATGTCCGCTTCTCGATCCATCGCCGGCGACCCCGAGGCCATTCGCGCCCGCGCGATGGAAACGCTGTTCGAGCGGCTGGAGAGCCTGTGCGAAGGCGCGATCGCGATCGACCGCTCGGGGCGCGTCGTCTATGTCAACGAAAAATACCTTCCCTCCCTCGGCCTTGCCCATGCCTCCGAGGCGCTCGGCCGCCCGATCGAGGAGATCATTCCCAACAGCCTGATGCGCCGCGTGGCGGAGACCGGCGAGCCGATCCTGCTCGATATCATGGAGCTCGGCCGCGAGCAGCTGGTCGTCACGCGCATGCCGATCGAGGATGAGAACAGGAACGTGATCGGCGCGATCGGCTTCGTGCTCTACGATCACCTTGAAAACCTGAAGCCCCTGATCGCGCGGGTGGAGCATCTCGAAAACGAGTTGCGCATCGCGCGGCGGCAATTGTCGCAAGGCCGCGCGGCACGCTTCACCTTCGACGACTATGTCGGCAACAGCGAGGGGATCGTCCGCGCCAAGGAGCTGGCGAGCCGGGCGGCGCGGCAAAACGTGACGGTGCTGCTTTCAGGTGAAACCGGGACCGGCAAGGAATTGCTGGCCCAGGCCATCCACAACGCTTCGGCTCGCGCCGACAAGCCCTTCGTCAGCGTCAACGTCGCCGCGATCCCGGATACGCTGATCGAATCCGAATTTTTCGGCAACGTACCCGGGGCCTTTACCGGCGCCGACCGCAAGGGCCGCGACGGCAAGTTCAAGAGCGCCGACGGCGGCACGCTGTTTCTCGACGAAATCGGCGACATGCCGCTGCAATTGCAGGTCAAGCTGTTGCGGGTGTTGCAGGAGCGCGAAATCGAGCCGCTTGGATCGGACAAACCGATCAAGATCGACGTCCGCATTATCGCCGCGACCAATGTCGATCTGGAAAAACGGGTGAGCGAAGGCGCGTTCCGCGCCGATCTTTATTACCGGCTCAACGTGCTCTCGATCGCGCTGCCGCCCTTGCGCCAATGCACGGGAGATCTCGAGGCCATCAGCGAGCGGCTGCTTTCCGACGTCGTCCTTTCCGGCGCCTATCCCAACGCACGCATAACGCCCTCGGGTCTCGCGGCGCTGGCGCGCTACGACTGGCCCGGCAATGGCCGGGAATTGCGCAACATCCTGGAGCGGGCGTTGATCCTTTCCGATTCCGGCCGCCTGACCGGCGACGATTTCGCCCACATTTTACCTGTTGGCTCCGGGGGCAAGGCGTCGGCCCCGGCAACAACGGCCGGCGCGATCGTACCCTATGCCGAAGCCGAATTGGCGTTCGAAAGGCAGACCCTCGAACACGCGCTTGAAGCGGCCAAGGGGCAGATTTCGGAAGCCGCCAGGATGCTCCGTATCTCGCGCGCGACCTTTTACAAGAAGCTCGCGAAATTCGGCTTAAGCGCATCGGGGGCGCCGCCTGTCTGACTTTTGAGACAGAAACTGTCTCATGTCTCGGATCGCAGGCATGATCGCGGGCCGCGCCAGGCGCGCGGCGAACCGTCTAACTTGCCGATTTCTCGCTCCTTTTGCGATACCGCGAGTTGTTGGCGCGGACCTTGCTATGTTGTCAGGCGACGCATGAAAAATGCGCGCAATACCATAGGGAGGGATTGATGAGCTTTCTGATCGCGCTCGCCGCGCTCGTTTTTCTGATGTTCGTGGCCTATCGCGGCTTTAGCGTGATCCTGTTTGCGCCGATCGCAGCCCTTGGCGCAGTGTTCCTGACCGATCCCGGCGCGGTGCCCGCGGCCTTCACCGGCCTGTTCATGGACAAGATGGTGGGCTTTGCGAAACTGTATTTCCCGGTCTTCCTGCTGGGTGCGGTATTCGGCAAGGTGATCGAGCTTTCCGGCTTCTCGAAATCGATCGTGGCCGCCGTGATCGACCTCGTCGGCAGCGAGCGCGCGATGCTCGCGATCGTCTTGGTCTGCGGCGTGCTCACCTATGGCGGCGTGTCGCTGTTCGTCGTCGTGTTCGCGGCCTATCCGTTCGCGGCCGAGATGTTCCGCGCCGGCAATATCCCCAAGCGCCTGATTCCCGGCACCATCGCGCTCGGCGCCTTTTCCTTCACGATGGATTCGCTGCCCTTCAGCCCGCAAATCCAGAACATCATTCCCACCACCTATTTCAAGACCACCAACGGCGCGGCCCCCATCCTCGGCACGTCAGGAGCGATCTTCATCCTCGTTCTTGGCCTGACCTATCTCGAGTGGCGCCGCCGCAGCGCCGCCAAGGCCGGCGAAGGCTATGGCGAGGGCCACAGCAACGAACCGCCGCCCGTCGACACCAAGAATCTCGCACCCGCGTTCATCGCCTTTCTGCCGTTGATCGTGGTGTTCCTGGTCAACCTGCTGCTCGGAGGTTTTCCCGGCCTGTTCGGCGGCCTGATCGACCGCTTCTATGGAACGAGCTACGATCTCACGCTCGCGATGGATCACGCGATCACCACGCCGATCGCCAGCATCAAGGCGATCTGGGCGGTCGAGGGCGCGCTTATCGCGGGCATTCTCACCGTCTTTGTCTTTGCCTTCCCGAAACTCGTCTCGACCTTCGCCGAGGGCAGCAAGGCCGCGGTCGGCGGCGCGCTATTGGCGGCGATGAACACCGCTTCCGAATATGGCTTTGGCGCCGTGATCGCGGCGCTGCCGGGCTTTATCGTCATCAAGAATGCGCTCAAGGCGATTCCGAACCCGCTGGTCAATGAAGCCATCACCGTCACCTCGCTTGCGGGCATCACCGGCTCGGCGTCCGGCGGCATGTCGATCGCGCTCGCCGCCATGGCCAAGGATTTCATCGCCCTGGCTGAGGCAGCGCACATTCCGCCGGAGGTGCTGCACCGCGTCGCATCGATGGCGAGCGGCGGCATGGATACGCTGCCGCATAACGGCGCCGTCATCACGCTGCTCGCGGTGACCGGCCTGACCCACCGGCAATCGTACAAGGATATTTTCGCCGTCACCTGCTTGAAGACGATTGCGGTGTTCTTTGTGATCGGCGTCTATTACCTGACGGGACTCGTATAGCCGCGTTAGCGGTAGGGAGGAGCGCCATGAGCCAGCATCCGGCACTGCCCTATCTGCGCCTGTCGGAAAAGGGCAAGGTGGTCACCGCGGCGGAAGCCGTCCGCCTGATCCGCGACGGCGACACGGTCGCCACCGGCGGCTTTGTCGGCATCGGCTTTGCCGAGGAAATCGCGCTAGCGCTGGAGGCGCTTTACCTCGCGAGCGAAGGCGACGCGCCCTACACGCAGGGCAAGCCGAAGAACCTCACTTTGGTCTATGCCGCAGGCCAGGGCGACGGCAAGCATCGCGGCCTCAATCACTTCGCCCATGACGGATTGGTCAAGCGCGTCATCGGCGGCCATTGGGGGCTTGCTCCGAAATTGCAGCAACTGGCCATCGCCAACCAGATCGAGGCCTATAACCTGCCGCAAGGCGTGATCACGCATCTGTTTCGCGACATCGCCGCGCGCCGCCCCGGCCATATCTCCCGCGTCGGCATCGGCACCTTCGTCGATCCGCGCCATGGCGGCGGCAAGCTCAACGCCCGCACCACCGAGGAACTGGTGGAGCTCGTCACCCTGGGCGGACAGGAATGCCTGTTCTACAAGACGTTTCCGATCGACATCGGAATCATTCGCGCCACCACCGGCGATCCCGACGGCAACCTCACGATGGAACGGGAAGCGCTGACGCTGGAGGCGCTGGCGATCGCCATGGCCGCGCATAATTCCGGCGGCCTCGTCATCGCGCAGGTCGAACGTGTCGCCGAAAGCGGAACGCTCAACCCCCGCCAGGTCAAGATACCCGGCATTCTGGTGGACTGCGTCGTCGTGGCAAAGCCCGAAAACCACTGGCAGACTTTCGGCACGCAATATAACCCCGCCTACTCGAGCGAGATCCGGGTGCGCGCCACATCGCTGCCGCCGCTGCCGATGAGCGAGCGCAAGATCATCGCGCGCCGCGCCGCGTTCGAGCTGAAGCCCAACAGCGTCGTCAATCTCGGCATCGGCATGCCCGAAGGCATCGCCGCGATCGCCAACGAAGAAAAGATCATCGACCTGATCACGCTGACGGCGGAACCCGGCGTCATCGGCGGCATCCCCGCGAGCGGAATCGATTTCGGCGCGGCGATCAATACCCAGGCGGTGATCGACCAGCCCTATCAGTTCGATTTCTACGACGGCGGCGGCCTTGACGCGGCATTTCTCGGCCTCGCCCAGGTCGACCGGTCGGGCAACCTCAATGTCAGCAAATTCGGCCCGAAACTCGCCGGCGCCGGCGGCTTCATCAACATCAGCCAGAACGC
>JBKQRS010000562.1:0-3811 GCA_052143915.1 Bradyrhizobium sp.
CTCCTCGGTCGCCTCGACTCCGGATTGACCGACCACGTCGTTGGAGTCGTAGCCGTGCTACCCCCGCAAGGGGGGAGAGGGCCGAGTACGTCGTGCCGCGAAGAGCGCGACCCACATGACCTCCCTCTCTCCCACCGGCACCTTGCGGATCGGCGCCTGCGATCTCGAATACCGCATGATCGGGCCCGCGCCGGCTGACGCGCCGACCATCATTATGCTGCATGAAGGCCTGGGCTCGGCGGCGCTGTGGGGGGATTTTCCGGACGGGCTGCAGGCTGCCACCGGCGCCGGCGTATTCGTCTATTCGCGCGCGGGCTACGGCGCTTCAACGCCCGTGACGCTGCCGCGCCCGCTCGACTACATGAGCATCGAGGCGCTCGACGTCCTGCCTGTTCTGCTCGAGAAGATCGGCTTCCGCCGCGGGCTCCTGCTCGGGCATTCCGACGGTGCCTCGATTGCGGCGATCTACGCCGGTGGTTCGGGTGATCACCGCGTTCGCGGCGTCGCGATGCTCGCGCCGCATTTCATTGTCGAAGAGGTTTCGGTGTCATCGATTGCCGAGATCAAGAAGGCTTACGAAACCACCGATCTCCGTTCGAAGCTGAAACGCTGGCACAGTGATGTGGACAACGCTTTTTACGGCTGGAACGGCGCCTGGCTCGATCCGAAATTTCGCAACTGGGACATTTCCGATTATCTCGCCTATATCCGCGTGCCCGTGGCCATCCTGCAGGGCGCCGACGACCAATATGGGACAATTCGCCAGATCGAGATCGCCCAGCAGGAATGCTATTGTCCGGTCGATGTGACGATCATTCCGGGGGCCGGACATTCGCCGCATCGGGAAGCGGGCGAGGCGACGCTTAGTTCGATTACGGGATTCGCTAAGCGCATTTTGTATATGCATGAAGGCTCGGAGGGCCGGGCCGCTTAGCCTTTTGTCGTCGCATTGCGCCAATGATTAATTCCACCACGGCCAGGTTACCGCAGGCGGCTGCTCGGCGAGACGCTGGCAGAGGTCAATGCGCTGGGCGCGCGCAAGGCGACCGCCGCCGGCGGCGGATTTGCGGATAGTTTCCCGACCGCCCCGCTCGCCGCACTTTTGCGGCAAAACTGGCCCAGCCATCCTTGTCCAAGGTCGACTGGGTGGCAATCGGGCCGATCGGCCGAGCATGAAACAAAATGCAGAAATTGGTCTAAAAACCCCTGGACCTCTGCCAAAACATGCACTATTGTGCATATTAGATAGATAACCCAAACCGCAAACAGGGATGGTCCATGGCCGGTGAAGATCGCGTTCTCGCTGGCGGTGCCAGCACCATCGATTTTCAGACCGCTCCGTCGCGCTACCGGCATTGGAAGCTGGATGTCGATGGCGACGTCGCGACGCTGACCATGGATGTGGACGAGAATGGCGGCCTGTTCGAGGGCTACTTGCTCAAGCTGAATTCCTACGATCTCGGCGTCGACATTGAGCTCGCGGACGCGGTGCAGCGGCTGCGCTTCGAGCATCCCGGCGTAAAGGTCGTGATCCTGCGCTCCGGCAAGAACCGCGTGTTCTGCGCCGGCGCCAACATCCGCATGCTGGCGGGGGCAACCCACGCCCACAAGGTCAATTTCTGCAAATTCACCAACGAGACCCGCAATGGCCTGGAGGATTCCAGCGAGAATTCCGGGCAGCGTTTCATCACCGTCGTCAACGGTACTGCGGCCGGCGGCGGCTACGAACTCGCATTGGCCACCGACCACATCATCCTCGCCGATGATGGCTCAGCCTCGGTGGCGCTGCCGGAAGTGCCGCTGCTTGCGGTGCTGCCGGGCACCGGCGGACTGACGCGCGTGGTCGACAAGCGCAAGGTCCGCCGCGACCACGCCGATTACTTCTGCACCATCGAGGAAGGCGTCAAGGGCAAGCGGGCTGTCGCATGGCGCCTGGTCGACGAGATCGTGCCAAACAGCAAGCTGGAGACCAGGGTCGCCGAGCGCGCCAAGGAATTTGCCGCCGCCTCGACGCGCAACGGCACCGGTAAGGGAATTGCGCTCACGCCGCTGACACGCAGCCTCGACGAGAACAGCATCCGCTATGGCCTGGTCAGCGTCGATATCGACCGCGCGGCACGCATCGCCACCATTTCGATCAAGGCACAGGACACGCCTCCGCCCGCCGATATCGACGGCATGATCGCGCAAGGCGCGTCATTCTGGCCGCTTCAGGTGGCGCGTGAACTCGATGACGCCATCCTGCATTTGCGCATCAACGAACTTCAGATCGCCATGCTGGTATTCAAGTCGCATGGCGAGCGTGCCAATGTGCTGGCCTGCGACGCTTTTCTGGAAGCCAACAAGGCGCACTGGCTGGTCAACGAGATCAGGCAATACTGGAAGCGGGTGCTCAAGCGCATCGACGTCACCTCGCGCACGCTGGTGGCGCTGGTCGAGCCGGGCTCGTGCTTTGTCGGCACGCTGGCCGAACTCGTGTTCGCGGCCGACCGCTCCTACATGCTGATCGGCTCGCGCCAGGGCGACAACCGGCCCGCCCCGACGATCGAGCTCTCCGCGCTGAATTTCGGCCCCTATCCGATGAGCCACGGCCTGACGCGGCTGCAATCGCGCTTTCAGGCAGAAGCGTCGGATCTGGAGCGCGCCAAGGAGAAGATCGGCGAGGCACTCGACGCCGAGGAAGCCGAGGCGCTCGGTCTCGTCACCTTCGCGCTCGACGATATCGACTGGGACGATGAGATCAGGGTGTTCTTCGAGGAGCGCACCAGTTTCTCGCCCGACAGCCTCACCGGCATGGAGGCCAATCTGCGCTTCGTCGGGCCCGAGACCATGGAATCGAAAATCTTCTCACGTCTCACCGCCTGGCAGAACTGGATCTTCCAGCGTCCCAACGCGGTCGGCGAGGAGGGCGCGCTGCGCCGCTATGGCTCCGGTCAGAAGCCACGGTTCGATATGACGCGGGTCTAGAAATTTTACTGCGTCGTGCCCGGCCTTGCGCCGGGCATCCACGTCTTCTTTTCATTGCGCGAAAAGACGTGGATGGTCGGGAAGAGCCCGGCCATGACGGAAAATGCCTCAAAGGAGTTCCGCCATGAACGTGAACATCATGAACGTCGATTACTCGACCAAGATTCCCAACAACGTGAATCTCAGCGAGGATCGCCAGGTGCTGAAGGCGCTTGAAGGCTGGCACCCCGGTTACATGAACTGGTGGGGCGACATGGGGCCTGAGGGCTTCCAGCAATCGCTGGTTTACCTGCGCACGGCCTATTCGGTCGATCCGCGCGGCTGGGCCAAGTTCGACTATGTGAAGATGCCCGACTATCGCTGGGGCATCCTGCTGGCGCCGCAGGAGGAGAACCGCGTCATTCCGTTCGGCCAGCATTATGGCGAGCCGGCGTGGCAGGAGGTGCCGGGCGAACATCGCGCCATGCTGCGCCGCCTGATCGTGATCCAGGGCGACACCGAGCCCGCTTCGGTCGAACAGCAGCGCCATCTCGGCAAGACCGCGCCTTCACTCTATGACCTGCGCAACCTGTTCCAGGTCAATGTCGAGGAAGGCCGCCATCTCTGGGCGATGGTGTACCTCTTGCAGAAATATTTCGGCCGCGACGGCCGCGAGGAAGCCGACGAGTTGTTGCGTCGCCGCTCCGGCGATGCCGACAGTCCGCGCATGTTGGGAGCCTTCAACGAGGCGACGCCGGACTGGCTGTCGTTCTTCATGTTCACCACGTTCACCGATCGCGACGGAAAGATGCAGTTGGGCGCGCTGGCGCAGTCGGGGTTCGATCCGCTGTCGCGCACCTGCCGC
>JBKQRS010000563.1:0-6928 GCA_052143915.1 Bradyrhizobium sp.
GCAACAGGCTCAGCGTACCTTACCGACGGAGAGAATGGCCGATAAAGACGTTGAAATTCGCGGGAACCGGCTCCAGGGTTCGGCGCGCGGGCCCAGCCCCCCTCGACCGTCAGCCGAATGGAGGAGAGGTTATGATATCGCGCAGGTTTGTTCTACAGACACTGGCCGTGGCGACCCTTTCCGGTGCTGGTGCGCCGGTCTTGGCAGGTTCCCGCGGAGCCGCAGCCTTACGAATGTTCGACACGGATAATGACGGGACACTCGATCTCGCTGAGGCGAAGAAGGCTGCATCGGCCCTGTTCGCGAGGCTGGACCGCGATCATGACGGCACTCTGGACAGACGCGAGCTGGCGGGAAGGTTGAGCGCCAGGGAATTCGGCGCCGCCGATCCCGACCACGATGGAACGCTGACCCTGGACGAATATCTTGCCGTCGTCGAGCAACGCTTCAATGCGGCAAATCCGGACAAGGACGGAACCTTGGACGCGAAGGAGCTGAACACCAGCGCCGGGCGGGCGCTGCTGCGATTGTTGCGGTAGCCGTCGCCGATTGAACAACGCACAACATTACATGTGCTGTGAAATGCTTGCGTTATGCGTGAGCTGGCTTTACTTTTACGTGCGCGCGAGTGACGCGCCAATTTCATCCTTTTGGGAGGCTCGAATGACCTGGAAAGCTCCAAAGATTGTCGAAGTGTCGGTGGGCATGGAAATCAACATGTACGCCTGCGCAGCGCGCAAATAAGCCGCATCGGGACGATCTGCCCGGCTCGAGCGCTTCGAGCCGCGGCAGGCGCCCGGGCAGCTCAGCCGGCTGCCGTCTTTTTGAAGCCGGGCGTTTCACTGTCGAACGTCGCTGTCGAACGTCTATGGCATCAGGCTTCCTTGATGTCGAAGAAATAGAGTTCAAGCCGCCGTCCGCAAAATTGGCGAGATCGGCCTTGGGGTGACGCCAGTTCGGCTTTCAACGGGTCCAACGAATCAAAATACAGCGTGGCAATCAGCTGAATCTCCGCCGGTCCGGCGGGCGTTCGGACGGCGCCTGTGCTGATGTCGTATTTCTTCAGGCCGGGAATCTTCTTTGCGAGCGGTATGTGAGCCGAAGCATAATGCTTGTCGAAGGCTTCGGCATTTTCGGTTTCTTGTAGAGTAGGACCAGTTTCGCCGTTCGATCTCTCCAAGCTATCATCGCCAGGGACAGAACCGGGTCCGACCTGGGACCCGGTCAATCCGATTGTCTGGCCAATGGAGCATTTCTGCGCCTCGCCATCGATCTTTGCGTTGTGTTAGGATTTCCTCTCGGTCCGTGATGCGGTCGTTTTCCATTCCTCAGCGGCTCTTGGATTGTGGATGTCTTTTGGCGCTGCAGCGTTTCGGACCGCGATCCTGTGTTTCTCGACGCTGGTGCCGGCCTGCGTGTATGCCGAGGACATCGATACCGAGCATCTGTTCGGCTTCACGATCGGCACAGATGTCGGCAGCGTCGGTGAGCGCGAATTCCAGAGCCAGACCACGGGGCGATTTTCCAAGACGGCAGGAAACTACCGGGCGATCGACCAGGAATTCGAATTGGAATTCGTACCTGTCAATAATTTCAGGATCGAGGTGGGAAGCTCCTTTGCGTCATACGATATCAATGGCGTCCCCGGTTTTGAGGATCGCCACCAGCTGGATTGGCAGGGTGTTTCCCTTGATTTGCGCTACAAGTTGTTCGACCGGAATGCGGCGCCGTTCGGCCTGACATTCGCGCTGGAGACCCACGCCGACCGGTTTGATGACATCACCGCGGCACCTGCCCGGAGATACGGCACCGAGCTGACGTTGGCGCTCGATCGGGAATTGATCCCGAACCGCGTCGTGGCAGCGTTCAATCTGTTGTACGAGCCGGAATCGACCCATCTGTATGGAATGGGAGTGGCCGAGCAGCAATCGACGGCCGGGATCGCGACCGCGGTGATGACGCAAATCCGCCCCGGGTTCTTGATCGGAGGCGAACTGCGCTATCTCAGACAATATGACGGTATTGGTTTGGACGATTTTGCCGGGCAGGCGGTTTACGCCGGGCCGACCGCGTATTGGCAATTGTCCGAGCGCTCGAGGCTCACCGTCGCTTGGAGCGCCCAGGTTTGGGGTCGGCCAGCTGGATCCAGCGCAGCGCTGGATCTCGTCAATTTCGAGCGCCACCAGGCTCGGGTGATATTCGGGGTTGATTTCTGATTTCGTGCCGCCGGCGGTATCAGGAGGCGGAATCTCTCGCGAATTTGAAACTTCGTCGCGGCATGACCGTGTCTGTTTGTGGTTATATTATTGTCCGCGAAGCAGAGGATGTTCGGCATGAATCCGATTGATCTGATTGTGACGGTCTGCGCGGTGTTGTCGCCGACGACTTGCGAAGAAACCCATCTGATGTTTTCCGGGGGCGCTTCACTGCGGCAATGCGCCATGGGTGCGCCGCCTTACATCGCCCAGTGGGTTGGCGAGCATCCGAAATGGAACGCCGTGCGCTGGCGTTGCGAATATCCGCATACCAGAGACAGGGCCGACGCGGCGGGCGCGACCTCCGCTGGATGACCTCGCGGCGCTAACGGCTGTCGTGGGCCTTACTTGCTGCAGTCCGTCAAATCCTTGTCCGCGATCGAGAACACCGAATCTGCCTTGATCTCGATGTCCCGCACCACGCATTGCCGCTTGTCGCGATAGCTGACCCTTGCGTCATAGTGCCCCGGCTCAACGCCGGTAATGCGCAGTCGTTCGTCGTGATCGACTTCCCTGTCCTTGTCGTTCAGGGTCTGGTTCGGTCCCCAGCTGTCCTTGCCGGCGGGGGAAAGCTGCAGGCTTGAGACGGTCGCCGTGGTCAGGTTCCAGAACCTGATACCCTTGCCCTGTGCCGCGAGTTGGCCGGCGCTCGACAGCGAAAGCGCTGCCGCCAGGATCCATCGTCTCATTATCCATCCTCCCGCGATGAACGCTTGACCGGTTAGTCCCGGATCAGACGATCGCGATTTTTCGCCTTGTCGAAATTCCTCGCCTGGTCCATGCCGATCGGAGCGATCAATTTCGCTGAAGTGAGGTCAGCGCCGTCAAAATCGGTTCCGACCAGCGTGACGCCGGTCAAATCGGCTCCCCCGAGTTGGGCGCCCTTGAGCGAAGCGCCGGTCAGATCGGCGCCCTTCAGCGAAGCAAATTCGAGATCAACGCGCGACAGATCGGCCCCGCGTGCGTTCAAGCGCTCCAGCTTCGCGGATTTGAGCACCGTGCGCATGAGGCCCATCGATTGGTTGCGCATGTCGGCGCCGAGCTGCGCCTCCGCGATCGAGGCCCCGACCAGGCTCGCGCCGGTAAGGTCGGCGGCAACCCGCGCCTTGGAGAGGTCCACGCCGTCAAGACGTGCGCGGGCCATCTGCGCGGCGAACAGGCTTGCACCTCTCAGCTTGGCGCCGGTAAGGTCCGCTTCGATGAGCCATGCCTGGTCGAGGACGGCATGATCCAGATTGGCGCCTGCAAGCTTCGTTTTGTTGAGCCGCGCTGCGCGAAAAATCGCGCGGGAGAGGTCGAGCCCGGACAGGTCGAGATTGGACAATCTCTTTCCGGTGAAATCGGCGGGTGCTGCGGTTGCCGTCGCCATCGCGGTCTCGACCTGGGCGCGGGTCATTTCGGCCGAGACCATGTCGGGCGATGTCAGATCGATGCCGCGCATCATATCCTGCGCCGTTGCGGTTGCGGCGAAAAGACCAAGGCCAAGCGCCGCAGCTGTAAGAATACGTTTCATCGCCAGCTCCTCCGCCGGAGTATTCTAGCACGCGCTGCAGGCGCTGCTACATGCCGTTTCTCTTCGCGCGGTCGCCGTTGATCAACTCCGCAATGCCGGCCCTGATCGTGGCGATCTCGGCCTGGCCGCGGGCGCTGCGGGGTATGCGAATGGGCAGTTCCGCGAGAATCCGTGCCGGGCGCGGCGACAACAGAAATACGCGGTCACCGAGGCGGATCGCGTCGTCGACGCTGTGGGTAACAAGCAGTGTCGTTACCGATCGGCTGTCCACCAGGGTGGCGATCTCGTCGCGCAGGCGGCCGGCCAGGGTGTCATCCAACGAGGCCAGCGGCTCGTCCAGGACGAGCAGATCCGGCTCGACCGCGAAGGCACGGGCGAGCGCGACCCGCCGGGCGAGGCCGAGCGACAGTTCGCCGGGAAAATGGTTGCGATGGGCGTTCAATTCCAGAACGGCGAACAGCATTGAAAGCTTTGCCTCGTCCGCTTGCGGCGCGGCAAGACGCACATTCTCTTCGACCGATCGCCAAGGCAGCAGCCGCGGTTCCTGAAACACCATGCCGATCCGGGCGTCCGCCGGACGCGCAACGCGCCCCGTATAGTCGTGGTCGAGACCGACGAGGATCTTCAGCAAGGTGCTTTTGCCGCAGCCGGATGGGCCGACGAACACGCCGACCTCTCCGGCGCCGAGCGAAAAATTGAAATCAACCAGCACGTCGTGCCGCTCGCCCGCCACGTTCGTAAACGCCTTGCGTGCGATATTGACTTCAAGCTGCACGGGGGCGCCACCTCGATAACCGGGTTTCAAATGGCTGTACCAGGGCGGCTTCGATGGCGAGCGCAACCGCCACGAAGGTAAGCGAATAGGCGAGCAGCCGGGGGATATCGAACAGCTGGAAGGCGACGCCGATCTCGAAGCCGACGCCGTTCGAGCGTCCGAGCAATTCGGCAACCAGCACGATCTTCCATACCAGGGAGAAGCCGGATCGCGCGGCAGCCGCAATGTAAGGCGCCAGTTGCGGCAGGATGACGTGCCGGAACGCCTTCGAGGGCGGAATCGCAAACACTCTCGCCATTTCGTCAAGCGACGCATCGAGTGCGCGGGTTCCCTCGCGCACGGTGACGACGGTGGTCGGCAGCTTGTTGATGGTAATCGCCGCGATGGCTGCGACCTCCGTCAGTCCCGCCCAGATATAGGCAAGCACGATGACGACGAGCGCCGGGAGGTTGAGCAGCAGGATCAGCCAGGGATCGACCAGCCGATTGGCAAGGCGCACCCGACCCATCAGGTAACCGATCGCGGTGCCAAGCGTCATCGCCAAAGTGAAGGCGAGAGCTACGCGGGCCAATGTCACGCCGAGATTGACGAACAGCGCGCCGGATTCGGCCGCGGTAACGATTGCCGCCAGCACGGCGGGTGGAGACGGCAGTTTATCTCCCCCGGTGAACAGCGCGGCGATCCACCAGGTGGCGAGAAACACGGCGAAGGACAGAAGACGGAGCATCTCAATCCCCGGGGATCGCGTGATAGAACGTGCCGGGATCGAGTTCCTGGGCCGGCCCCACAAGCTCGCGACCGCCAATCGTGGCCAGCACGCGGTAGAGAATGCGTGCATCGGCTTCTTCATCCGCGATCGGGCGGTGGGGAATTCCCTCCCGATAGCGATCGCGGTAGGCGCGCAGGGTTGCAGCGTCAGCGGCACCCGTAAGCGGCGCAATATTTTCCCACTCCGCGTCCGAGGTCGTCAAAATCTCCTTGGCGGCGCGAGTCATGGCGATGAAACGGGCCAGCACGTCGCGGTTTGCGTTCCCCCAATCCTCATCGAAGACGTAGCCGACCATGGCCGTGCGGCCCTTGGCGCCAAGCTTCGGCAGGAGGTCCTCGAGCGCTGCGACCCGCCGGAAGCCCTTCGCTTCCAATGCGGCGCAGAAATTCCAATAATTCAACGTGGCGTCCATTTCGCCGCTGAGTGCCTTCGCCGCCAGCAGCGGCGGCGAACCATAGACAATCGTGGACTCCGACTTCAGGTCAATGCCGTCCTGTTTCATCGACGCCTGCAGCAACAGCCAACTCTTGTCGATCGGCCCGCCGGCGACCGCCAATTTGCGCCCCTTGAGGTCCGCCAGCGTGCGGATCGAAGACGCATCCGATACCATCACTGCGCCGAGCGCGCTCGAATACGGATAGAAGCTGATTTTGGCGCCCAACCCGCGTTCCCGCGCCACCCACAGCCAGTCGGAGACAATGACGTCGGCGCCGCCGCCCCGCAACGCGACCTTGCCGGCCTCCGGACTGGCAAGCTCATCGACCTGGAGCGCAAGGTTTGCCTTTTTGTCGAGGCCGTGGGCGCGGATCACCGCAAGTTCCCATGCGAATGTTCCGGTTTTCTGCACCGCAAGCCGAACGGTTTCCGTGGCGCGGCAAGGAACGCCCGACACCCCGACAAGAACGGCAGCGGCCAACAGAATGCGGATGAAATTTCTCATTTTGCCCCTTGTCATGGAATTCGCACGCCCGGCGGGCCAATGCAATTGGGTCGACAAATTTCCGACGGGTCGTTTCCTTGGCGCGCTTCTTTTCCCTATAATAGCGGGAATTCACCGCCGCATCAGCAGGAGGGGCGTTATGAGGTTTGCCGGATCGATGCGACTTGCTGCATGCCTGCTGTTGGTGCTGGCAACGACGGCCATTGCCGCACGCGCCGACGACGTCAACGATTATCCCACGGTGGCGCGATCGGAATATGTGTTCGGCTGCCTGAAGGCGAATGGTGAAACGCGGCAGGCGATCAGTCAATGCTCCTGCTCGATCGATGTCATCGCCTCGCTCTTGCCCTATGACCGCTACGTCACGGCCGAAACCGTCTTGAGCATGTCCCAGGTGCGTGGAAACCTCGGCGGAGAATTCCGATCTTCCGAGCAGGCGGCAGCCGCGCTCAACGAATTGCGGCGAGCTCAGGCCGAAGCCGAAGTGAGATGTTTCTAGCGCGAGACTACTTTTCGTTGAATCGTCATCTCGCTCTATCTTTTTGTTTGAGCATGATCTTTTCGGAAAACCGGTGCCCACTTTTCCGGATCATGCTCTAGCCGGAATTTCAGGACCAATTGCCTGAGCTGTTTTCATGGCGGCGTCGGCAGCTGCCTGAACCGGCCCAAAGCAGGC
>JBKQRS010000564.1:0-18748 GCA_052143915.1 Bradyrhizobium sp.
CCCCCCCCCCCCCCCCCCCCCCCCCCCCCCCCCCCCCCCCCCCCCCCCCCCCCCCCCCCCCCCCCGCGGCTCCCGATGTTATGCGGTCACACGAGGCGGACTGCGGTGCACGAACCACAGCCGCACCGCGGATACGACCGCGACGGCGGTGCCAACCAGCACATGGACCCGGGTGGCAGTTGCGTGACCTGAGAACCCGACAATCCAGGCGGACGCTGCCACCCAGAGGCCGAGTACGAGGTTGATCCATTCCTCCCACTCGGCAAAGGCTGCGATCGCGGCGATGGCGCCGATCGCAAGCCCGTTGAGCCAGGCACTCCAACTCGCCGCAGCTTCAGGCACGAAGCTAAATACCCACGGCGTCACGAATAACCAAGCTCCTAGCATCAGGTTGATCACATCAGTGATTGCTTCCTTCTTCCACGTTTGCTTCATCATAACGATCTCCTTTGGCACGAAGCAGATGTGCGATGTTGATCACCCCTCGCGGGGCTTCCGGCCTGATCGCCGGGCAACGCCGGCCATCAGACCGAAACTCTGGAAACAGAACCGCTGCCGTTTTTCTCGTTCCACGGCCTGATAGCTTGGACTCGACGGACGGCTCCGACGAGAACGCGTTGATGTCTACAGTTGGCAATGCTGAGACTAGGAATCCGAGACAAACATGGGCCACGGCTGCGGGCGTGCCCAATTCAATGATCGCTTTTTTCCAACTCTTCCCTGTCACGGCGACCCCCATATTGAAGATCATCAGTCGGTCCCTCACGCCGCCGCTGTCGCTGCTTGATCAGCTTGGGCGGAACGTGCCCGCGTTGCTTTGGGAATGGCATCCCGTCCAAGCGTGCGTTCAACCCATTCCAGACGCGGTGATCTCGCGGCGATGCCATTTGGATCGCCGCAGCTCGCAGATGAATCGCGGCAATGTCTTGCCATTTTCGCGTCCTCCAGTCCGTGCACGACAAACTTCAACCCCTGCCGGCGCGCATAGGCGACAGCCTCGTCAGCGGACCGAAACGTCAGCTCGACCTGGGTCAAGGTGTCATCGCCGCCGGTCCATCCCATAAGCGGTTCGATGAACGGGGCCGAGCGACGCTCAAATTGCAGCTTCCATCGCCGGGTGTTGGCCAACCCCGAGGTCATTGCGGAACGTGCCGGGCGATAGATCACCGCGACGGCATCCGGCGGAAACGAAGACATGAACGGCGTCTGGCGCGTTCCGCGCTGGTCTGCGTCCTGTCCTCGCGCACATGTAATCTTGTCCAGCATGGATTTCTTCGGCAAGTCGGCGGGAGCGGAGAGCTCCCGCCGGACGTTGTTTCCGATCATCCGCCGTTGACGGCAATGCGTTTCACTTGCCGCTGCGCCTGCGCTGATTTCGGCATGGTCACCGTAAGGACGCCGTTACGGAACGCAGCAGTTACCTTGTCCTCCTCGATGTCCTCCACCGGAATACGGCGCTCGAAGCGACCGTAAGACCGCTCGCTGAACAGCCGGTCCTTATCTTCCGTCTCGATTTTCTTCTCGCCTTTGATGACGAGAACACCGTTCGCCAGCTCGACTTCGACGTCTTTTTCTTCAAGGCCCGGCAGCTCGGCCGCGACCTTGACCTCCTTGTCGGTCTCGCTCACCTCGATGTTCGGCCATCCAAGCGTGGGACCGAATCCGCGGCCGAATTCGAACGGTGCAAGGTCGAATCCGCGGAAGGCATCGTCGAACAGCCGATTCATTTCGCGGTGCAAAGTCACGAACGGGTTGGCCTCTTCGCCGCGCCGAACCGTAACTTCGCGACTGCGGTTCCAGGGTATCAAGTCTCGAACATTCATAGTCACACCTCCTTCGTTGAATCCCGTCGCGCGGTATCGCCGCGCGCGGGAAGCCAACAGCCCAGCGGCTCCAAGACCGCTTAAGCTGCTTCTTTGTGCTGAACTTGCTGGTTGTCGTTGCCGGCGCCGGCCGCGATTGCGATCCGCCGAGGCTTCATGCCCTCGGGCAGTTCGCGAACCAAGGTGACCTGCAAGAGGCCGTTCACGAACGAAGCGCCTTTCACCTCGACATAATCGGCGAGGTTGAACTGCCGCCGGAACGACCGCGCAGAAATCCCCTGATAGAGGTACTGGTGATCACCCTTTTCGGCCTTGTGGCCCTCCACCGTGAGCATGTTCTGCTCGGCAGTAAGGGTGATTTCTTCAGGCATGAAGCCGGCAAGAGCCAGCGAGATGCGATATTCATCCTCACCAGTTCTCTCGATGTTGTAGGGCGGATAGTTGTCCTCGCCCGTTAATCTGAGTGAATCGTCGATGAGGTTGAACAGGCGATCGAAGCCCACGGTCGATCGCCAAAGTGGGGCCAAGTCCAAGTTTCTCATAGCCACATCCTCCATTGAGCAACATGGGTACGAGGGGCGTCCAAAGAGCTGACGCCCCTGGGTCTTTGCCGATCCCCCCGAGGGGCTGATCGGCGATGCCGATTTAGGAGACCTCGCCTTGCCGTCAAGGGGTATACGAAGGGGCCCCAAAAAAAATTCAAAGCCAATTGCCACTGCCCATTGGGCCGTCCTCCGAATCGCTACCCCGGCGCCGATAGCGCTGCTTCTGTTTCAGCCGCCTGTTGCCGTGGTCGCTAGGCCCTTCGTCAAGTTGTCGCAAGGCGTCGATCACGTCGTCGAAACGAACAACGACACCGGAGCCGGGAATTTGCCGAAGCGCGGGCACGGACTCGATTGCGCAAGCATCGGATGCCCACGAGGACAGGATGGCCCGTTTTTCGGCGGTGGTCAGGGTGGCATGCTGCACCACATCGCGGGGATGCCGAAAAAAGCGGGCAGGATGCAGGAGCCGTCCAAGCTCCGGTCCGAACGGCTCGTCGTTGGAATTGGAAGCAATCTTTTTTCTGTCGTCAGGCATCGTGTTGACCTCGCGTCCTTTCGCACTATCTCCTTTTCTGAAGAGCGATTGAGGCCCGCGAACAAACACGCAGGCTCTATCGCTCTCTTCACAAGAAACGAGACTTATTCTGGTGTCGCCCGCCTGCAAGTCCCGCTCGGAATATCCGGAAAGAAGAAAGCGCCTTCAGGCGCACCAGGCTGCAACGCAGACGTGGTCAGAAAATGCGTTATTTTCAAAATATTAGCGGCCGTATCGAGCGCCGAAAATTTTTTTATGTGCCGATCTTGAATCGGATTCTCGATCGCCTAACTCGTTGATCGCCTAGGCGGAGGGTTACCTGCGCCGGCTTTATTACAATTCGATTCTACACCTGGAGGAATGCATGCAGTTCCGCCCACTCCATGATCGCGTCGTCATCGATGCCGAGGAAAAGACCGCTGGCGGTATCATTATCCCCGATACCGCAAAGGAGAAGCCGCAACAGGGGGTGCCCGCCCGGCCTTCCTCTCGGGTTAGCTGTCGTGAAATGCCATGATTGAATATTAGGAGGAGGTCGGATGCTTACGGAAACTGTCTTAGCCATGGTTTTCGTCGGGGATTTTGCAGCGATCGCTGCATCGCCTGCCGTTATCAATTTTGCGCGAATCTAGATGAACGAAGGAAAGGAGGACTAAGAGACCCAGGAATAACCGACGCCGCGTCGAAAATGCGCGACCTGCCGGCTATTTCGTCGTGCGCCGGGACGGCGCGGGCTCCCGCGGGCCGCGTGCCTTCATTGTTGAAACTTCGCTCAATTGAGGGAGTCTTGCCGATGAGGATCGCCCAGATCGCTCCACTTTACGAACGTGTGCCGCCCAGACTTTATGGCGGGACCGAACGGATCGTTTCCTACCTGACTGAAGAACTCGTGCGCCAAGGGCACGAGGTCACGCTCTTTGCAAGCGGGGATTCAAAAACGTCGGCGAAGCTTGTGCGCTGTTGCGACGTGGCTCTTCGCCTCAACCCCCTAGTCAGGGATCCGTTGCCTTACCACGTCATCATGCTGGAAGAGGTGAGACAGAAGGCGAATCAGTTCGACGTACTGCACTTTCATATCGACTTCCTGCATGCTCCCCTGGTGCGTGACTTTGCCGAGCGCTCCGTGACGACCCAGCACGGTCGCTTGGATTTGCCGGACCTCACGCCATTCTATGGAGTCTTTAGAGAACTGCCGCTGGTCGCGATCTCGAACGACCAACGGAACTACCTGCGGTATGTGAATTGGATCGGTACCGTTCATCACGGGCTCCCACGCGACCTCCTTCCTTTCCAATCGAACGCATCTGGCGGTTATCTTGCTTTCCTCGGTCGGATTTCGCCGGAAAAAGGCCCCGACCGAGCAATCGAGATTGCTGTCAGAGCTGGAATGCCGCTGAAAATCGCGGCGAAGGTCGACCGCGTCGATCAGGCCTATTGGGAGGAGAAGATCCGGCCGATGATCGAGGCCCATTCAAACGTGGAATTCATCGGCGAGATCAGCGAGTACGAAAAGGCCGCCTTCCTCGGCGACGCCGTTGCGCTGCTGTTCCCGATCGACTGGCCTGAGCCATTCGGCCTCGTGATGATCGAGGCGATGGCGTGCGGCACGCCGGTCATTGCCTTCCGGCGAGGTTCCGTCTCCGAAATATTGGAAGACGGTACATCCGGTTTCATTGTCGACACAATTGAGCAGGCGGCAGCCGCTGCGCGGCGAATCTCTAGCATGGATCGAGCGAAGGTCCGCGCCGCGTTCGAACGCCGCTTCACGGTCGAGCGTATGGCTCATGACTACGTCGAAATCTACCGGATGCTTGCCGAAACCCGCGCCGAACTCGGACCGGCGTATCCGCTGAAATCCAAATTGTTGCCGTCTCTGGCGACCCCCAAGCTGGCGGGCGAATTCGTGCCGACAGGTGCTGGAAATGCTTCCAGGAGAGAGTCGATGCACACTTGATGAGGGCGGACCACAGGTTTCGGTTGCAGACAGACGAGGGGAGATGCCCGATGAATAGCGAAACGATATTGACGTCCAATGGATGGAGCCATGCTAGCGCGCAATGGCAAAACACAAATCTCAATTCCAAACACGACTTGGAGGAGCTTCTGGAGGCTCTATCGGCTCCGATCTATGCCACCGACTGTAACGGGAAAATCACCTATTACAACCAGGCCGCTGCCGAGTTTTCGGGTCACCGGCTAACGCTCGGCAAGGACCATTCTCAGCTTGGCTGGCGGTTATATCGGTCCGACGGTGCTCCCCTGTCGCACGAGCAGTGGCCAATGACCGTTGCCCTGAGAGAAGGTCGAGAGATCAGCGGCCCTGCGGTTGTCGCTGAAAGGCCTAACGGTAGTCGGGTGACATTAATTCCTCATGCCTCACCTCTGCACAATGACGCCGGCCAGATTGTGGGCGCGGTCAACATGCTGGTGAAAAACACCGAACGCAGCGACTTGCAAACGCAGGGACGTCTGCTTCTTGATGAAGTAAATCATCGAGTCAAAAACAATCTGCAGATGTTGTGTGCATTGCTGGAATCGGCTCGGCGAGAGACGTGCAGCGAGGAAGCTCGGACTGTGCTCTCGGACGCGAGCCGCCGTGTCAGCGCGATGGGCGCGGCACAGCACGTTTTGTACGTCGCAGGCAGTTCGGCTGACTTCAGTGCAGAACGCTTCCTCAAGGCCGTCTGTGCCTGCGCCAGTATCAACTTTGGCAAGAATGTAACGATCACGTACGAACCGGCATCCGTTGATCTACCCAACCACGCAGCGATGCCATTGGCACTGATCCTGAACGAGTTGCTCACCAACTCCGCCAAATACGGCGCAAACGAGCGCGGCGAAGTGGCCATCAACGTTGGGCTGGAGGTCCATTCGGGATCGTATGAACTGTATGTTGAAGACAACGGCCCCGGCTTCGACTTCGAGCAAGCCCGCAAACGGTCATCTGGATTGGGACTGGTGATAGCGCTCGCGAGGCAACTCAACGGCATTTTCACGGTCGAACGAAAATTGGGAGCGCGATGTGCTGTTAAATTCAAGGATGAAAGAACGAGGCTTTAGCAGCGACATAAGCGCTCCTGGCGGTAACTGCGGCGAGCGACCCGACAGGTCCGACGAGAACCAGCAATTGGGGCCGCGACCATCTTGCCGCTCACGACTCCAAGATCCGACCAACCGCGCCCACGAAATATTGCGAGCTGCAGGCGCCTCCGTAAGGCGCAGGTAAAGTGATTTCATCGGCGCGGCAATGATCGGCCTAGTGCGATCTCCATCGGGATGAACGACTTACGCAAACATGACCGACACCTTGCTGGTAAAGACACTTTTCATCATCGTCGCCTCTGCCTTCGCAATCGGCCTAGTTGCACCCATCCGGCTTCCCGCCGCGATTGGCTACTTGGTGGCCGGACTGGTCGTCGGGCCACATGGTTTGCAACTCCTCGCCGCAAGCGACGAATTCAGGTTTCTGGCGGAGCTCGGTATCATCTTTCTCATGTTCACGGTGGGGCTTGAATTTTCTCTGCCAGCAATGATCGCCGCTCGTCGAGATGTTTTTGGTGCCGGGTGCTTACAAGTCGGCTTCACCGTTTCGATGGTGGCAGGAGCTGCCATGATATGGGGTGTGAGCCTACCCGCAGCCTTGTTGCTCGGGGGAGCTGTGGCGATGTCATCGACCGCCATCGCACACAAGCAGTTGGCCGATCAGGCGGAGATCAGCAGCCAACACGGCCGGCTCGCACTGGGAATCCTGGTATTCCAGGACCTAGCGGTCCTTCCGTTTCTTGTAATGATTGATTCGTGGGGACGGGGCAGTGGCATAGAACTGTTCCAAGTTCTTCTCCAACTGACAATCGCCAGCCTCACCCTTGGCGGTGCTGCTCTCGTTTGTCGGCCCGTTTTCCGTGTCGCTCTCACCTGGGTGGCCCGCGCGAATACGGCGGATCTATTTCTGCTCGCCGTCCTTCTGCTCGCCCTGGGAACAGCATTCGTCGGGCGCCTCGCTGGTCTGGCCACACCCATCGGTGCATTCCTCGCCGGCATGGTGGTTGGGGAAAGTGACTTCCGTCATCAGGTGGAGGACGACATTCGCCCATTCCGCGATATACTATTGGGCCTCTTTTTTTTCACCGTAGGCACGGAGGTAAATCCATCGATCGTCGCTGTAGCGCCCATGGCCGTGCTGGCCTGGACGATAGCGTTCTTGCCGGGGAAAGCTTTCGTCACGATCCTTGTCGGCGCAATCATGCGCTGGCCCCCCTCGGTTGGTGTCCGGACCGCTACAATTCTGTCGCACGGTGGAGAAGACGGCTTGCTGTTGCTCACCCTCGCCATGAAAGCCGGGGCTATTGAACCGGCTGTCGGACAACCAGCTCTCCTAGCCTTGGCCGCGACGATAGCGCTTGGCCCGATTTTGATTCAACGGAACGCAGAAGCCGCCCAGTTTGTCGGCGGTTTATCCCATCGTATCAAGGCAGTCGCAGACGAAGCGGTTATCCGCGAAGAAGGCCAAGGTCTCAGAGATCACGTTCTTCTATGTGGCTGCGGGCGCGTCGGCCACCTCGTCGCACTCGTTCTTGAGGCAGCGAAGGTTCCCTACGTTGCGGTCGAGTTAGACCTCGCGCGGTTTCGCCGGGCAAAGAACCTAGGCCACAAAGTCGTATTCGGGGACGCAAGCCGGAAGCGGGTTCTGGAGGCGGCTGGCGTTTCCCGAGCGCGCACGATCGTCGTCACATTCGGCCGACACCATGCGGTCAAACGTCTTCTTCACAACGCGCGCCAAGGAAATCCAAGCGTGTCGTCGATCGTTAGCACCACCGATGACCAGGACGTCGCCGCGCTGGTGACCGCGGGCGCCGGCACCGTGTTTCCCGAGAACTTCGCGGCCGGCTTAGGGCTGGCCGATCAGGTGTTGCTCTCTTGTGGCTTCTCCCAGGATGACGCCGCAGACATTGTCACGACGGTTCGAGCCGAACTCAATCCAGAACTGAGTGGCCGGGTTGGGATTTGAGAGCTGCGGCGCAGGAGAAGCTCAAGCGACTGCAGCCCTATCGGGTTTAACGCCCGATCCAGAGCGGGTACTGCCCCTTTTCAATTGCGCCTCCCAATGCGAGTGCGACTACGCGCACATCACATGGGTGAAAAGCACTCGCGGTCGCCCCTGCGGGCTGGCGACTATTGGGCCTCTTGCATCTTGAACACCGCTAAAACGGCACGATGAATCCTGCCGATATGCTCACTCGCGATACTTGCCGCGTGGGAGAATTGGGCCGCTACACAGACCATGGGAAATTGCGAGGCGCGATCGGAATAACATTCCTTTGTGTCGTATTCGGAAACGAGTACGCCGCATGGTGACCGCCTATGGCGATACTGAGACGAGGCGCTAGGCACTAGAGAATGGCGCCGAGGCGCTTCTGACCAGGCCCATCGATCTCAGGACACTCCGCGACGAAATCGATATGCAGCTTGAATGTGCCGCATGACCGTACGGTTTTCTTACTTTGTGGATTGGCGATTTGACAAATGTCGAATCTATGGCGAATCAAAATCGATCGGCGGCAATGTTTCGAGCTGTTGCCGACCCCTACCTGAGTAATCTCAAGAGTGCCCGCCCGGCGCTGGTGTTTAATTCCTTGGCATCCAAGGTGCCGTCCTTTGTCCGGATTGGCCGCATTGAAGCGCTGCTCGACGACAGCGAGGTACTCGTTCAGAGTCAGCGTTCCTTCGTGGTCTGGATCAGCAGCGGCGAACTCCTTGGTGCTCAGTCTTCCTGCCAGTTCGCGCTTGTCGAGAGTGCCGTGATGATCGCGGTCCAGCCTCGCGGTGGCCGAGGGATGACCCGGAGCGGAGCGGAGCGGTAGGTTTGACCGTTTTAGGGCGCAGTGAGGATAAATCCATCGCTCAGAGTTTTCATGAAGGCGACTAACGCCTTCTCCTCGTCCGCCGTCAGGTTCAGCTTGCCCAGTTCTTCGCGATTGACGGTTTGCGGCATCTCGGGCGCCGGCCAGCATCCGTGCGCCAAGGCTTCGGCCTCGGGGGTAAAGGCATTTTGACAGGTCGGTCTGGCATCGCGCGTGTTGTAGAAGCTGACCACCCCTTCAAGACTGGTGAAATATCCATTGTGCATATAGGATTTGACGAAGGCTGGATGTGGTCGTTTGTCGACATTGCGCAGCGTCGGTACCTTGAAGCGCCCCATGTTCTCTCTGGAATATTTCCGCCACGACGGCTCCGTCTGCAAGAAGCCGCCGAGGCCTGGATCTGTCCAATTCCGGCCTTCCGGATTGGCCTTCCGCTCCCGGTACCAGGGATTTGCGGGGTTTCTCGGTACGCCGAGATTGTCATAGGTAAAGTCCGTGAAAAGAGCTTTCTTACCTTCAGAAGGCGAGGTGGCAGGATGGCAATTGCTGCACTTGCCCTTGCCGGAGAAGATGGCCAGACCTTCGAGTTCTTGTGGCGAAAGCTCTGCCTTGCCGGATTGCCACGCGTCATATTTTGAGGTGTAGGCGCTGACCTCTTCAGATTCCTCGTAGGAGTCGAGTGCGCGTGCGATCACATCAAACCCGGTCGCAATCTGACGCCGAGCTTCGGCATTGAGTTGAACTGGCCGTTCACCTTTGCAGGTGAAGGAGGTCAGGGCAGGAATTTTGCACGTTCCTAAACTGACTCGATCATATAGATCGGCATAGGAAACGGTGCATACACGCTGAACTACGCATGCACTATCAGGGAGTGCCTGCTCGATTGAACTCAAGAGCGGCGCCTGCGATTGCTCGGCGAGCGGGTCGTTCAAGCGCCGGCCGGTGGCACGCCCATCCCAGAAGCTGCCGCCCACGAAGGTTGGTACACCGTCTTTCGACTCGATGTGTAAGACTGGGGATGATCCGACATAAGCGGCGGTTTGGGGCTTACGTTTGCCGAACTGGCCGTGAATGGCACCTTCGTAGGCACCCATGCGGTTAAATCGCTCATTCGGCCCGGAAAATCCGACCCCCGGCGCGTGACAGCTCGCGCAGGACTGATTTCCGGTCAGCGACAGCGTCTGGTCGAAGAAGATCTTCTTGCCCAAGTCCGCCAAGTCTGAGGCAGGCGCATCGTGGGTATATGCCGTGGTGGCCGACAAGTGCATCGCCACCATCGCCAGAAAGGTCCATTCGCAACAGCTCCGTGCGATCGAGCCGGGTTGTTCGCTCTTCGAACCTTTCTGTATGAGGCAACAGCGGGTCAAGAGCCTGCGTCCCGATTGTGCAGCGGAATAAAGCTTTTCCGAAGCCCTCCGCCGCAGAACGTTTATTTGCTGCCTCGATGTCCAAATCTCCGCCTCAAGCGCTGCCCGCGGCCGAGGCAGCCGGCGCAGATCTGGATGTTTCTCGTCGACCCGACGAACGGGGCGCTTGCGGACCATCTGTTCAGGTTACGACGTTCGAACCTTAGCCGGGGTATTTGTCGGGGCGGCGTGACGCGCTTCAGCGTCTCGCAAGCGCGACGCTGAAGCGCTTTTCGCTCCCTGGACCTTAAGCGCCTCGACCACCATTTCGCCGAGCGCGAGGAAATCGGCTTTGCGCGGCGAAGTCGATCGCCAGGCAAGGCCGATGCTGCGCTTGGGCTGCGGCTCGACGAACCGCAACAGCTTCACCCGGTCATCGCGCACTTCGGCGTCGATCGCGACCTCGGGCAGAAGCGTCACACCATAGCCGCTCGCCACCATCTGGATGATCGTCGTAAGGCTGGTAGCACCGAGGTTGGAATCGGTATAGTTGCGCCCCGCGCAATAGATGAGCGCCTGGTCGCGCAGACAATGCCCTTCTTCGAGCAAAATCAATTTACGCGCATTGACATCATGCGTCGTCACGCGACTACGCTCGGGCAAAGGGTCGCGGGCAGGCACCGCCAGCAGGAACCGGTCGTCGAACAGGGCAAGTGTCTCGAGCTCCAACTTGTCGATCGGCAGTGCCAGCAGAACCACGTCGAGCAACCCATGTGCGAGCCGCGTTAGAAGCGTATTGGTCTGCGTTTCGAGCAAGTCGAGACGCAGATCTGGATGCTGCCGATGCAGCTCGGGCAGCACGCGCGGCAACACGTAGGGTGCGAGCGTCGGGATCACGCCAAGCCGCAAGCTTCCGCTGAGCAAGCGGCCGCCGCTACACGCGCAATCGGTGAGATCGCGGGTGGCCCTCATGATCGCGCCGGCGCGCCGGGCAACGTCTGCGCCGATTTCAGTGAGAACCGTGGTGCCCTGGCAGTGCTCCACCAGCGCGGCACCGAGCACTCTCTCCAGCTCGTGAATCTGCATCGATAATGCGGGTTGGCTCACCGAGCATTCCTGCGCTGCCCGACCGAAATGCCCGTGTCGGGCGAGTGCATCCAGATACTGAAGCTGGCGTAGGGTCAGCATGTTGGAAGGGATATACACCTCCTAAAGTCTAAGAGCCAAGATAAGAGTCTAAGAGCCAAGGCGGATATCAAAAATTCTTATCGGCCTCATCAGGCCCCGCAAGCCAGCATCGTGACCTTTTTATGGCGCCCGCACGCAAGCACAGAAGCAATGATGCGCATCGCTTCTACCTATTCAGTCGCCGATGACGATTCTCAATCCGAGTTCAGGTATCATTCCTGGCCCCTGCCCAACCCAATCGGTGAACGCCAAGGCCGTGACGAGCGTTCTCCGTCTCGATGCTCGACCGCCGCCCCGGAACCGGCGCGCGGACAGGATCGGGCATCCGTTCCAGGCGGAGTGAATTCAGCACCACCAGAACGCTTGAGCCAGCCATCACCGCAGCCGCAAGGACTGGCTGGAGAAGACCGAGCGCGGCAAGGGTCAGCGCAATCAGGTTGTATCCAAACGCCCATAGCAGGTTGGTGAGGATCGTCATACGAACAGTGCGGGCCACATCGACGACCCATGGCAGCATCCACAACCCATCCCGAGGCAAGACCAACGCGGCAGTTTCGCGGGCGAGATCGGTCGCGGAACCCACGGCGATACCAATATCCGCGTCGGCGAGCACCGGCCCGTCATTGAGGCCATCACCGACCATCGCCACTACTCCGTACCGTTGGCGCTGCCGATCTAGGGCAGCCCGCTTTGCCTCTGGCGACAGGCCAGCCTGTACGTCAACGATCCCCACCGCGACCGCGACTCGTTGCGCCGCATGCGCGATATCGCCGGTCAGCAGTATCGGGTGCAGTCCGCGGCTGCGGAGCGCGGCTATTGCCGATCGCGCCTCGGGAAGCAGCGAATCGTCGAGCGACAGCACGGCGCGAACCCGATCACCCCAACCGACGTAGATCACCGAATAGCCGCTCGTTTCCAGCGACCGCGCACGCTCGTCCAGGGCCGGCGCAAGTGACCAACCCAGTTCGCCAATCAAAGCGCTGTTCCCAGCCACCACAGCTTTCCCGTCTGCCTTCCCTCGGATACCGCGGCCGGGCAGGATCCGAACATCACGGGCCACAACCGGCTTGAGGCCGCGGGTCGCGGCCGCCATGGTGATGGCGCGGGCAAGACCATGCTCGGAATGGCGCTCCAACCCGGCAGCGCGCGCGAGCACCTCGTCAGTCCCGGCGCCATCGCTCTCGATTCCAACGACATGTGCTCTACCCGACGTGAGCGTGCCGGTTTTGTCGAAGGCGAGCAGCCGCGTGCGCGCGAGGGCCTCGAGCACGCCGGGGTCGCGGACGAGACAGCCGCAGCGTGCCAACCGCCCGATGCCGAGCGAGGTCGCCAGCGGCGCGGCGAGTCCCACCGCGCAAGGACAAGCAACCACCAGCACCGCAAGACCAAACAGCAACGCCCGCTCGAGAGGCAGCCATTGTGACCAATAGAGCATCGTCAGCCCGCCGAGGGCCAGAACGAGAGGCACGGAGGCGCCGACCACGCGGTCGGCAATGCGCTGGGTCGGACTTCGCCGGACCAGCGTGTCCCGAACCGATCGGCAAATCTGTGCCCAACGGGTTGCGGTTCCCGACCCACTACATTGGATCAGGAGCGGACCATCGAGATTGATGCTGCCGGCGATCACAGGCGAACCGACGCTTTTTGCAACTTGGCGGCTTTCTCCGGTGATCACGGCTTCATCGGTGTGGGATTCCCCCTCGGTCACCACGCCGTCGACCGGAATGCGTTCCCCAGGCCGGACCCGAACCAGCATGCCGGCCTTGACGTCCCGCACCGCGCGGCGGGTCTCCGCCCCCCCGTTGACCACGGTGGCACACGCGCTTTCCGCCGCCAAAAGAGGTTCGAGGTCGCGCGCCGCCCTGGCGCGGCCAGCCGCCTCCAGATAACGGCCCACGGTGAACAGCATTAGCACCATGGTGGCTGTATCGAAGTAGACATGTGTGCTGCCCTCGATAACGGCAAAAGCCGAATAAATGTAGGCGGCACCGACGCCGACAACGATGAGCGCCGAGGATCTCAAGCGCCCCTGAACGCCATCGAGCCAGGTCTCGCGAAGGAATGGTCCGCCGAGAATGAACAAAGCTGGCGTCGCGAAGATCCAGAGCAGGAGATGAACCCAAGGAAGCAGCCTCGCATCGACACCGGTGAAGGCACCTGTATACAATAGGAGGCTGAACAACATGATGTTCATGGAGAGAAAGCCGCCCACGCCGAGGCGTATCAAGAGCCAGGCGGCCTCCCACTCTTCGCTCTTTCCGCTCTTCACTTGAAAGGCGATACAGCAGCCGTAGCAGCAGAACGCACAATTCTCGCCGTTCACAGTGCTCCGCATCGCGCGCGGCCCGATGGTCAGCAAGCAATGGCGGCACAAGCGATCGTCGGTCATGCGGGATGTCCTCCCGGCCAACCATGTGCCATATGCGCGGCGATCGGCAGGATGCCACGGCCGAGGGTTATCAGGCCGAGCAGCAGAATGCAGCTACCAGCGAACCACACGCCGCGTTGCCGCCACGCCGGCGCAAGAGCACGGCCGACACCGCCCATCATCAACATGGCCGGGAAGGTCCCCAATCCAAACGACGCCATGGTGAGAAAGCCGGGAAGCGCTCCGGCAGCGCTCGCCGCCTGGGCGACGATGGCATAGACCAAGGGACACGGCAGGAAGCCGTTGAACACCCCAAAGGCGAGCGGGGCAGCGGGGCCCGGTGCCGTCAGCAGGCTGCGCAGGAACATGGCAAACGTGCTGCTGCCGAAGCCACTCGCAAGGCGATGAAAGCTTTGCAACAGGCCGAAGAACTGCAGCGCCATGCCGATCATGAGCAGCCCCGCGACAATCGCGAGGATTCGCTGGGCGGAGTCGAGGGAGCCGCCTACGAGCGAGACCGTCATTCCCTGTGGCGTGCATATCACTTGGCCCAGCGCACCCGCGAGCCCGCCTAGAAAGCAGTAGGTCGTCAATCGGCCTGTGTTGTAGAGCAGGTGGCGCAGGACGGTCGGAGCGTGCCCGTGCGGGTCGCGGCCGAGCGCGCAGGCAAAGCCGCCGCACATGCCGATGCAATGAAAGCTACCGGCAAAGCCCGCCGCGAAGAGCATAAGATAGTAGGCCATGGCAGATCCGCCAAACCGCCCGAGCTGATTGTGCCGGGTGGCGCTGCTCCGTTATCGCTACTTCATTCGCACGAGGTAAGCCACCCACACGAAGAAGCCGATCGTGAATATCGCGAAGCCGAAGAAAGCGATGGCTTGCTCCGGGCTCGCATTGGCGAGCGAGAAAACCGCATTCGGCAGCATGCTCTCTCCTCTTCAGCCGAAGTAAACCCGGACCACATTCATGGTGAGTTCGGAGATCAAGAAGATCAGGTTTAAGGCCGCGACCGCGAAAATGATGATGGCGATCATACCTCCTGGCAGGTTCTTCGTCAGCCGCATCGCCTCCTCCTGCTCATCCCGGCCTTCCCGGCCCCAGCCCACCCCAATAGTTCACCAGGTAATAGAGCGCCCAGATGAAAAGCACGGCATAGACAACCAAGAGCCAAACCGGGATACGCCCGACCCGCGCCCGGATGTAGCCACCGGCATATTCCTCTATCTCATGGGCCGAGCTATCGCTCTCTGGTTTGTTCGACGTCGGTTCGGTCATTTTCCATCTCCGTGCGATAGAACCTTAGAGCTGCGTCATCCGCTCCGCTGAGGGCGCCTGAGAGTACGCCCCAAATGAAGAGGCACAGCGCACCAATGCTCATCAGCAAGGCGCCCGCGTAAGGTCCTATGATCTCGAAATCCGTCATGGTTCACTCTTTTTCTTCGACGGGTCGGCACTTCCGCTTACCGACACCAGCGCGCGCTCCCGCTCGCCCATTGCAGCGCCGGACACTTCAGCGCGATGCATAAGGCTCCCGCCCGGAATATAGGCATCATCAGGTGTGCCAGCCTCCAACTTGGGATCGTTGAGCGCCGCATGATCCGCGGGCGAAATAGGTAGCGACTGCCCGGTAAGCGGGTCCTTGAAGGCGGACAGCGAAATAACATAATAGGCAAGAGCCCAGCGGTCCTCCTCCGGCAGCGAGTCGCGGTAAGAAGGCATGGGCGTTCCGCTCAAGCCGGTGCTCATGGTCCTGAAGATATCATCCACTGCCGGACCCGATTTAAATTGGCCGCTGGTGAGATCCGCGGGCGGAGCCGGGAAGCCTAAATCATCTTTCAGACCCGGAGCTTTCTCACCATCACCCTTGCCGGTATTTCCGTGGCACTCCCAGCATTTGGCGTTTTGCCAGACCTCCTTACCATGAGCGACCAGCTGTTCGGACGGCGCAGGCGGTCGCCCAATGTACAATGGCGCGCCTGGCGGCTCCTCGGTGAAGAAGGCATAGGGTGCTGCGGGGTCGGAGCGTTCGACCGCAAGTACATATTTGATGTACTGGATGACAGCGAGCCGATCCGTCAGTGGCAACTCGTACCACGCCGGCATCGCCGTGCCGCGCACGCCGCGGCTGATGGTTCGCAGCAGGTCGCCGTCGGTGGGGATCGGCTTCTGGGTCAGCCGGAACTTGAAGACCGCTGCATTAAAGTTTCGCGGTCGCTGCTTGAACATGAAGGTTGCGGCAGGTCCATTGCCGTCGCCCTTGATGCCGTGGCAACCGATACATCGCCGCTCGTAGACCTCCTTGCCGTACGCGATCCATTCGCCCGAGCGCGGGAGGGTGGCGTCCGTGACCGCGAGCTGCTGCGGCTCGAACATGTCGCGCCACTTGCCGCGATTCATGCCAAGCTTCTGCACATACGCGATGAGGCCCCTGAGCTCTTCCGTCTCAGCGGCAATCTTGACCGTCTCGCCCGTGTACTCCTTATTTGGCGCCCACACGATTGGAAACTTGCCGTGCGCTTGCATCGGAACAAACAACAGCCCGTCCGTATTCGGCGTGAGCTTGATTTGCTCCTTGCTTGTGAAGTCGAATAGCCTTGCGGTATCCGACGTTTTATCGAGTGTGCGATTACCGGCCCCGTCATCGACAATCTTCACCGGCTCCGCGGGTGCATCAAATAACTCCCGATATGGAGCCATGATTGAATCTGCAGTGAGGCTGCGCGGATTCCAAAAATGGGCGAAATGCCACTCGTCGCTGTATTTGAGCCCGACCCTCGTCAGATCAGGCCCGATGCGTCGGGTACCAAACAGGTGCGGAACGTCGAAGGCGTATTCGCCTGCCTCGCTGACCGGGCCCCAGCGGCGCGTCTCGCCCGTCACTGGACGAACGTACTGGGAATGGCAATACCAGCAGCCCTCGCGCAGATACACGCGGCGGCCGAGTGCCTGCAGCGGCGTATAATCTGTGGCCTCGGCCAACATCCATTTGAGCTGGCCCAAATCGGTGCGGACGACCGCGGTCACCCGGTTGGTGCGCGCTGACGGTTCGACGAAGGGTAGAATGCCTTGAGTGGCGACGGCGAGGAAGAAGAAGAAGACACCAGCCACCAGGGCGACAAAACGCGCGTTCATTGGGCCGGCCCTCCGGCGGGAACCGGGGCCGCCCCGGGTCTCGGCATTGGTTCCCTTGCCTCGCCCGGCCTGGTCAGCGCTGTCATCATCAGATTGATGACAAGCAGAGACATCCCAATGTCCATGCTGATGCCAGAGAGAGTCCGCACCAACCAATAGCCCTTCATCCGCACCACGGTGTCGACCCACTCGGTACCATTCATCCACTCGAAGCCTTGCTGGAGACCAGCGGCCGTCAGCACCAGGCCCATGGTGGAAATGCCGACGGTGATCAGCCAGAATGACCAGTTGCCGAGCGTGAATGACCACAGCTCGCGTCCCCATAGCCGCGGCCAAAGATAAACCAGACCACCCATCGCCCAGACGACGAATGTCCCGAACACCGTAAGGTGCGAATGCGAGATGACGAAGTCCGAGAAATGGGTTGGCTGCTGGATGGAGCGCAACGCCTCGACCGAGCCCTGGAAACAGCCCAACAGGTACATGATCGAGCCCATGATCAGGAATTTCGCCGGAAGATTCCTTCCGAAGCCGTCCCACCGGCCCATCACGGTGCCGAAGAAGTTCACCAGCACAGTCCACACTGGAATGATGAGCAACATGGAGGTGACGATCGCCAGCGTCTCGGCCCAGTCAGCGATTGGGCTGTAGAGATAATGATGGATGCCGACGAAGGGATAGAACAGCGCGAGGGACCAGAAGCCGACCAGCGAGAGCTTATGGGCGTAGAGCGGATTCTGCACGCTGAGCGGGAGGAAGTAATAGATCACCACATAGCCTGCCGGCGTGATCCACAGGCCGACGATGTAGTGAATGTAGAGACCGTGGAAGGCCGCGCTGTTGATGCCTGAAATCGTGTAAGGCAGGATCACGCTGCCCAGAACGAGGTTCATCGTCGTCCATATGAAGGCGGCGATGAGGTACCAGAGCGCGACATAGAGCGCTGGCTCGAGACGCTGCGCAATGGTTGCGATGAATTGCGCAGTTGCCGCGGCTACTACGAGCAGTAACGGGATTTCGGCGAACAGCGGGAGCTCGCCAGCTTCGAGTCCGTGATTGTAGCCGAAAGGCAGCGAGATGAGCCCAGCTATGAGGGCGAGGCTCCACACCCATGCCAGCGCTACGCCCCACTCTCCCCAAACCACCCGAACGCCGCATAGGCGCGGCACCAAGTAATAACATTCGCCGATGAACAGGGTCGAAAAAGCGCCGAAGATGACGCCGTTGACGTGGACTGGCCGGAGCCTGCCGAAGGTCAGGCCCAGGTTGGTGCCGAGATAATCGGGATAATTGAAGAGGCCCGATAGCGCCACGCCGACCGAGGGGGTGACTATGAGCCAGAACATCCCCCAATAAAGCCACGTCAGCACCACCCGCCGATCGACCAGCTCATCCAGGTCGATGCCGGTAAACCTGCCATGCAACGCTTCTGCCATTGCACGCCCCTCTCCGCCGTCGACACGGCCTCAAGCACCACTACTGAAATCGATGGCACCTCTACTCCATCGAGGATCATCGCGGGCGGGCCTCGAGCGGCCCGTCAGCAAAGCTGAAACTGGGACCTGTCGCTCCGTGTCGAACAGGAACAGAACTAGTACTTGCCCGGGACCAACACCGAGCCGGTGTTTGACCAGTAGATATATGCTTCCAGGGCCTTCATCGCGTCCGAATCAGGATCGATCTTCTCGCCCTGGTTGGGTTTCTCGATGCACCAGTTGATCATGTCGCGAAGCGTCGCGAACTTGTTCATGCTCACCTGAAACTTCGGGAACGCCTGGGGATGCGTGTCGGAGGCAAAGGGATGGCACATCGCGCAGGCCATTCCCGTGTTTGAGAGCACGACGTTCATCTGTTTTGCGGTCGCGGCATCGCCGTGAAACAAGAGGTCGCCTTTTCTGACCTGCTCCATAAAGGCTTCCTCGTAAGCTTTCAGCTGTTGGGGTGTTACCG
>JBKQRS010000565.1:0-5188 GCA_052143915.1 Bradyrhizobium sp.
CCCCACCCCCGACCCCTCCCCACCACGCGCCTTGCGCGTGGGTGGAGGGGAGAAGGAAGACAGCTCCACCAGCGTCGGCAAAAATCCGGCGAGCGTCTTGCCGGCGCCGGTGGGCGCGATCAGGAGCGCCGAGCGATCGGCGCGGGCTTTTTCGAGCAACGCCAGCTGATGTTGGCGCGGCGACCATCCGCGCGAGGAAAACCAGCGCAGAAAGGTTTCGGGCAGCAGCGAAGATGAAAAAAGATCTGGTTCGAGGCTATTCACAGGGCTGAGGTTAAGCCGGTCTGGCCGCGCCGGTCGAGAGCCTAAAAAGCCGGGTCTGATCAATGTAATCGCCAAGCATGGATCAGGATTTTCCGGGGCTACGCTGCGAGCGCCAATCTCTCCCCTCCCCCCGCGCGCGCAGCGCGTGGCGGGGAGGGGTTGGGGCAGGGGGGCGCAGCGGCAGGCTCAGTGTCAATATGAGAGTGAGAACTCGTGGAGCCACCCCCACCCCCGACCCCTCCCCGCCGCTTCGCGGAGGGAGGGGAGAAGAACGTCCTGGAGATGACGAATCAGAATGGTTCAGGATTTTGCCGCGACAACGACCAGCCCCGGCACCGGCACATTGTCCTCGTTGCGGGCCGACAGTTCTTCAAGCTGCGACAATGCAAGACCGGCAGCTTCGATCGAACCACGCACGTAAGGCGCGCCATGGGCGTAGCGCAGCCCCTCGCCGATCGTGACGCCGTCGCCCCCGTGCGTTTCCACGGTGAAAGCCATCAAACCGCCCGCGACCAGCACGCGCTTCGCCTCCTTCAGCACGGGGGCGAGATCGGCGACATAGACCATCGCGTCCGCAGCGAGGATGAACTCGGCGCTCGCATCGGGTCTGGCGTGCAAGCCCTCGAGCATGTCGGCCACCTCGAGCCGGGCATAAAGCCCGGTGGCACGGGCCTTCTCGATCATGCGCGGCGACAGGTCGATGCCGGTGAAGTGATCGACCTCCCTGGCGAAGGCGGTCGCCGCCAGTCCGGTGCCGCAGCCGAGATCGATGGCACGTTTGAAGAAGGCCGGTTTGCGGACCGCGCGCCGCGCGGCCAGCACCGCCTTGAACAACAGCGCGGGCCCGCGATAGCCGAGATCGTCGACCAGGGCTGCCTCGAACTTCGGCGCATATTGATCGAACAGCGCGCGGACATAGGCCGGGGGCATGTCAGACAGTTTCTCGGCCCCGAGCAGCATCAGTCGCAGGCTCGCGCCGTGCCGGTCCTCGGGATCGGCGTCGCGCGCCTTTCGGAAGGCCGCAATCGCCGCGTCCCGCTCGCCGAGCTGTTCACGGATTTGTCCAAGCGTAAACCAGGCCGAGGCAAAGCCGGGCGCGAGTTCGGTTGCCTGGGCCAAGAGATCGGCGGCGGCGGCGAGGTCGCCCTTGAGCTGCAGGTCGCGTGCAAAATCAAACCGCCGGTCGGCAACCAGATCGCCGGAGGAAAGAAACAATCGCGCGGGCATTGTCGGAACCGATGGCGGGATTCAGTGGATTGGAAGCGGGAATAGAGCGCGATCAGCAAAAGTGGTACCCGGTTTTGCGTCCGATCGCGCTCCAAATCATAATTGCGCATGATCTTATCGCCAAACCGCCCACACTTTGGCGGATCATGCGCCACAGCCTATATTATCGAAATGCGTCCGCAAGACATCCTGATGCCCGTGGCCGCCGGCCTAGCTTGCAAGCCCGGCGGCTTCCACATCGATCCGGTGCGGCCGGTCGAGCGCGCCGTCATCACCCACGGCCATTCCGACCATGCGCGGCCGGGTCACGGCGCGGTGCTGGCGACGCAAGAGACGCTCGACATGATGCGGCTGCGCTACGGTGAAAACTTTGCGGGTGGCACGCAGGCGATTCGCTTTGGCGAAGAGATCAAACTCGGCGATGTCACCGTCAAATTTCATCCCGCAGGTCACGTGCTGGGCTCGGCGCAGATCGCGGTAGCTCACGGGGGCGTCCGCATCGTCGCCTCCGGCGACTACAAGGACGCGCCCGACCCCACCTGCGCGCCCTTCGAGGCAGTCGCCTGCGACGTCTTCATCACCGAGGCCACCTTTGGCCTGCCGGTGTTTCGCCACGGGCTTGCCGCGGACGAAGTGAAAAAGCTGCTGGCCTCGGTAGCGCTATTCCCGGAGCGGGCGCATCTGGTCGGCGCCTATTCACTCGGCAAGGCGCAACGCGTGATCGCGCTGTTGCGTGCCGCCGGTTACGACGCGCCGGTCTATTTGCACGGCGCGATGGAAAACATCACCCGCTATTACCAGGCCTGCGGCGTGGCGCTGGGGGATCTCCGCCCGGTCAGGGGCATGAAGAAGGCCGATCTCGCCGGCACCATCACGCTGGCGCCGCCTTCGGCCACTTCCGACATCTGGACGCGGCGGTTTCCAGATCCGGTCACGGCCTTCGCCTCGGGCTGGATGCGGGTGCGCGCCCGCGCCCGCCAGCGCGGCGTCGAACTGCCGCTGGTGATTTCGGACCACGCCGACTGGGACGGCCTCACCGCCACCATCGCCGCCACAGGCGCGGGCGAGATCTGGGTCACCCACGGCCAGGAAGACGCGCTGGTGCATTGGTGCAAGACACGCGGCCTCGCCGCGCGGCCGCTCGACCTCGTCGGCTATGGCGATGAGGATGAAGGCGAGACGATACTAGAGGAAACGGACGAATGAACCGTTTCGCCGAACTGCTCGATCGGCTCGCCTGTGAGCCCGGCCGCAACAACAAGCTGCGGCTGCTCACCGCTTATTTCCGCGAGGTCGAAGATCCCGATCGCGGCTACGCGCTCGCAGCCCTCACCGGCGCGTTGTCGTTCAAGCACGCCAAGCCGGCACTTGTCCGCGACCTGATCACTGAGCGCAGCGATCCCGTGCTGTTCGCGCTGTCGTATGATTACGTCGGCGACCTCTCGGAGACGGTGGCGCTGATGTGGCCGAAGGGGGTGAGCGATCGCGAAGAGTCGTTGCTGGGCCACCCCCTTCCCGCAAGGGGCGAGAGAGCCGCCGCGGCTCTTCCTGCTCCCCTCCCCCCGCGCAGCGGCGGGGAGGGAGGGGAGCGCATTGTGCCCGGCTACGACAAACCGGCGCCCGGCCACAACAACCCACCGCCCCCCACCATCACCGAAGTCGTCACCACGCTCCGCACGCTGGGCAAGACCGAATTGCCAAGGCAGCTCTCACGCTGGCTCGACGAGCTGGACGAGACCGGCCGCTGGGCGTTGTTGAAACTCGTCACCGGCGCGATGCGGATCGGGATCTCGGCGCGGCTCGCCAAGACCACCGCGGCCGAACTCGGCGACAAGGATCCTCACGATGTCGAACTTATATGGCCGGGACTGGCGCCGCCCTACCTCGAGCTGTTCGCGTGGCTGGAAGGCCGCGGCGAGAAGCCCGTCAATCTCGATCCCGCGCCGTTCCGGCCGGTGATGCTGGCGCATGCGATCGAGAATAGCGACTTCGCCCATCTCAATGCGGTCGACTACATCGCGGAATGGAAATGGGACGGCATCCGGGTGCAGGCGGTGAGCGGAAAAGACGCGCGCGGCAATAGTGTTGCGCGACTCTATTCGCGGACCGGCGAGGATATCAGCAAGAGCTTCCCGGACCTGCTGCCCTCGCTGCACCTTCAAGATTCCTTTTCGAAGCTTGATGATTCCCGAAAACCGCTTGACACTTTTCGGCATCAAGCTTCGTTCGCGATCGACGGCGAATTGCTGGTGGTGCGCGACGGCCGGGTGCAGTCCTTCAACGTGCTGCAGCAGCGCCTCAACCGCAAGGTCGTCTCGCCGAAACTGATCAGGGATTATCCGATCCATTTGCGCGCCTACGATCTGCTTGGCGACGGCGTCACCGACCTGCGTACCCTGCCGTTTGCCGAGCGCCGCGCCCGGCTGGAGGCTTTCGTCGCCAGGCTCGACGATGCCAAGGTGGACCTCTCACCGACGATTGGCTTCGACAGCTGGGACGCGCTGACATCGGCGCGGCGCGATCCTGCGAACGCCGGTGCCGGCGAGGATGCCGACGCAGTCGAGGGCGTGATGCTGAAGCGGCGCGACGCGCTTTATCTTCCCGGCCGTCCCCGGGGCCAGTGGTGGAAATGGAAGCGCGATCCGCACATCATCGATGCCGTGCTCATGTATGCGCAGCGCGGCCACGGCAAGCGCTCGTCCTATTATTCGGATTACACGTTCGGGGTCTGGACCTCAGGTGAAGATGGCGAGCAACTGGTGCCGGTCGGCAAGGCCTATTTCGGTTTCACCGACGAAGAACTGCTGCAGATCGATCGTTTCGTCCGCCGCAACACGACCGAAAAATTCGGTCCCGTCCGCCATGTCGTTCATGAACCTGAACAGGGGCTGGTGCTGGAAGTCGCTTTCGAAGGCCTGCAACGCTCGTCGCGGCACAAATCCGGCGTGGCGATGCGGTTTCCGCGCATCAACCGGCTGCGCTGGGACAAGCCGCCCCGCGAGGCCGACCGGCTGGAAACCCTGGAACGGATGCTGAAAGGCATGGCGGTTTCAGACGAAGCGGATGCCGGCTCACGTTAACAAAGCGCAATCTCAAAATACGGAAGGCAGGGGCAGCGCGCAGCCATTGACGCCAACAGGCGGGTTCCCCATCTGCCCTGCTCTGTACTAGACTGGGTTCGGTAGAGGACTTGGTTAGGTACAGGACTTGGTTAGGTACAGGACTTGGCGGGCCGATCCGCGCGGGAGACCATTAATGCCAAACGATACAAGGGAATTGCCGGCGGCCAATGACGGCCTGTCCCGCTTCCTTGGCGGCTCGCCCCTGACGGTGGCGTTCCGGCTGGTCCTGCTGTCGATCCTGGTCGGCGTGGTGCTCGCGGCGATCGGTTTGGATCCCTGGAATATCCTCAAGAGCATCAAGGCGCTGTTCCAGTGGATTCGGGATGTCGGCTTCGACGCGGTCAACTGGCTGTGGCGCTACTTCCTGCTTGGCGCCGTGATCGTCATCCCGGTCTGGCTGCTGACGCGGATGTTCGGCGCGCCGCGCGGGCGATAACTCGCCCGCTGTCCACTTGAGTTCCACATCCAAGGTCACGACCGCGCAGGTCTTTGCCATCGCAGGTCCCGCGATGATCGCGAACCTGACGACGCCGCTGATCGGCATCGTCGCGACGATTGCGATCGGGCGGCTCGGC
>JBKQRS010000566.1:0-4070 GCA_052143915.1 Bradyrhizobium sp.
CTCCATGGCGCGGACAATTTTTTTCATGTCGTCGCCCCAGAGCGAGCCGGTGCGCATCTTGTGGGCGTCGACAATAGCGCGAGAACAGAGCAGGCGTTGCAGCAGGGCTTCGCTCGACATTTCGAGCGAGAAGATACCGACGACCTTGCCATCGTCGATGGCGGCGTTTTCGGCGATGTTCATGGCGAGCGCGGTCTTGCCCATGGAAGGCCGCGCCGCGAGAATGACCAGGTCGGATTTCTGGAACCCGCTGGTCTTCTCGTCAAGATCGGTGTAGTGGGTGGCGAGGCCGGTGATGCGCTGGCCGCGTTGCAGCAGGGCATCGACCGAGCCAAAGGAGTTGCGGACGATCTCCTTGATACCCTGAAAGCCCTTGCCAATGCGCTTCTCGGAGAGCTGGAAGACGGCGGCTTCGGCGTCGTTGAGGATCTCGTCGGCGGGCTCGGCCTGCTCGCTGGCTTTGGCGATAGCGGTATTGGAGACGTTGATCAGCCCGCGCAGAATAGCCTTGTCGCGGACGATTCGAACGTAATGCTCGATGGAAGGCCGGTCGGGCACGCCGTCAAGCAGCCCGGAGATGTAGCCGACATCGCCGACGGCTTGCAGATCCTTCTTTTGCTCGAGTTCCTCGACGAGCGTGATGATGTCAATAGGCCGCGAAGATTCGGCCAGATCCATCATGCGCGAATAAATACGGCGGTGCGAGTCGATGGAAAAATCTTCGGGCTTGAGGTGCTCGGCGGCGTCGTTGAAGGCGTGATTGTCGAGCAGGACGGCGCCCAGAATGGAGCGCTCGGCCTCAATGTTAGCCGGCAAACGACCGATAGTAGTTTCGAGAGTCGCCACGATGTTGAGGTGAGTGCATTGCATCGTAATTTATTTCCGCCTGTGGACGTATGAGGAACACAGCAGGAAAACCGGGTCGAAAATAAAAACTTTCTCCGTCGGCTGAGCTCCCACGCATTTCCACAAAATACGTCGGGACGGCCGCCCCCGGCCGTCCAGCCGAGCGAAGCTCGGCAGCGCTTGCAAACGCAGTATGCCACAAGGCGAATAAAAAGCAAATATGTCCGGTGAGCCCCGGGCGGTTATTGGTGAAATCCTGATGTTACGACAGGGGAATCGCTGCCATACTTCGCAAAGGCCTGATCATGGGTTCGCGTTTGGTGTGAGCGGCAGTTGGACGAAGAATGTGGTCCCGGTGCCTGCCTCGCTTTCGAACCAGATCTGTCCCTTATGCCTTTGCACGATCACCGTGTGGGCCAAGGCAAGCCCCTGGCCAGTGCCCTGCCCAACCGGCTTCGTGGTAAAAAACGGTTCAAATACGCGCGAACGGATGTGCTCCGGGATCCCGGTCCCCGTATCGTGAATGGCAATCCTTACCGCGTCTGGCAGCTGGGTGGTAGAAATGGTGATGGTTCCTTTGGCGCCGTTCGTTCCCGCCGTGCTTGCGGCGATCGCTTGGGCGGCGTTGACGATGAGGTTCAGCATTACCTGGTTGAACTCCCCGGCCAGGCAAGACACCGGGACCAAGCTTGGGTCGAACTGCGTGACCACATCCGCCACGTACTTCCATTCATTTCGAGCCACGGTAATGGTGGTGCTAATGGCATGGTTGATATCGACCGCGCACTTCTCTTTTCCCCCGGGATGCGAGAATTCCTTCATGGCCCGAACGATCTTGGAGATTCGCTCCGTCCCGTCCCGCGCTTGATCAATGGCGCTGGGTACTTCCGCCAACAGGTAGTCGACATCGGCCCGTTGGCAGGCCATGTCCAGGGCGGCGGCGGTCTGAGCTTGAACGGATCCGCTGCCGACCTCTTCCCGCAGCCGGCGGGAAAGCTGAATCAGGTCGGCGATGTTGGCCCACGAGTCTTTTAGAAATCCGATGTTGTCGCCGACAAACTGCGCGGGGGTGTTGATTTCGTGCGCAATGCCAGCCGCGAGTTGGCCCACCGCTTCGAGTTTCTGCGCTTGGCGCAGTTGCACCTCCAGGCATTTGCGCCGCGTGATGTCGGCCCCGGTGACGATGAGTCCGGAAGTGGCGCTCGATCCTCCGATTGGTTGCACCCCAAGGCCAAGAAACCGCGTGTCGTCACCGTGCTTAAACGCGAGGTCTTCAGAGGAGAGGAAGGTGGTGGCGGCCAGCCATCGGGCTACTTCGCTCCTCATGTCCGAGTGCAACCACTGGACTCCGCAGCCGTCCAGGGTCCGGCCAATTACGTTTGCAGCGTCGATTCCGAAGGTGGCTGCCGCTGCGGCATTCCAGCGGGTGATACACCCCAGCGAATCCAATCCAATCAGGATCGAAGGAATACACGTCAGGAACAGCTCCGTCTCCGCAGAAGCCACACGCAGTGCCTCTTCCGCTTTCTTGCGCTCAGCATCCCTGGCCTCCAACAACGATATAGTGTCGTCGAAAGATTGCGCCAATTCCCCCAGTTCATCGGAGGTGTGAGGCACGCCCGTTCGCACGTTCATTGTGCCCTTGCCGAATAGCCGTGTAGCCGTGACCAGCCGGGTCATCGGCATAATGAGGATGTATCCCACGAAAATCCAGGCCGCCACCACCGCAAGGGCGGCCGAAATCACAAGTATCAAAAGGTTTTTCAGCAGGCGAAGATTTGCATTGCGCATGATCGGATCTCTGGGAATGCCTACCAGCATGTACATATACGGAGGCAAATCTTCCCTCAGACGCAATTGGCTGAAAGCATAGATCCGGGCCACGCCATCCTGAGAGACCCGTTCGTAAGATCCGTACTGGGAGCCGCCCGATAAGAACCGGAATATGTCGGGGGGCAAGGCCGTACCGGCAGTCGTAGTCGGAGTTTCCGGCATTCGAAACAGCCGCACACCTTTCCAGTCCACGATCGCAACCGCAACCCCGTCGGCGGGATGAGCCTTCGATATGAAGCGGGTGTACTCATCCAAGTTAAAGCCCACGATGACGATTGCGACCAGATTCCCTTTGGTGTCGGAGACCGGGTAGGTGTAGTTGAGCGATCTTACGTTACTAATCCTTCCTACAATATATTCTCCTACGGAAAAGTCACGCGTCCTGATTGCATCCTTAACGTGTTTACGGTCTGCCAGGTTGATCGTGCCGGGCTTGAATGGCATGGACGCGGCAAATACGTTTCCATCCGGCGTCACAGCCAAGATGACCGAGTAAACGGGGAATCGACGGTGTATTTCACCGAACAGATCGTTGCATTCCTTCGCGTCCAGGCTCCGCACCGCCGGCAATTGTGCCAGGAGGGTGAGCATCGTTTTGGTCGCGCTGGCAATCTGTTCCTGCTGGGCGGCTAGGCTCTTAACCATGAGCAGGGCATTGCTTCGCGCCTCCTCGATCTCGCTCCGGCGCTGGTTCAAGCCGGTTGCGACGATGACCGCAACCGCGGGCAAGAAGACAACCAGCAACAACACTTGTAACTTCTTCCGGATCGACCAGAGCGCCATGATTGTGTCCATTGATGTTCTTTCGTTGTGGAAACATCACAGCCACCACGAAAGATGAGGAACCGAGATCCCCGGTTCTTGCCACACCATCCACGCTTGCCGCCGCAAGCCTTTACTTCTCGCGCATCTAAGGAAGCTGCGTGCCGGGCACAGCCTCATAGGGCCCGAGCACGGAGATTTCGCACTCCCGCTATGTCTACCTTCGGCCGATTTCGCAGTCCACTTCAGCGTGGAGAGGATACGTAGGTGCTTCGCTGGTGACGCTGTCCAACTTGGGCATGTTGATATCCAGGCTGACGACAGCAGGCGCAGTTCCCGCGCTTTGGCGACGGTCCTCCCCATCACGGGGTGGTTGGTACCCATCGGTACCAACTGGTAAACAGGCCAGACAAGAGAGACGTTCCAGAAGAATTTATGTGGTTCTAGATCGCCCGATGACCAGATGACCAGATCACCCGATTGCCTTACACCCGTAACTCGACCACCGTGGCCCCGCCACCGCCCTCGTTTGCGGGGGGTTCAGTGACAGACTCCACGTGCGGGTGCTTCTGCAGATACTGGCGAAGGGCTTTGCGCAAAATGCCCATGCCGCTGCCGTGGACAATGCG
>JBKQRS010000567.1:0-15341 GCA_052143915.1 Bradyrhizobium sp.
AAGCCCTGTTAGGTCGAGATTTAATTCACCCTCTCCCCTTGCGGGAGAGGGCAGGGAGAGGGGTGATCCATTTGGCCAGAGCCCGCGAACCAGGCCATCGGTGGTGCCCCCTCCCCCTCTCCCCAACCCTCCCCCGCAAGGGGGGAGGGAGCTCACCGCCGTTGCCGAAACATCAATGCTTAGTTCAGGTGATTACGCGCGCAACGGCGTACCGAGATCACAACTTCTCCTGACCGGCCGGCGCCTGTTGCTGCTGCTGCTTCAGGCGCTCCTGCTCCCTGGCGTGACGGCGCCCGTAAATGCAGCCGGCGACCGCACCCAGCACCGCATGATGGCCGGCATAGTGACCGGCGACGCCGCCGACCACCGCGCCCTTCAGGCAGCCCTTGGCGTCGGCGGCATCAGCCGCCAGCGCGAGCGCTGCGACAGCGAGCAAAGTGGCAATCGTCTTCATGCGGCAATCCTCTCGCATTGGCGTGGTCGAAGCCATCCAGGTTGTCTATCGGCCGCAGCGTGATCCATCAACCGCGCGGCCGGCGGCCCTCAGGTAGGAATGCGCGACGCCCTTTCAAGGCCGCTCACTGTGGCGCGCGACGCGACGAAATGAGGTCGTTGCCTGTCGCCGCCTGCATACAAACACCGGCGCACTTGCTATTGTCCGATCGCGCCGAATCTTTTCAGCCGAGCGCAAGGGAGTTTGCCATGGCCAAGGGTCAGATGCGCAGCAACAAGGAAAAGAAGAAGCCGAAGGCCGACAAGAACCTCAAGAAGGGCGGCGTCGCTCCGGTCAATCCGTTCGCCTCCGGCAAGACGCCGGCGGGCCAGGCGCCCAACAGCAAGAAGAACTGACGCCCGGTTCTTGCCGCATCGCCGCTGATGTTCACGGTGATGATGCTCGCCATCACAGCAGGCATCCTGCCGATGATTGCGCGAACGTTGCTGCGGATTCGCTCCATGATTGCAGAGCCTTTTCGAATCTCGCAGCGCCAGGTTGCTTCGCGGGGGCCGGGACTTTTTGCCGATTGATCCCCGCCCAATTCGGTTCACAATATGAACCCGATTGACAATCCGAGTCGGGTCCAACTCCGGCGGAGAAGAAAAATGGGCGAGGATCTTCACCGGCAGCGCGTGCTGAATTTTCTCGAGGTGTTCTCCTCCGGCGATATCGAGGGAGCCCTGTCCCATTGCAGCGACGATATCGAGTTCTTCGCCAATGCGCCGATCGACATCCTGCCGCACATGGGCCATCGCTGCGGCAAGGCCGAGCTCAGGCAGATGTGGACGACGATCCACGCCCGCTATTCCGGCATGCGCTACGAGATACCGATCATCGTCGCCGAAGACGACAAGGTCGCGGCGAATCTTCGGGTGTTCTTCCGCAAGAGCAGCAACAACCGCATCGTGCAATTCGACATGGCCGCTTTCTATACGCTTCGCGACGGGCAGATCGCCAGGATCCGCGAGATCCTCGACACCTTCGATCTGGTCCAGCAGGTGCTCGAGCGCGACCTCGCCGCGCTGCTGACCGAAACCGTCCCCGACAGGAGCTAGCCGCCAGCCCCCAGATGTCATTCCGGGATGCGCCGTAAGGCGCAGACCCGGAATCCATATTCCCGATCGTGGTTATGGATTCCGGGTTCGCGCGGAGCCTGTCATCGGGCGGCGCAGAGCGCCGACCCGTTGGCGCGCCCCGGAATGACGACAGCAATAGGTTCCGCCGCGTTGAACCTCGCGGCCCCCTGCGGCGACCAAACGTGGGGATTTACGGATCAACGGACGACAACCCATCCATGAAAATCGCGTTGCTTGCCTTGCTTGGTCTGATGTTGGGCGCGCTCGGCGGCGCCGCGCTTGGCGTCGGGGCCGGGCTCGCCTGGGTCGAAATCTTCAAAACCACCAGCTTTGAAGGCTATAGCGGGATGCTGGTATTCTTCACCTTCATGCCGCTCGGCGCCGTGATCGGCGGGCTCGGCGGCGCGCTGTTGTTCGGCGTCATCGCGGCCCGCGACGCCGAAATCGCCCTCAGTCGAGAGCCTGCGAGCCCCCAAGACCGCTGAGAGACCGCTGAGAGACCGCTGGGAGACCGCTGAAAGACCGCTGAGTTGGGAGCCGGACAGCATTTGTGCAATGCAAAATTGCGCATTGCGTTTTGGTCAAATGCGATTAGTTGGGGCCTCAAATAGCAGTGCGGCCTCCAGGCACGGCGTCGCCAATGACGCCCATTAGGGCCGGTTGCTGATCAGCAAATCCAGTTCAGGAAGCAGACATCATGACAGAGCATAGTCTCTGGCGTTTCTCTCGTGCATTGCATCGCGCGATCAACGAGCGCCAGCGCGAAGACCTCGAGGCCTTGATCGACGAGGACGTCGATTGGGCGATCTACGGCCCGATCGACATGTTTCCGTTTTTCGGCGCACGCCGCGGCAAGGCGGCCGTGCTCGAAGTCATCAGGCAGATCGCCGATAATATCAGGATCCACCGCTTCGACCGCGAATCGATCATGCTGGGCGCGGAGTCCGCGGCCTCGATGATGCGCTATTCGCTGACCGCGCTGGACAAGAACAAGCCGATCAGCCTGCGGCTTGCCCAATTCGCGCAATTCAAGGCCGGCCGGCTGACCAGCATCCGCATTCTGGTCGATACCTTCGATCTGGTGGAGCAGACGCTCGGTCACCCGATTCACCTGCCAAGGATCGCGTCGGCCGGCTGATTGCGACGTTTGGGCGCTGCGCCTCGCATCGACGTGAAGCATAGCCCAAGGCCATGCCACAATTTTGCACCGATGTGCACCCATCGTCCGCGAACTGGCAGGCAGGCGGGCTATGATTTCGAGGTTTGGATATGGCTGGGCGGGGCTGCTGTTGCTGGCGGCCGGTTTAGGCCTGACCCCTTTGCCGGCGCATGCGCAGGCCGTTCCTCCGAACGAAGAAGCCAATGCCCCGGCGATGGAAACCGAGGCCGCCGACCCCGACGAAACTGCGCTCAAGGATGACGCCGCGCTCAGCGATGCCGACATCAGGGATCTGGACTGGAGCCAGCTCAACGTTGACGCCTCCACCCTGATGACGAGCCTGGCGTCGAAGGCGCCCGGTGCGCCGCGCGCGGGTACGGCGTCCGACCTGACGTGGTCGTCCAAGGACAATGCGAATGGGTCGGCGGTGTCGGTGAAGCAACCGATATCGCCGTTCTGGGATACCCGGGTCGGCGCCGACATGACCGTAACCCGGCAGCCTGCGACGATGTCTGAGCTGCTCGCGGAAAAGGTCGCCAATGGCGGAAGCGAGCCGCAGTCGTCCGGAACGGCATGGGCGGCGATCACCGCCCCCGGCGTCGCCACGATCTGGGACAAGACGGCGGTCGAAGCCCGGGTCGATCCCTTGCAGGATCAGAGCAAACTCGGCACCTCCTTGAGCAAGTCGCTATCCCTCAGCGAGCAATATTCGCTCACCCTGCAGAACGGCTACGATGTGATCCAGCAGGGTGCCGTGCCGGCGCATAGCAGTCTGCCTTGCGCAGACTGCGTAAACTTGTCTGCGACGCCCGGGCGCGCGACGCGGAATTACGAAACCGAACAAACGGCGAAGCTGAGCATCGCCGACACCGGCACGAGCTTCAGCGCCGGCCAGACCCTGTCCTCCTACGACGACAAATGGCTGCGCAAGATCGGCGCCGAGCAGAAATTGTTCGGCGGCGTCAGCGTATCCGGCTCGATCAGCGAGACGCCGCTCGGCACCTCGAGCAAGAGCATCTCTGCCGGCTTCAAACAGAGCTGGTAGGATCATCGAGGCCCTCGACAAATCCCGTGAAAGATCGGGCATTGCCGCATATTGGCCGCGATGCGGCCAAAATCGGAAGCCCTGATGGTGCTGCTATACTTTCGTCGTGCGGGGGACAACCGCGCTCGCTACACACGCGAAACAGGGAACAGCCGATGAACGTCATTCGTTCTGAAAAGATTGAATCAAATGAAGAGGACAATAACCTCGCCGCGGTCTCGGAGGTCGAGGCCGGCATCCGCGATTTCGTTCGCAACGACGTCGCTTATTTGCGCCGCCCGGCGCCCAGCGTGGCCAGCGGTACCGACGCCTCCCTTGATTCGGGCGCCGAGTCCACCGTTAACAGCGTCAACTCGCTGATCCAGCGCGTCGCCGGAACGTCGCTGGCGGAAATCGAGAACCTGATTTCCGAGCTGGAAAGCCTGCGCGACCTGCTGCACGCCGAAGGTCAGCGCGTCCAGCGCGAAATTTCCGGTTATGCCCAGCTCAGCCAGGCCGCGATGAAATCGACCCGGATGATCGCCGACAATGTCTCGCAGTGGAAGCGAGCCGCCGACGGACTCCGCAACGGCTGATCTGCCACAATTCCAGGGGGCTTTTCCGCCGCGCTCCTTAACGGAGCGCGGCGGTTTTGTTTGGCTGGCGCCTTCAGGCGAAGCATGCCCTCGGACCTGATCCGGGGTGACTGCAGGCTTCGCGCAAGCAAACGCGTCAAAACAAGAGCAACGCCCTTGAACCTCCCGGGTCCAGGCCGCGACCAAGTGCAGGTGCCGCAATGCGGCGGCAAGCTTTAGGGACTTACCTGCATGAAAAGCATTCGGCCTGACAATAGCGATCCCATTCCGTTGCGGAGGCCGCCGCACAACATGGGCACCATCATGATCCGCTTCGTCGGGCTGCTGGTGGCCGCGGTGCTGGCGCTGGCGCTGATCTGGAGCCGCTGATATTTTCCGAAAGATTTCCGCGCGTGGGCCGATAGCGGAGAGGCCGCTTTGCGGCGCAGGATCAGTTTTCACGGATCGAATTTCTTTCGGCGAGCAGGAACGGGCCTGGCCGGAAAATGCTCTGGATTTTGCCGCTATGGTTAGCGAAGTCTGACTCAGTCGACGGCGATCGGCTCGCCTTCGAGCGAATAGGCACCGTCGGCGTAGCCTTTCACCACCATCCCGGTCGCCAGCATGACCGCGAGCGTCACGGTTGCGAAGATAAAGCCCAGGAATTTCAAACCGCGGCGGTCTGCCATGATCGTCCCCTCAATACTGTCCTTGTGTCCTATTTGGCAGGCACAGGTTCAAAATGAGTTAGCGAGGAACCGGCTCCGTCTGGTTCAGCCGGTGCCGTTCCGTCGCGGCACAAAGGCCGTCGCCAGCACCGAGAAAACCGGCTCGCCGCGCTGGTTGGTGCCGGTATTGCGGGCCTCCAGGATACCCCATTCGGGACGGCTCGAAGAGGCGCGCAGCGATTCGACCTCGCTTGCGAAATGGATGGTATCGCCTGCCAGCACCGGCCTGATCCAGCGCAGCTCGCGAAATCCCGGTGACGGCCCCCAGATCGCAACCTTCTCGCCGCGCGCCGCGGCTTCCCTGGCCCGGCGCTGGCCGTCGGCCACAAGAAGTTTCATGCAGGCCGATCCGACATGCCAGCCCGACGCGGCGAGACCGCCGAACAGCGATTTGCGCCCTTCCTCCTCGTCGAGATGAAAGCGCTGCGGATCGAACTGGGCCGCGAATTTCTTGATTCCGTCGGCCGTGAAGGTGAACGAGCCAAGTTCACGCCGCTGCCCGATCTCGATGTCTTCGAAGAACCGCATCAGCCCGCCTGCCCGGAAGCGGTATCATCGCGTCGCCGCACGATGATCGGCGAGACCATCTCGCACAACGCCTGTCCGGCCGCGTTGCTCACCACAGCCTTGAACGTCACGATGCCGGTGGCGGGACGGCTGCGGGAAACCCTTGCTTCCGTCACCTCGACATCGAGCATGAGCTCATCGCCCGGCCGAAGCGGCGCGAGCCAGCGCACCTCGTTGACTCCCGGCGAGCCCAGCGACGCCGTGCGGCCGATAAAGCCGTCGAACATCATCCGCATGATGACCGAGCAAAGATGCCAGCCCGAACCGGAAAGCCCCTTCAACATAGACCGCGAAGCCGCCTCTTCGTCGAGATGCATGGGCTGCGGGTCGAACTCGGCGGCAAAGCCGAGAATTTCCTCGCGCGTGACGCGGCGAGGTCCGAATTGGCCCAAATGGCCGGGCTTGAAGTCTTCGAAGGCAAGCGTGGTCATGACAGGGGACACAGGGGGGAAAAGCCCGATTGTGGCCGCAGTTTGCGGCAATCTCAACCCGCCCACATGCATGGCTCGTCCCCGACTTGCTCGAACCGACATTCGGAGCTAGCCCTTTGCGGACAAGGCACAGGTTGGACGCGAATCATACTCGACTTGCCGGGAGAACCACCGATGTTCGATTTTCAGGATCTGTTTCAGTGGGACCGCTTTATCACACCCACCATCATCAAGACATTTTACTGGCTGGTCATCGCGTTAATCGGGCTGTTCGGCATCGCCGGCATCTTTTCCGGCCTTGCCGCGATGGCGATCAGCCCGTTCGGCGGATTCATTCAGCTCTTGTCCTCGATCGCCAGCGTCGTGGTCGGGATCATCTTTTCGCGCATCGCTGCGGAATTTATCCTGATCGTGTTCCGCATCAACGAACATCTCGGCGCGATCCGCGACCAGGGGGCGGGGCACTAGTCTCCGATCAATTGTTGAACCTGAAATGCATGACGTCGCCGTCGGCGACGACATACTCCTTGCCCTCCAGCCGCAATTTTCCGGCGTCGCGGGCGCCAGCTTCACCGCCGAGCGCGACGTAATCGGCGTAGGCAATGGTCTCGGCGCGGATGAAACCCTTCTCGAAATCGGTATGGATGACGCCTGCGGCCGCAGGCGCCTTGGTGCCGCGATGGATGGTCCAGGCGCGGGCTTCCTTCGGGCCAACGGTGAAATAGGTGATGAGGTCAAGGAGCTGATAGCCGGCGCGGATCAGGCGGTCGAGGCCGGCTTCCTCCAGCCCGAGCGTATCGAGAAATTCGGCGCGCTCCTCGCGCGACAGCGTCGCGATCTCCGATTCGATCTTGGCCGAGATGGTCACCGCAACCGCGCCTTCCTTTTTGGCGCGTTCGGCGACGGCTTCCGAAAACCTGTTACCCTTGGCGGTGGAAGCTTCCTCGACGTTGCAGACGTACAGCACCGGCTTGGACGTCAACAGCCCGAGCATGGCGAAGGCGCGCTCTTCCTCTGGTTTGCGCTCGAGGAACCGCGCCGGCTTGCCTTCGCGCAGCAGCACCAGCGCGCGGTTGACGAGGTCGAGCTGTTCCTTGGCGTCCTTGTCGTTGCCTTTTGCCTTCTTGCTCAGGTTATCGACACGCTTTTCCAGGCTTTCGAGATCGGCGAGCATCAGCTCGGTCTCGATGGTCTCGATGTCCGCCAAAGGCGCGATCTTGCCTTCGACATGGGTGATGTCGGAATCCTCAAAGCAGCGCACCACATGAGCGACCGCGTCGACCTCGCGGATGGTGGCGAGAAACTGGTTGCCGAGGCCTTCGCCCTTCGAGGCGCCGCGCACGAGCCCAGCGATATCGACGAAAGTCAGCCGGGTCGGAATGATCTGGCCGGACTTGGCGATCTCCGCCAGTTTGTCGAGCCGGGGATCCGGCACCGCGACCTCGCCGACATTCGGCTCGATGGTGCAGAATGGATAATTCGCCGCCTGCGCCGCCGCCGTCTCGGTCAGCGCATTGAACAGCGTCGACTTGCCGACATTGGGCAACCCGACGATACCGCATTTGAATCCCATGATGTTTCCTGAAGAGTCGTTATCGTGACCGGCGGCGCGTTAGACGTCGCCGCCGCTGTCCGTGTCGAAAAATCCCTTGGCCTGCATCGCCAGATGCACCTTGTTCTGGAACGTCGAATCCTTGCCGCTCGCGAGCAGGCCAGCATTGTCGGCAACCGCCGCACACAGCGCCTCGACCCAAGGCCGGTCACTCTTGGCGAAGTCCGAGAGCACGTGGCCATGCACCAGTTCCTTGATACCGGGGTGACCGATCCCGAGCCGCACGCGGCGATAATCGTTGCCGATATGCGCGGAGACCGAGCGCAGCCCGTTGTGGCCGGCGATGCCGCCGCCGACCTTGACGCGAACTTTTGCTGGGGGCAGTTCGAGCTCATCCTGAAACACGATAATCTCGCCGGCCCCGAGCTTGAAGAAATTCGCGGCTTCCTGAACCGCACGCCCTGACTCGTTCATGAAAGTCGTCGGCCGCAGCAGGACAACCTTCTCGTGGTCTAGCGTGCCTTCCGAAGTCTCGCCCTGAAAGCGACGGCGCCATGGTGCGAAACCATGACGCCGCGCGATTTCATCAACGGCCATGAAGCCGATATTGTGTCGGTTATGCGCGTATTTCGCGCCGGGATTGCCGAGACCAACGAAGAGCAGCATGACGCGGCATCCCGCGCTCTATTACTTCTTCTTGTCGCCGCCCCCGGCAGGCGCCTTGGCGCCGGCCGCAGGCGCCTTCGCACCCGCTGCGGGAGCAGCACCCGCCGCAGGCGCAGCAGCAGCGGCGCCGGCCGCCGGAGCGGCGCCGGGCGCAGCCGCAGCACCGGCAGCAGCCGCCGGACCGGCAGCCGCGGCCGCCGCAGCGGCTTTCATTTCTTCGGCGTAGCCGGACGGCGGCACGATGGTCACCAGCGTCACATCCTCGCGCAACAGCGACTTCACGCCGGCGGGCAATTTGATGTCGGACAGATGCAGCGAGTAGCTGATCTCAAGCCCGCCGACATCGGCTTCAACGAATTGCGGAATGTTATCGACCGAGCATTCCAGGTCGATGGTGTGGGTGACGATGTTGACGGTACCACCGCGCTTCACGCCGGGTGCCGATTCCGCGTTCTGGATGTGCAGGGGAACGCTGACGCGAATGGTCGCGCCTTCACCGAGCCGCATGAAATCGACGTGGATCGGAAAATCGCGCACCGGATCGAGGTGAAAGTCACGCGGAATCACGCGGTGCTTCTTGCCCTCCAGATCGATGTCGTAAATCGTGGTGAGAAACCGGCCGGCCAGGATGCGCTGGCGCAGGTCGGCATCATCGACCGAAATGGTTACGGGGGGCTGGTTGTTACCATAGATCACTCCGGGCACTCTCCCGGCGCGACGCTCTGCCCGGGCGGCCCCCTTGCCGCTCTTCGGACGTGCGGTCGCCTTCAATTCCTTGACGGTCGCCATTGTCTTAAGTCCTTGTTTTCTAAAAAGTTAAAGGCCGCATCGCGGCCCGTTTGGTACTCGCAGCAAGCCTCCAGGGGTGCGGGGGCTGCGGACGTGGCGGCGTTCTAGCCCCAAAGGGGCGAAATGACAAGGAAATGAAAGGATTTTTCTGAAATCGAGCCGCCCGAGGCAACCACAAGCGTGGGAGGCCCTTTGGCGCGTCCGACCCATTTTCCTCAAGATTTTGTACGAGACTTGGATCTGGGCGGGTAAATGGTCTCGCCCTTGACCAGCATCCCGACAAATTTCTCGATGCGCTCCATCCGGGTCTCAGGCTTCTTGGCGCTGTGAATTCTGTAGAGGATCGCGTAGCGGTTGGTACTATCGAGGGTCTCGAAGAAGCTCCTTGCTCTTTTGTTCGTTGCCAGAGCGGCGCGAAGATCGTCGGGCACCTGTGCCGTGCTTTGCGGCGCGTATGCGGCGCCCCAGCGCCCGTCCTTCTTGGCGCGCTCGATCTCGTTCAATCCGCCGGGCTTCATATGCCCCAGTTCCACGAGTTGGAGCGCCCGGGTGCGATTTTTCTCCGACCATTTGCTGCTGGATTGACGTGGCGTGAAGCGTATCAGCTAATGTTTGTCGTCAAAACTGTCGAGTTGGCCATCGATCCAGCCATGACACAGCGCTGAATCGATCGCCTCCTGTTTTGAAACGCTCGCTATTCCCGAAGATTTCTTCGCCAGTTTCAGCCACAGCCCCTGCGACTGCACGGGCTGCGACGCCAGCCACCGCTCCCAGGCCTGCTGCGATTGGAAAGCAATAACCGGCAGATCGCGCTTGGCCTTTGCCATCTGGAACGGAGAAAATCAGCCGTCCGTCCGAAGGCTGCCCACGTCCGGCGCCGACGGGGCGGTTCCGAGCTTGGCTTCCAGAGCTGCGATACGCGCTTTCAGCGCCTCGTTTTCCTCGCGCGCCAGCCGTGCCATGTCCTTGACGGCCTCGAACTCCTCGCGCTTGACAATATCGAGGTCGCGCAGGATTTTTTCGGCCTGATTGCGTACGAGGGTGTCGACCTCGCGCTTGACGCCCTGGGCGGCGCCGGCGGCATCGTTCATCAGACGCCCGATCTCGTCGAAAAACCGATTACTGGTCTGGGTCATCCCTCAAATCTCCGCTTCACTGCGCAGGCTCGGCAGAACAAGACAATGGCGATCCCGGCGACACTGTTCAAGACCGCATTGTCCCAAAGCCAGGTCGCCTTGTCATGTCCTGGTTTCCTTGCAATCGTATCGCATGCCGGGCCAAGAAACCATAAATCGAGAAGCGAGAAGAAGCGCCCCATGATCGACCAGCAGATCGAGATTCCGACCAAAGACGGCCACACCACCACCTTCATTACCCATCCCGAACGCGGCGGGCCGCACCCCGTCATCCTGTTCTACATGGACGCACCGGCGATCCGTGAGGAACTGCGCGACATGGCGCGGCGGCTCGGCACATCTGGCTATTACGTGATGCTGCCGAACCTCTATTACCGATCGGGCGTGATGGAGCTGGGGCCGATCCCGCCAGACCCGGAGGCGCCGGAACGCAAGCGCATGTTCGGATACATGAACTCGATCAACATTCCCCTGGTCATGGAGGATACGCGCGCTCTGCTCACCTATGCCGAAGGCCAGCCTGCGGCGCGCACGGATAGGGTCGGCACCGTCGGCTACTGCATGAGCGGTCGATATGCGATCAACGCGGCGACGCATTTTCCGGATCGCGTCAAAGCCGCGGCATCGATCTATGGAACGCATCTGGCGACCGACCAGCCCGACAGCCCGCATCTCGCCGGGCAAAAGACCAAGGCCGAGCTCTATTTCGGCTGCGCCGAGACCGATATTTACGCGCCGATCGAAACCATCGAGAAAGTAAGGCAGACGATGAAGAACGATCGCGCCAATGCCGAGGTCGAGATCTATCCCGGCACCCATCACGGCTTCGCGTTTCCGAAGCGACCGGTCTATGCTCGCGACGCGGCCGAGCGGCATTGGGAACGGCTGCTTTCGCTCTATCGCCGCAACCTCTGGTCATAAGAAGGCGCAATGCCCTTCCTCACCATTACCTTTCCGGTGTTCGATCCCATCGCCATCTCGATCGGACCAATCGCAATTCGCTGGTATGCGCTGGCCTATATCGGCGGCATCGTGCTCGGCTGGCTCTACGCCCGCGCGTTGCTCAAGAACGAAGGGCTTTGGGGCGGGCCGGCGCCGATCACCCTTCCGCAAATGGACGATTTTATCCTCTGGGTCACGATCGGCATCATCCTCGGCGGCCGCACTGGCTATGTGCTGTTCTACAATCTGCCGTTCTTTATTCAGCATCCGGCCGAGATTTTTGAATTGTGGAAAGGCGGCATGTCGTTCCATGGCGGCTTTCTCGGCTGCGTCGCCGCGGTAATGTTGTTCGCCCGCAGCAACAACATCTCAATCCTGTCGCTCGGCGATATCACCACTGCGGTCGGTCCGATCGGATTGTTTCTCGGGCGGCTGGCCAATTTCATCAACAGCGAGCTGTGGGGCCGGCCGGCGGACTCAAGCGTGCCCTGGAGAATGGTGTTTCCAAATGACGCCCTTCATCTTCCACGCCATCCGAGCCAGCTCTATGAGGCGGGGCTCGAGGGGATCGTGCTGTTCACGATCCTGGCGGTGATGATCCGGATGGGCGCCTTGAAGCGGCCCGGCCTGATCCTCGGCAGCTTCATCGCGATTTATGGTATTACGCGCATCATTAGCGAGTTTTTCAGGGAGCCCGACCCGCAGCTTGGATTCTTGTGGGGCGGGCTGACCATGGGCATGCTGCTGTCCGTGCCGATGATCATTGCAGGAGTAATCATTTTTGTGGTGGCATGGCGCCGCAAGACCGTGAGGCAAATAGCGCCACCCGTTCAAGGAATCTCGTGACCGAATATTCGCCGCTCCAGTCCGAGATCAAGAAGCTGATCAAGTCGTCCGGCCCGATGCCGGTGTGGCGTTACATGGAGCTGTGCCTGATGCATCCCAAGCACGGCTATTACCTTTCCCGCGATCCGCTGGGGCGCGAGGGCGATTTCACCACCGCGCCCGAGGTAAGCCAGATGTTCGGCGAATTGCTGGGGCTGTGGGCGGCGTCGGTGTGGAAGGCGATCGGTTCGCCCTCGCTGCTGCGGCTGATCGAACTCGGACCGGGCCGCGGCACCATGATGGCGGATGCGTTGCGCGCGCTGCGCGTGCTGCCGCCGCTCTATCAGGCACTCAGCGTCCATCTCGTCGAGATCAATCCCGTGCTGCACGAAAAGCAGAAAGCCGCGCTGTCAGCCGTGCGCAACATTGCCTGGCACGACACCATCGACGACGTGCCGGACGGGCCCTCCGTCATCCTCGCCAACGAGTATTTCGACGTGCTGCCGATCCACCAGGCGGTGAGGGGCGAGACCGGCTGGCACGAGCGTACCGTCGAGATCGACAGCAACGGCAAACTGGGATTCGGCACAGCCCCCGAACCGATTCCGCGTTTCGACATCCTGCTGCCGCCGCTGGTGCGCGCCGCTCCGGTCGGTGCGGTGTTCGAATGGCGGCCGGACGCCGAGATCATGAAAATCGCGAGCCGCGTGCGCGACCAGGATGGCGCGGCCCTGATTATCGATTACGGTCACCTGCGCAGCGACGCCGGTGACACGTTTCAGGCCATCGTCCGTCACAGTTTCACCGACCCCTTGAAAAGTCCCGGACAGGCCGACGTGACGGCCCACGTCGATTTTCAGGCACTGGTGCGCGCCGCCGAGGATCTCGGCGCGCGGGTCCACGGCCCGGTGCCGCAGGGAGATTTTCTCAAGCGGCTCGGCATTGAAACCCGCGCGGTGACCCTGATGGCAAAGGCCTCGCCTGAAGTTTCCGAAGACATCGCGGGCGCGCTGAAACGGCTGGTCGGCGGTGGCCGCGGCGGCATGGGATCGATGTTCAAGGTGCTGGCGGTCTCGGAGCCAAACCTCACCTCGCTGGCGGGGTTTGGCGACGAGAAGCCGGACGCCGGGACTGATGCGCCATGAAGCTGGAATCGCCGCTGCTGTCTGCCGTTCCCGGCCTGCGTCACGCTTTCTTCAGCCGCGACGGCGGCGTCTCCGAGGGCATCTACGCCAGCCTCAATGGCGGCATCGGGTCCAACGACGACCCCGCCCATGTCGCGGAAAACCGCCGCCGGATGGCCGAGCAGCTGGGCGTCACGCCGGCGCATTTTCTCGGCGTGTGGCAGATCCATTCGCCCGATGCCGTGGTAGCGACCGACCCGTGGGAGGGCACATCGCGCCCGCGCGCCGATGCCATCGTCACCCGCACCGAAGGTCTTGCCATCGGCGTCACCGCGGCCGACTGCGGACCGATCCTGTTTGTCGACCCCAACGCGCGCGTGATCGGTGCGGCGCATGCCGGCTGGAAGGGCGCGCTGACGGGCATCGTCGAATCCACCGTCGATGCGATGGAAAAGCTCGGCGCCGAACGCGCTGACATCGTCGCCGCGATCGGCCCTCTGATCCGCCAGCCCTCCTACGAAGTGGGCAACGAATTCGTCGAGCGGTTTGTGGAGATTGACGCGGAGAACGCCTTCTTCTTCCTTCCCGCCGCGCGCGAAGGCCACGCGATGTTCGATCTCGCCGGCTTCATCCGGATGCGGCTGGAAAACGCCGGCGTGGTTGTCATCGACGACCTCGGCGTCGATACCTATTCCGATGAGCGCTTCTTCAGCTACCGCCGCTCGGTGCATCGCAAGCACCCGGATTACGGCCGGCACGTCCATGCGATTGTTCTGGAGCGTGAGTAGCCTCTTTCTCGTTCCAACGGGTGTACTCCCTCGCCCCAGGGACGCTGCGCGCCGACATTTCGTCCAACTCCTGCCCTAGACCTTAACGCGTTTTAACGATATCGGTCGGGGCAACATGAGGGACGCGTCTATCCATCTGCCGCGCCGGACCGCGTGGCGCGCCGGCTTTGCCGCGCTGTTCGTGGCCGCCGCCTGCGCGCTCGGCGGTTGCGCCGGTGGCGGCGCGGTCAGCGGCTCGTTTGCGATGGCCAGCGCCCCGAGCGGTCCCACCGTTACCTTCGAATCGATCGACGGCCCGCCGCCGCAGGTATTCGACCGGATGGTGGGTGTGCTGGACAGCGAATCGAAGCTCCGCAACCTCTCGATCGTGTCCCGCGAAGCCGCCGCCTCCTACCGGGTGCGGAGCTATCTCGCCGCCGAGGTGAGCCGCGGGCGCACCGTGATCGCCTGGGTCTGGGACGTCTACGACCAAAACCAACAACGCGCGCTGCGCCTTTCCGGCGAGGAACCGGCCGGCAAGGCCGGACGCGACCCGTGGGCCGCCGCCGACGATCTCGTCCTGCGGAAAATCGCGCAAGCCGGATTCAGCGGGCTCTCCGGCATGATCAATGGAACGGCCCCGGCGGATGCGCCGCCACCAGCCCCCGCGCCGGCCAGACGCGGACCCGCGGTGGCGAGCGCCGATCAGCCCGCGCTGGCGTCAGGCGAATTGCGCGTCAGCTCGCTCAGCTACACCAGCCATTAGCCAAATCGCCCGAGAGGCGGGCATTTTTGCCAGGGAAAACCAAGGAAAACCGGGCCAATGGGTTGCCAGCCGGGCCACCCCCTTGATATCACCTCGCCCATCGAAATGTGCCGGTCCCGTGGGTTAGTCTGATATGCTGAACATTGTCTCCAGCAGGGCGCGGGGGGAAGCCTCGATGTCGGCCAAGAACGGCTCCATCAAGCTGGTTGCCGGCAATTCCAATCCTGCGCTGGCGCAGGAGATCGCCAAAGGCCTCGAGCTGCAGCTCACCAAGGCCGTGGTCCGGCGCTTCGCCGACATGGAAATCTTCGTCGAAATCCAGGAAAACGTCCGCGGTTCGGACGTTTTCATCATCCAGTCGACGTCGTTTCCGGCCAACGACCATCTGATGGAATTGCTGATCATCACCGATGCGCTGCGCCGGGCTTCCGCCCGCCGCATCACCGCGGTGGTGCCGTATTTCGGCTATGCCCGGCAGGATCGCAAATCCGGCTCGCGCACGCCGATTTCCGCCAAGCTGGTGGCGAACCTGATCACCCGTGCCGGCGTCGACCGCGTCATGACGCTCGATCTGCACGCCGGGCAGATCCAGGGCTTCTTCGACATTCCGACCGACAATCTCTACGCCTCGCCGGTGATGGTACGCGACATCCGCGAGCGCTTCGACCTCGCCAACGTCATGGTGGTATCGCCCGACGTCGGCGGCGTGGTGCGCGCG
>JBKQRS010000568.1:0-6749 GCA_052143915.1 Bradyrhizobium sp.
TTGCCGGCGCGCGTCGGCAACCAGCTCGGCAATGGTGGCGCAGTCGCGCAGGCCGAGATTAAGCCCCTGGGCACCGATCGGCGGCACCACATGCGCGGCCTCGCCGACCAACGCGATGCGGGCTCTCGCAAATTGCCGCGGCTGCTCAATCGCCAACGGAAACATATGGCGTCCCGGTTCGACCTCAAGACGTCCCAGAATGGAGTGTGATTGGGTTTCAGCGGCCTGCGACAATTCATCATCGCTCAATGCGATCAGCCGTTCGGCCTCCTTGGGCGCAGATACCCACACCACGCTCGAGCGATCGCCGGGCAGCGGCACGAATACGCAAGGTCCCTGCGGCGTATGAAATTCCGTCGAGATATTCCGGTGTGGGCGCGAATGGCTGACGTTGAAGGTCAGCGCCGCCTGGTCGAGTTCGCGGCGGTTGACGGCGATACCGGCAGCCTCGCGGCAAAGCGAATGCCGTCCGTCCGCGCCGATCGCAAGGCGCGCGGACAGCCACCCGCCGCTTCCCAGGCTGATCGCGACCATCTCCTCTTGCGGGTTGACCGCGGCAGCCTCATCGTCGAACCGCGTCAGATTGGAAAGCGCGGCAGCGCGCTCCTCCAATGCCGATACCAGGAGCCTGTTCTCGATGTTGTAGCCGAACACATCGAGACCGATCTCGTCGCAGCAGAAGCGCACTTCGGGTGCACGGATGAGGCGACCGGTATCATCGACGAGGCGCATCACGCGCAATTCGGCTGCCGTGTCCTTGCACCTCGGCCAGACCTCGAGTCCTTGCAAGAAATCGACCGAACCGCCCAGAAGCGCCGTGGTCCGATTGTCGGCGTAAGGCGATCGCCGGGCAATCAGGGCGGTGCGGGCGCCGGTTTGCGCGAGCGCAATCGCCGCAGCCAGTCCCGCAGGCCCGCCGCCGACCACAACCACATCGTAGGTGATGGATGCACCGTTCATACCAGGACAATTGACGTTCCCTGCGGCATTTTCAAGCCCGCCACCACCCCCATGTTTCCGCCGAATTGGGCGGCGCAGCGCGGCCGCCGCGGATGTACAAATCGAGGCGATTCCTGATAGCACTGCAGCGCCAATGGACCAGGAAAACCAGCAGGAAGCTTTGCCAGCACCGCTGCTCGCGCGGGCGGCCGCGTTTTCCGTGCATATCTTCACGGCATTGGGCGCCGGCGTCGCCCTGATCGCCTTGCTTCAAGCCGTACGCGAGCACTGGGCCGCGATGTTTTGGTGGCTCGGGATCGCGCTCGTGATCGACGCTGTCGACGGTCCGATGGCACGGCGGCTCGATGTCGTGCGGGTGCAACCAAACTGGTCCGGCGAGGTGCTCGATCTCGTGGTCGATTTCGTCACCTACGTCTTTGTGCCGGCCTACGCCATCACCGCCAGCGGCCTTTTGCTGCCGGTGGCGGCGCCGCTGTTAGGCGTGGGTATCGCCGTGTCGGGCGCGCTGTATTTTTCGGATCGCCGCATGAAGGCCGCGGACAATCATTTTCGCGGTTTTCCGGGATTGTGGAACATCGCGGCGTTCTATCTGTTCCTGCTGCATCTGCCGCCGGGATGGTCGAGCCTGGGGATAGCCGTTCTCATCGTACTGACGTTTATTCCTTTCAACGTGCTGCATCCGATCCGGGTCGTGCGCCTGCGCCGGCTGACGTTGTCGCTGATCGGCGCCTGGACAGTGCTGGTCATGATCGCGTTGACCAACGATTTCCAGGTCAGCCCGCCCGTCACCGCGGCGCTTTGCGCGATCGCCGTCTATATCGTGGGGTGCGACGCGGCGATCCGGCTGGTCCGATCGCTCAACGCATGATCGGCTTGCTGACCAGCCCGGAAGCCTGGGCGGCGCTGTTGACCCTGACGGCGCTGGAGATCGTGCTCGGCATCGATAACGTCATTTTTCTGTCGGTCATCGTCTCCGGCATTCCGCCAGCCCAGGCCAAGCGGGCGCGGCAGGTCGGATTGGCGCTGGCGCTGGTATTCCGCATCCTGCTGCTCAGCCTCCTGGTGTGGCTGATCGGGCTTACGCAGGCGGTCTTCACCGTACGTGGCTCGGCCTTTTCCTGGCGCGACATCATCCTGATCGGCGGCGGGCTGTTTCTGATCGGAAAGGCGACCCACGAAATCCACAATGAGGTGGAAGCGCGCGACGAAGCCAACAATGTTGCGTCAGCACGACGCGCGTTCTTCTGGGTCATTGCCCAGATCATCGTCATCGACATGGTATTCTCGCTGGACTCGATCATCACCGCGATCGGCATGGCGCAGGATCTCGCCATCATGATCGCGGCGGTGATCATCGCCTGCCTCGTGATGTATGCGGCGTCGGGTCCGGTCGCGCGATTCGTCGCGGAGCATCCGACCACCAGGATGCTGGCGCTGGCGTTCCTGGTGCTGATCGGCGTTGCGCTGGTAGCGGACGGATTCAATTTTCACATTCCGCGCGGCTACATCTACTTTGCCATTGCGTTTTCGGCCGCGGTCGAACTCTTCAATGTCCTCGCCCGGCGTAACCGCAAAAAGACCGTTAACTAATTGATCCCCCGAGGTTCGCGCGGGCCACCGAGTTGACAATGCCGCCTCGATGGCTTTCGCTCAATCGCAGAAATCAAGGCAAGAGAAATTGCCAAGGGAGAGTCCGATATGACGATGGCCGTGCGGGTGCACAAGGTAGGGGGCCCGGAAGCCCTGGTTTATGAAGCCATTGACGTGCCCGCGCCGGGACCCGGCGAGGTTCGCATCCGCCAGCATGCCGTCGGCCTGAACTTCATCGACGTGTATTACCGCACCGGCCTCTACAAGGCGCCGGGACTGCCGTTCATCGCCGGAAATGAAGCCGCCGGTGAGGTTCTCGCGGTCGGCCCAGGCGTGACCAATTTTCATCCCGGGGACCGCGTCGCCTATTATTTCAATCTCGGCGGCTATGCCAGCGAACGCAATATCCCCTCGGAAAAGCTCGTCAAACTGCCCGACCATATCACCTACGAGCAGGGCGCGGTCCTGATGCTGAAGGGGCTGACAGTATGGTACCTGCTGCACAAGACATTCAAGGTCGAGCCGCACCATCGGGTGCTGATCCACGCCGCCGCCGGTGGCATCGGGTTGCTCGCATGCCAATGGGCGAGGGCGATGGGTGCCCATGTCATCGGCACCGTCGGCTCCAAGGCCAAGGCCGACCTTGCGCTCGCCAATGGCTGCGATCACGTCATCCTCTATAACGAGGAGGATTTCGTCGCGCGCGTCAAACAGATCAGCCGGAACGAGCTCTGCGACGTGGTCTATGACGGTGTCGGCAAGACCACTTTTCCGGGCTCGCTCTCGTGTTTGAAGCCGCGCGGGCTGTTCGTGAGTTTCGGCAATGCCTCAGGGCCGGTGCCGCCGTTCTCGATTGCCGAACTCAACAATCACGGCTCGCTGTTTGCAACCCGGCCGAAACTCAACGACTACATCGGCAAGCGCTCGGAACTGCTGGAGGGCGCCGACACTTTGTTTGCCGCCGTGATCAACGGCAAACTGCACGTGCCGATCAACCACGCCTACGCGCTGAAGGATGCGGCCAAGGCCCATATCGACCTGGAAAGCCGGGCCACGAGCGGCGCGTCGATCCTGAAGCCGTAGTTTAGCCTGGACCTAACGTTCTTTTCGTCATTGCGAGGAGCCAACGGGTCGCGCGAACGCGCGCCCGATGACAGGCTCCGCGACGAAGCAATCCAATAGTTCACTGGTCTCCCTCGTTGGATTGCTTCGCTGCGCTCGCAATGACGATATCAATTGGCTACGCAACTCGCCGTGCCGCTCCCATCCTGGTCAAGATCGCGTCCAGGCAGCCGATCATGGGCGCGATCTCCTCGCGCGTGACGTTAAGCGCGGGCATGAAGCGCAGCGCGTCGGGCCGCGGCGCGTTGAGCAGCACACCATCGTCAAAGGCCTGCGCGACGATCGATCCGGCGATTGGAACGCGCAAATCGAGCGCGAGCAAGAGCCCCCGGCCGCGGACTTCGCCGAGACCATGCCGCGCGGATATCCGCTGCAGCTCGCTTTCCAAATAAAGACCGGTATCAGCGACTGATTTCAGGAAGTCCCGGGCTGCGACGTGTTGCAAAACCGCAAGGCCAGCTGCGCACATCAGCGGATTGCCGTTGAATGTGCCGCCCTGGTCGCCATGCTCGAAACAGGACGCCGCGTCCGTGGCCAGCAGCGCGGCGAGGGGAACACCGCCGCCGATGCCCTTGCCGAGCGTCATGATATCGGGCGCGATATCCGCGTGCTCATAGTGGAACAACCTGCCGGTGCGGCCGATGCCGGTCTGGATTTCATCGACGATCAGCAACAGACCGTGCGCCCTGGTCAGCTCGCGCAGCTCGCGCAAAAACCGGTCCGTCGCCGGCCAGACGCCGGCTTCGCCCTGGATCGGCTCCAGCATCACGGCAACGGTTTTGTCGGTGATCAGGCGCTTTACCGAGGCAAGATCGTTCAACCGCGCCTTGGGAAAGCCCGACACCTTGGGCTCGAACAGCGGTTCAAAAGCCTTCTTGCCCGAGGCCGACATCGTCGCCAGCGTGCGGCCGTGGAAGCCGCCCTCAAAGGTGATGATCTCGTGCCCGCCGTTTCGATGCAGGGCGCCATATTTGCGCGCCAGCTTGATCGCGCCCTCGTTGGCTTCCGCGCCCGAATTGGCGAAGAATACCTGGTCGAAGCAGCTGTGATCGACCAGAGTCTTGGCCAGCCCGAGGCTCGGGCCGTTGTAAAAGGCCGGGCTCGGCGTCAGCAGCAGTTTGGCCTGCGCGGCAAGCGCCTCTGCGACGACGGGCGGGGAATGACCGAGGCAATTGACCGCCCATCCCTGGATGAAGTCGAGATAACGCTTGCCATTGTCATCCCACAGAAACGAACCTTCGCCGCGCACGAATACGGTCGGCGGGCGCACCGTGATCTCCATCAGCGCGTCGAACGGATGCGTAGCATTGGTCATGTCGAACTCCCTGAGGGGTGAGATGAAAAGGCAGGCCGAAACGCAAGAAGGCCGCACTTTGAGGGTGCGGCCTTCTCGAAAACGTTGCTGATCTAGTTGTTCAGCGTTGTCGTCGGACACGGCGCGACCCATCATCGTCACGGGCGTGACGACGGCAGGTGGCGCGGAGCTGGGTCCGGTTGAAGATCATGGTGCAGGCCCATACAACCGGGGGGTGGGCGGCGTCAAGTGCCTTCAGAATCCGGCGACGCTGCCGTGCAGGTCGTATTCGTCCGATCGTTCGATTTTCGCAGTGACGATTTCGCCGACGCGGAGCGGCCGCCGGCTCGAGACGTAGACCGCGCCGTCGATCTCGGGCGCGTCCGCCTTCGAGCGCCCTTTGGAGACGGTCGGACCGACTTCATCGATGATGACCTGCTGCCGCGTGCCGACCCTGCGCTTCAACCGGCGGGCGGAAATCTTCTGCTGCCGCGCCATCAGCGCGTTCCAGCGTTCCTGCTTGATCTCATCGGGCACGGCATGGCCGAGCGCGTTCGACGAGGCTCCCGCGACCGGTTCATATTTGAAGCAGCCGACGCGGTCGATCTCGGCTTCCTCGATCCAGTCGAGCAGATAGGCGAAATCTGAATCGGTTTCCCCGGGGAAGCCGACGATGAATGTGGAACGCAGTGTCAGATCGGGGCATTGTTCGCGCCACTGCTGGATCCGCGCCAGGGTTTTCTCCTGTGCCGCCGGCCGCTTCATGGCTTTAAGGATTTCCGGGCTGGCATGCTGGAAGGGGATATCGAGATAGGGCAGCACCTTGCCGTCGGCCATCAGGCCGATGACCTCATCGACATGCGGGTAGGGGTAGACATATTGCAACCGCACCCAGGCGCCGAGCTCGCCGAGCGCCTCCGCCAGGTCGAAGAATTTCGCGCGGACTTCGCGGTCCTTCCATTGGCTCGGTGCGTATTTCAGGTCCACGCCATAGGCCGAGGTGTCCTGCGAAATGACCAGCAATTCCTTCACGCCGGCGCTGACCAGCCTCTCGGCCTCGCGCAGCACGTCATTGGCCGGGCGCGACACCAGATCGCCGCGCAGCTTGGGGATGATGCAGAAGCTGCAGCGGTTGTTGCAGCCTTCGGAAATCTTCAAATACGCGTAATGCCGCGGCGTCAGCTTGATGCCCTGCGGCGGCACCAGGTCGAGATGCGGATTGTGCACCGGCGGCAGCGCGCGATGCACCGCATCCAGCACGCTTTCATATTGCTGGGGCCCCGTGATCGACAACACGCCGGGATAGGCCGCCTCGATCTGCGCAGGCTCCGCGCCCATACAGCCGGTGACGATGACCTTGCCGTTCTCCGCCATCGCCTCGCCGATGGCGGAGAGCGATTCCCGCATGGCGCTGTCGAGAAAGCCGCAGGTATTGACGATCACGAGGTCGGCGCCGTCATGCTTGCGGGCGAGTTCGTAGCCCTCGGCCCGCAGCCGCGTGATGATACGCTCGGAATCGACCAGGGCCTTGGGGCATCCCAGCGACACAAAGCTCACTTTTGGCGCAATGCTCTTGTCCATCAATCTGCATCCGGTTAGAAGCGAAGGAGCTAGCCTTGAACACCTCGGATTTCAAGGGCTGCGGGTGCTTGCAGGCCAGAGCTGGGCCGGCGACTGCTGGGCCTGACGCGGATTTCACTGTCCGGGACCCGCGGGGCAATCCGGGAGCCTGTTAAATGAGCCGGAAATGCCGACGGACTCCAGCTTCAAGATCCTGATCGTC
>JBKQRS010000569.1:0-3242 GCA_052143915.1 Bradyrhizobium sp.
CGCTTCGATTCGAAATGCAATGTTCAGCGTTTTAAATGCCAGGCTCTAATTGCTGTAGCGCGTTTTCTTCACGCTCTAGCATGTCGCCTTGCCGCAACGGGCGAGACCGATCTTCTCCCGGAGGCCCTCAAGGCCGACCGCGCCGACCACCACCTGCTTGCCGATCACGTAGCTCGGCGTGCCGTTCATGCCCATCGCCTCGGCGAGCCTAAAATTTTCTTCGATCGTGGCGCGCACTTCGGGGCTTGCAAGATCCTTTTCGATCCTGGCCGTGTCGAGGCCGGCTTCCTTGGCCGCCGCCATCGCGCGCGCCTTGTCCGCGGGACCGCGTCCCCCCAGCAGCCTCTGGTGAAAATCGAGATACTTCTTGCCGCCGGGATCCTGCATCCGCACCGCGACCGCGACCTTCGCGGCTTCGACCGAGCCCTCGCTCAGCACCGGGAATTCCTTCAACACCACTTTCAGCTTGGGATCGGTCTTCAGGAGATCGAGCATGTCGGCCATGGCGCGTTTGCAGTAGCCGCAATTATAGTCGAAGAACTCGACGAAGGTGACGTCGCCGTCCTTGTTGCCGAGCACGACGCCGCGCGGCGAATTGAAAATCGCGTCCGAGTTTTGAGCCACGCTCGCTTCATGCTTCTCGGCTTCGGCAGCGGCCTGGCGCTTGTTCAGTTCAGTCATCGCCTCTTCGAGCACTTCCGGGTGCGCGATCAGGTAATTCCGCACGATGGTCTCGATCTCCCCGCGCTGGCCGTCGGAGAAGCTCTGTGCCGAGGCAGCCGGCGGCGCTGCGCAGAATGCCAGCGCGAAAATTGCGGGGAGAAGCAGGCGGAGCGTAGGCATCGGCGAATCCTTTGTGAGCGCGTTTCCTAGGGCGAGTTCCGGGGAGAACCGGTTCTAAAAAACGTCTTCGGTCCATTCGTGTCGGCTTGCGGATCGTTCGGGTCGGTAACGGTAAATTTCGAGCTGTTCTTTTGGCCGGGCAGCGGCTTTGCAGCGACGATGTCGTCGGCCTTGACCCATCCAGGCGTGCCGACGGCGAAGCGGGTCTTGGCGCGCGAGGCGAGATCGCGCGCGGTCTTGTTGTCGCCGCGAAGAAACGCCGCCTGCGCCGATGCCAGGTCGGCTTCCGCGAGGTCTCCCTTTCGAGCGTAGGCCATTGCGAGCTGGGTATAGCCGATCGGCGCCTCGGTCTCTCGTGCCACCGCGGCACGCAGAATGGAAATCGCCTCGTCAGTATAGGCTTTATTGTCGGTCGCCACGAGCGCTTGCCCAAGTAAAATCTCGATGAGGGGCGCGTTATTCGACAGTTGCACCGCCTTCCGCAGCGGCGCGATCGCCTCCGCCGGCTTGCCACCCTCCAACAGCGCCTGACCGCGCAATTCATAAAAATAAGGGTTGTTGGGCTGCACCTGGATCAGCGCATCGATCTGGCCGACCGCGTTGCGCAAATCGCCGTGCAGATAGGTCGAGATTGCATGGGCGTAGCGCGCGGGCAGGCTGTTATCGGACAGCGGGTAGCGATGGTAGACGGTGTCCTGCCGCTCCATGAAGGCCGAAATCTTGGCGCGCATCATGTCGTGGCGCAATTGCAGCGCCGGATCGTCCTTCTTGTCCCAATATGGGCTTGAACGGGCGAGTTCCTCCAGCGCCGCGACGCGGTCGGCGGGCATCGGGTGCGACTGGTAGTACGGGTCTGCCCCGTGGGACGCGAACAGGCTGTCATTGGTGAACCGCTTGAAGGTCTCGTACATGCCCTTCGCGGACTGGCCGGTCGCGGTCAAAAACTTCACCCCGGCGCGGTCGGCACTCTCCTCCTGCTGGCGCTGATAGGAGAGCATGGAGTGCATGATCATGTTCTGCGGCCCGGAGATCATGGCGGCGCCGGCATTGGTCAGGCCGTTATCGCCGTAGTTGCTTCTTGCGCCGGCCGCGATGGCGCCGACGCCCAGCAGCATGGCGATGATCATCTGCGTCTGCGCCTGTGCCAATTGCTCGCGCAACCGGGCGAGATGGCCGCCGGCCAGATGGCCCGTTTCGTGCGCCAGCACCCCGATGATCTGGTTCGGGGTTTCCGACTGCAGCAGAGCGCCATGGTTCACGAAAATGCGACGGCCGTCGGCGACGAAGGCGTTGAATACGGGCTGATTGATGATCGTCACCTGGATGTTCTGCTTCTCCAGGCCCGCGACCCGCAGGATCGGCCGTGTGTAGTCGCGCAACAGTTGCTCGGTCTCGGTGTCGCGGAGGATCGCGACGCCCTTTTCCTGCTGCGCCAGCGCCGCAGTCGGCGCCATGATGAGCGCAACCGCGGTGGCGAGCGCGGTGAGCTTCCTCGTTTTCCTCAGTAGCGCCAGGCGGAGCAGCATCGAGCAGTCTTTAAATGATTGGCGGCGGGTCTGATACCGGATATGCCCTACCAAACCGCGGATTAAGGCTAGTCTGGGGCACCCGGCTAAATAGCAGATATCGATGCTTGATGCGACACTGAGAGAGCGGGCAAAAGGCCTGTTGACGGCATCGGGACGAAGCGACGTCCCGCCGTTCATGGTGATGGATGTGATGGCGGCGGCGGCGCGAATCGAGGCGGCCGGCGGCCATGTTATTCACATGGAAGTGGGGCAACCGGCGGCTCCGGCGCCAAAAGCGGCGATATTGGCCGCGCACGCCGCGCTCGACGGGGCACGGATCGATTATACCTCCGCGCTGGGCATTCCCTCGCTGCGGGAACGGATCTCCCGCCATTACCGCGAGAGTTACGGTTTTGCGGTGGATGCCGGCCGAATCGTGGTCACCACGGGCTCGTCAGGTGCCTTCATCCTGGGCTTTCTGGTCATGTTCGAACCCGGCGATCGGGTTGCGGTCACGGTTCCCGGTTATCCGCCATATCGCCATATTCTCACGGCGCTGGGCTGCGAGCCGGTGCTGATCGAGACATCGAGCGAAACCCGGCATGCGCTGAGCGGTGAAGCCCTGCTGGCCGCACACCGAAAGGCGCCCCTGAAAGGGGTGCTGGTCGGAAGCCCGGCCAATCCCACCGGTACGATGATGTCCCGCGAGGCGCTTACAGGCCTGATAGCGGCGGCGGAAGGCGCCGGTATCCGGTTCATTTCGGACGAAATCTACCACGGCCTCGACTACGCGTTTTCGGCCGTGACGGCGGCTGAACTTTCCCCCCATGCGCTCGTCATCAATTCGTTTTCAAAATACTTCTGCATGACCGGCTGGCGGGTCGGCTGGAT
>JBKQRS010000570.1:0-6891 GCA_052143915.1 Bradyrhizobium sp.
CGAGGCTCGCCGACGGCTCGACCCGGGCAAGACCGACCCCGCGTTCGACCGGATGGTGCTCGTCGGCCACAGCATGGGCGGCCTGCTCTGCAAGCTGGTCGACTTCACCTCGAACACGCCGTCGCCGATCTCGAGGATCGAGACGTCGAAGGTGCCGCCGCCGAGGTCGTACACCGCGATGGTGCCGGATTTCGTCTTGTCGAGGCCGTAGGCCAGTGCGGCCGCGGTCGGCTCGTTGATGATGCGCAGCACTTCAAGACCGGCGATCTTGCCGGCGTCCTTGGTGGCCTGGCGTTGCGCGTCGTTGAAATAGGCGGGAACAGTGATGACGGCCTGATCGACCTTCTGGCCGAGATGGGCTTCCGCCGTTTCCTTCATCTTCTGCAGGATGAACGCGGAAACCTGGGAGGGCGAATAGGTCTTGCCGTCGGCTTCGACCCAGGCGTCGCCATTGGACGCCTTGACGATCTTGTAGGGGACGAGCTTCTTGTCCTTTTCCACCATCGGATCGTCGTAGCGGCGGCCGACGAGGCGCTTGACCGCAAAGAAAGTCCGCTCGGGATTGGTTACGGCCTGGCGCTTGGCCGGCTGGCCGACGAGGCGCTCGCCATCGTCGCTAAAGGCGACGATCGACGGGGTCGTCCGCATGCCCTCGGCGTTTTCGATGACTTTCGCAGTCTTGCCATCCATTACGGCGACGCACGAATTCGTGGTGCCGAGATCGATCCCAATGACCTTTCCCATGGTCCTCATATCCTTCTTTTTGCGGCAGGTTGGCTGGGCCCTGACGGCGCACCAATCCAAACCCCCAACGATCAAATACTCGCGATATTGCGACGGTGAGCCTCATATAGGAGGGGGGGCAGGGCCTGCAAGGAGGAGGACGCAAGCTTGAGCCCTGAAAACCGCGACCGGCGCAAGATAGTGTCGGCGTGGGGCTACCGGACCGGGGCGCCGGGGCAGGACCGGGTCACCGGAACGCCGTTACGACGCCGCTGTTGCCGGCACGGCAAAACCGTTAAAAGCGAGCGGACCGATCAAAGGGTCCCGCAAAGGGTCGACTGCCGACCACTGAACGGCCGCAATGCGAACCCAGTAGATTGCCGATGAAGCACATCCGACTATTTTCAGCCGTGCTATTCCCAGCCTTGGCCCTGCTGTTTGCCGCCATAGGCCCAGCTTTCGCCGCGGATGCGGTTTTCCCGCCGGGCGTCCGGGTCGGGATGGTGCCCCTGGTGGGCCTTACCCGCGCCAAGACTTTCGCCGGCTTTGAGTCCGAGGACCAAAGCGTCAAGGTGCTGGTGGCGGAGCTTCCGCCCCAAGCCTATGCCGAAGTCATGAACGCGCTCAAGGCTAGTCCGGCAGGTGCCGGCGTCAAGCCCGAGAGCATCGAGACCCCTGCGGGAATGGCCTATTACACGGCCGAGACCGCCAAGGATGGCACGAGCGTCGTGCGGCGTTATTCGATGATCCTGCCGGGCGGCACCTTCTCCGGCTATGTCGCCGTTCAAATCCCGGAGAATGCCGGCAAGATCTATACCGACGAGGCCGTCCGGCAGATGTTTGCGTCGGCGGTGATCCGCAAGGAAGTTCCGGTCGAGGAGCAACTTGGGTTGATGCCGTTCAAGGTCAGCCAGCTTAGCGACTTCAAGAACGTCCGCACAGTGACGCCGGGCGGCGCCGTTCTTCTCGCCGACGGCGATGAAACAAGCGGCTTCGAGACCGCACCCTTCATGATCATTGGCTTGATGGGATCGGTGCCGACACTACCGGAGGACCGCGGCCGCTTCGCCGAGCAGGCCGCCACGTCGATACCCGGGGTGCGCAACGGGCGGCTGACGATGTCCGAGCCGGTCCGTATCGACGGCATGGCGGGATATGAAACGCGCCTCGATGCAACCAGCGGCAAGGACAATACGCCGGTCACCATCGTACAATGGTTGCGTTTCGGTGGCGGCCAGAGCTCATTGCGCATCATTGGCAGCGCTCCGCGCGACCAATGGGTGAAGGCATTTCCCCGCTTCCGCGCCGTGCGCGATGGGGTTCAGCTGCACTAAGCCGGTACGCTGCTCCACGGTTGCCGAAGATTCGATCACGGGTAGCACACTGGTGTTCTTTACGATCGCTCCCCGACCTGATTTGCTGGCGCAGTTTTCTTAACGAGGAGATCCGACATGCTGGACCGAAGGCAGATTCTCGCGGGCTTGGGCTTGGGCACGTTGGCAATCACGGCCGCTGCTTCAAGACCGCTCTGGGCAGCGGCTTCGATCAAGATTGATGATACCTCGGCTCTCCTGGTCATCGACGTTCAAAACTGTTTCCTGCCCGGCGGCAGCCTCGCCGTGAAGGACGGCGATCAGGTCGTTCCCGTGATCAACCGGCTCGCCAAGGGCTTCGCCAATGTCGTGATGACGCAGGACTGGCACACCGCGGGCCATGTCTCCTTTGCTTCGTCGCATACCGGCAAAAAGCCATTCGAGGTGATCGACCTTCCCTACGGCAAGCAGGTGTTGTGGCCCGATCACTGCGTGCAGGGCACCGACGGTGCCTCGCTCTCGAAGGATCTCGCGATCCCGCAGGCGGAACTCATCATCCGGAAGGGTTACCACAAGGACGTCGACAGCTATTCGGCCTTCACCGAAGCCGACGGCAAGACGACGACGGGGCTGGCCGCCTACCTCAAGGCCCGCAAGCTGGAGCGTCTGTTCATCGCGGGCCTCGCCACGGATTTTTGCGTCGCCTGGACGGCGCTCGACGCGCGCAAGGCCGGATTCGAGGCCTATGTGATCGAAGATGCCTGCCGCGGCATTGATACGCAGGGCTCCTTAGCCAAGGCCTGGGCGGATATGGCAAAGGCCGGCGTCAAGCGCATCCAGTCGAGCGACATTGCGGTGTAAGATACTTCACTCGGTGGCTTCATCCTTCGAGATGCGCGCAAGCGCGCCGCTCTGGATGAGGTCAAGAACTCCCCTCCCTCCACGCGCATCGCGCGTGGCGGGGAGGGGTCGGGGGTGGGGGGTAGCGCGGCGTTCACCGAAGCAGCGGTTCTTGCCGATAGACCCCCCACCCCCGACCCCTCCCCACCGCTTCGCGGAGGGAGGGGAGAAGTTGCCAGAGCTAATCGGATCATGATCCACAGCGTTTTCGAGCGAAGTGGATGTCGAAGCGCTCAGGGCTGCCAGTCCGAGTAAGCGGCTTGGTGCCGTGTGATGGTCCACAGTTCGCCGGTTTCCTTCAGGCGCTTCACCCCCTCTGCCAGATAGCGGCGCGTTGCCGCGGAATCCGCGTTGGCGGGGACGAGCGCCCGAACCGGATAGGCCTTGTAGAACGCGCGATGGATGCCCTTGTATTGCGGCTTGTTCAGCAGCGGATCGACAATATCCGAGCTCACGATCAAGGCATCGGTCCTTCCCAACAGGATTTTATCCAGGCTGCAGGGCACGCAATGCGTCTCGGTCACCGGAAACGGAAAGAACGAGACATGGCCGGATTCCGTCTCAACGGCCCTGGCGTGAGCCACGGTCTCGGCGTTCAGGGGCGAAAGCTTTCTGGAATAGATGACGAATTGAACCTCACCAAAATCGGCCTCCATCACATAGACAAGACCCTCCGGCGCCGGGGAGCCGTCGTTCTGAATGAACGGTATGTGGAAATCCGCACGGCCGGCGGCGGTTTCGATAAACGACCGGGCAAATGGACGAAGCACTATTTTGGTCGACGAATGCGTGACCCTGTCGAGGGCGCGGAGCAGGTCAACCAGCATGCCGTGGTCGCCGGCGGGGCCCGTCTCGGCGGAAATGGGTGACTCTCCAACCGAAGCAACGCGATCATACGCCTCGGCAGCCAGGGCCGAGCAGAAACTGCCAACCAGAACCAGTGCCACCGCTGTCAGTCGTAGCATTGACTTTCCCCCATTGAACCCGTGCCGGAATGATCGGGGCACCAACCCGGCAGGTTATCCCCGAGCACGCGGCGCCTCCGGGGATCACTGGTTGCTCCGCACGGAGTGAGCCTGGTCGCCGAGGACCTCGCGGATCTTGCGGGCCAGATCGAGCTTTCGATAGGGTTTTCCCAGCAAGACGATCCCCGGATCGAGCCGGCCATCGTGCACGATGCCATCCTCGCTGTAGCCCGACGTGTAAAGGATCTTGACGCCGGGCCGGCGCCGGGCGACCTCGCGGCCAAGCTCCGCGCCATTGATCCCGCCGGGCATCACGATGTCCGTGAACAGAAGATCGAATGGTGTGCCCTGGTCGACCAGCGCAAGCGCCTCTGCGCCGGTGCCGGCGGCGAGTGTGCGATATCCCAGGTCCTCAAGCTGTCTGATCACGGAGGAGCGCACCATTTCGTCATCTTCAACCACCAGGATCGTCTCGTTGCCGCTGCGCGCGGCAACCTTGTGCTCCGGCTGTTCGGACTTGGCGCTATCGTTGCCGGTGCGCGGCAGATAGATCCGGATCGTGGTGCCGCGCCCCTCTTCACTGGTGATCGTGACGTGGCCGCCCGACTGTTTGGCGAACCCATAGACCATGCTGAGGCCAAGACCCGTCCCCTTGCCGACCTGCTTGGTGGTAAAGAATGGCTCGAACACCTTGTCGCGGTTCGCAGCCGGAATCCCCGAGCCGGTATCGGTTACCGAAACCAGAACGTAAGATCCGGGCGTGATCTCGGGATCGGCCTTGGCGGAGGCGCCGTCCAGCACCACGTTGCTGGTCTCGATCATGAGCTTGCCGCCATTCGGCATGGCGTCACGGGCATTGACCGCGAGATTGAGCAACGCAGTGGAAAGTTGTGAAGGGTCGATCATCGCCGGCCAGGCATCGCGCTGCGGCGTCACCTGAATTTCGATCTGCGCGCCAAGCGTCGAACGCAGCAGCTTGACGGTTTCGCTCACCAGGGCATTGACGTCGGTGGCGCGTGGCGCAAGCATTTGCCTGCGCGCGAATGCCAGCAGCTGTTGCGTCAGGGCCGCGCCGCGGGTGGCCGCATCGCCGATCAACTTCGCCGTGGTCGCGAGTTGCGGGCGATCTGCGAGGCTTTCCTGCAGCACCTCGCCGATGCCCATGATCACCGTGAGAATGTTGTTGAAATCGTGGGCAATCCCGCCGGTGAGCTGGCCGATGGCATCCATCTTCTGGGTTTGGTGCAGGCGCTCCTCCGCCTCACGCTGTGCCGTGAGGTCCGTGGTGGTGCCGCGATAGCCCATGAACCGTCCGGCATCGTCGAAGATGGGCCGGCCACTGACAGAGACATGGCGCGCAACGTTGTCGGGATCAGGCAACGTGTATTCGAGATTCCGGAACGGCGCGTGCCGGTCGAGCAGGGCGAAATGCTCGCGCCATTTCTGCTGCCCAAGCTCTCCGGGCGGCGCAAGATCCCGACGCGACTTGCCGATGATCGAGCCCCGCTCGCCAAACGAGGCGCGAAGCGGATCCGACACATAGGTGAACCTGTGGTCAGGCCCCGTCTCCCAGTACCAGTCCGACGCCGTTTCGGTGTAGTCGCGAAACCGCTGTTCGCTGTTCTTCAGGTCCTGATAGGCGCGTTGCAGGCCGGCGCACAGCATATTGAACGCCTCGGCCAGCTCGTCCAGCTCATCTCCCTGCTTTGGCGATACGCGTTGCAGGCTGAGCGGCGGAGGCGGATGCGCAAGGTCATATCGGCCGACAAACCGGGCGATGCTCAGGAGATGCCGGGTGACCAGCTGGTAGAAGATGTAGAGGATGAACAGGGAGACCAGAAAGGTCTTTGCTCCCTGGATCAACAGCAGGATCAGCGCTCGTTCCACGAGCTCATGGTAGATCCTGGTGAGACTAGCCTCGACGCGCACCGTGCCGAACGGCTGGCTAACCGAATCCACCACGTGGGACAGCGGAAACTCCCGGACGACGAGCGAGCGGGCACCGGGTTCGCCTGCCGCCACGACCGGCGAATCTCGCGCGGGGTCGGTCTCGCGGACTTCCACCAGGGTGATGTCCGGCAGGCGCCTGATGCCGGCGAGTTGCAACTGCAGCTGGTTGGTATCCAGATTCCACAGACTCTCCGCCAGGCTTTCGGCATAGCCCTGCTGAATCTCGTCAAGCCGGACGTCGATCGCCGCGACGTCGCGCTTGTAATCGAGGTAAAGCTGCAGCGCCGTCAGTGTCAGGGTGACGGCAGAGCTGAACAGCAGCACGCTGACGAGCAGGCGAACTGCGATACCGCGGTCAGAAGGGGCAGAGAAGAAATTGCGAATGCTTTCGAGCGTGATCGCCGGCCTGCCCTGGCGATGGTGGCTTTCCCCGATCACGTCTGCTCCCCCGTCCCGGAAGACGTCGGGGTCATTTTCGATCCCGTTTGCTCCGGTCGATCTGCCAGCCCGGCGAACCAGCTATTAGCAGATTCCCGGCGCGAAATGGAACCTGCGTGGAAGCTGGGTGAGGGCATCGAACACCCGCAAAACTACGGGGTTTGGTACGATGTAAACCGGAGTTCGTTACCGACGGTTGGCTGCACACTGCGGATGCGGCGCATTGGCGAGGAAAGTTTTGGCGACAGCTTCGCCTTCCTTGCCAGAGGCGAGGCGCTGGAAACGGCCGTTCGCCACGCCAAGGCCTTCATCACCGCGGCGATCGCCTCAGCCGACCGGCTCGGGCGCGGGCCGCCCATTGATCGTCGGTTTCCCAAGACCAAAAGATATCCAATTTGAGAAACTAATTCCATATCCAAGGCTGAGTCCTTTGATGGACGGCGGATGCAATTGGCACCTCGCGTCATTTTCGCGCCACCGAAATTCTCGCTTATCTTGGGCTCGGCGGCCGGATCAAGCATCCGTCGGCGGAATTGTCCGGCAGCGAATCTTTATGTCCAAATATTTCAAAAAATCTTGGCGCACAGGGATTTCTTAAATTT
>JBKQRS010000571.1:0-8150 GCA_052143915.1 Bradyrhizobium sp.
GACAGCAGCAGCAGCGCGGCGAAGAGCCGCGCGATTTCCAGCCGGTAGCCGGCCTCGAGGATGCGCGAGGCCAGCCCGGTTTCGGTGCCGCCGGTGCCGGCGACGAACTCGGCCACCACCGCGCCGATCAACGCCAGCCCGCCGCTGATGCGCACGCCGGCGAGAAAATACGGCAGCGCCGACGGCAGCCGCAGATAACGCAGCGATTGCCAACGCGAGGCGCCGTAGAGCCGGAACAGATCCACCAGATTGCGGTCGGCGCTGTTGAGGCCCAGCGTCGTATTCGCAACGATGGGGAAAAAAGCGACGATCCAGGCGCAAACCAGCAAGGACAGAAAGACATCGTTGACCCAGATGATGATCAGCGGCGCGATCGCGACGATCGGCGTCACCTGCAGGATCACGGCATAGGGAAAAAGGCTCAACTCGAGGAGCCGCGACTGGGCGAACAGAATCGCCAGCAAGCCGCCGACGATGATCGCCGCCGCCAGCGCCGCCAGCGTTATCCGCAAGGTGACCAGGAGCGAGCCCAGCAGGCTCGGCCCGTCGCGCCACAGCGTTTCCGCAACCAGCCCCGGTCCGGGCAGGATATAGGGCGGAATTTCGTAATGCCGCACCACCGCCTCCCACAGCGCGATGAACAGCAGGCCCACGACCGCGGGCGCGGATATCCGCATGAGACGCGAAGAGAAGTTCATGCGATCGCCCTGGTCAAATGTGCGGAAACCACGCGGCAAACATCGGTATAAGGCGCCGACAAGCGCAGGCTCGCGTCACGGGGCGCCGCGAAATCCACCTTCACCTCGGATGTCACGCGGCCGGGGCGTTTGGCCATCACCACGATGCGGTTCGACAGGAACACGGATTCGAACACGCTGTGCGTGACGAACACCACGGTGCAACGGTGGCGCCGCCACAGCGCCAACAGATCCTCGTTGAGCTTGCTGCGCGTGATCTCGTCGAGCGCGGCGAAAGGCTCGTCGAGCAGCAAAAGCCGCGGTTCGGTCACCAGCGCCCGCGCGATCGAGACGCGCATGCGCATGCCGCCCGAAAGTTCGCGCGGATAGGATTGCTCGAAACCCTGCAATCCCACCGCGGCCAGAATCTCGGCGATGCGCGCCCGGGCCTCGTCTTGCGCCACGCCCGCGAGCCGCAAGGGCAGATAAACATTGTCCCAGACCTTGGCCCAGGGCATCAGGGTCGGATCCTGAAAGACGAAGCCGATGCGGCCGGCCATGTCGTCCGCGCGCCAATCGAGCCTTCCCGCCGAGGGCGGCGTCAGCCCGGCGATGATGCGCAAGAGCGTGCTCTTGCCGCAACCCGAGGGACCGAGCACGCTCAGGAACTCGCCCTCGGTCACGCCGAGATCGACGCCTTCGAGCGCGGTCACGCCGTTGCGGAAAGATTTGCCGAGGCCGGCGATGGTGACCAGGTCCGTCATCTACTTGCGCAAATCCAACCCAAAGCCCCGATCGACGAAACGCGCGGTATAGGCCTTCTTGTAATCCATGTCCTTGGGATAGAGGCCTTGCTGCGCCATGACCTCGAAAAAGCCACGCCAGCGCGCATCGGTCATGGCGCCGATGCCGAGCCGCGAAGCGTCGCCGCTGGCGACCACGCCGTATTCCTTCATCTGGGCGATGGCATAGGCCAAGAGATCGTCGGTTTCCTCTGGATTATCCTGTTTTATCAGTGCGTTGGCCGGGCGTGGATCGCCATAGAGATAACCGTACCAGCCTTCGATGCTGGCCTTGACGAAACGTTGCACCAGATCGGGGTTCTGCGCGACCAGCTTGGCCGAGGTCTCGAGCACCGAGCCATAGCTGGCATAGCCGGAATCCGCGAGCAGGAACACCTTGGGCTTGCCGCCGGCCTGTTCGATCAGGAACGGCTCGCTGGTGAGATAGCCCTGCTGCACCGCCTGCGGATTGGCGAGAAACGGCGCAATGTTGAAATTGTAGGGCCGTATCTGGTCGTCGCTGTAGCCGAACCTGGCCTTGAGAAACAGCCACCAGCCGACGCGGCTGTCAGCGCTCAGCATCATCGGCCGGCCTTTGAGGGATGCCAGGCTGTCGCCCGCGCCCTGATGCGCGATCAGCACCGTCGGATCCTTTTGGAAGAAGGCAGCGACCGCCACCATCGGAATCTGTTCCTTGACGAAGTTCATCGGCAGGAACGAGTTGGACATGATCCCGAAATCGATGCGGCCGGCGGCAAGCAGCTGGGCGTGATTCACCTGCGGGCCGCCCTGGCGCAAGATGACCTCGATGCCGTATTTGCGGTAGATGCCGGCGGCGACCGCTTGGTAATAGCCGCCATGTTCGGCCTCGGCCCGCCAATCGGTGCCCAGGGTCACTTGGTCGAGCGCCGCGGCGCCATCCGCGTTTGCCCTCGCGGCCAGCGCCAACGCGACGACGGCCGGTATCAGCATCCTTCGCATATCGCAATCCCCTGGCCCGGTCCTGCGGCCACCAAGCTTTTTACCGCAACCGACGCCCGAGCCGCGACAGCTAACTCTGGCGCCGGGCTTTCTTCAACAGACGGGATTGTCTTGAGGCCCAGAATCGTTTCCGGGCGATTCGCGCGACTTCAGCCAATTCCGCTGGAAGCTGTAACCGATGCGGGTTGAGACAGCATCTCGGCACGCGTCGCGAAAGCCCTGAGGCTTAGGAAACGGAGAATTAGGATGAATTCCGGATACCGCGCCCGGGCCTGGCAGAGGGGCCGCTATCGGCGACGCCCTTGGCCACTTGGAGCAGGTGATCGCGCACGTTCTCGCTGGCGATGCGGCGGAAATCGCGCAGCAGATTGATCTCGTCGCGTGACAGCGTCGTCACATCCTTATCCGGCGCGGTTGTCTGCAATTCGTCGAAGAAGAATGACACCGGACGGCCGAGCAGCTTGGCGGCTTGGAACAGTCGGCTAGCCGATAAGCGATTCTCGCCATGCTCGTATTTCTGCACCGCCTGGAACGAGACGCCGATGCCGAGACCGAGCTCTTCCTGGCTCATGCCCGCTATCATCCGGGCTTGCTTCAAGCGTCCGCCGACATGCACATCAATCGGATTAGGGCCGCTTTCGCGCGTCGGGCGCCGTTTGCGACTCGATTGACCAGGCGTCGGGCGCGCTCGCGCCTTCGCGTCGGCCATTATTACCCCCCGGCGATGATTTCCGTATCATCGCGCGGAGAAAGAATATCCATGCCGCCAGACGATTGCCAGCATTCGATCACGAATCCGTGATCGTCGATTCGTTTTCAGCTTCAACGAAGATGCGATTTTCTTTCCGGCGGTTTTCTATCCGGCGGTGCGCCCGCCGCATCGTCATAGCCATGGCGATTGCTGTAGAACAGCAGCGCCATGAGCCCGGCGCCCAAAGCGAAGGTGGCGAGCCCGCCCAGCACCAGAGAGATCATGCCTTCGACGGAGATGGTGACGGCGCCCATCGCCATCCAGGCATAGACCGCAACCGAAATGGCCGCGAGCGACAGAGTGGCCGCAACCACGATACCGAGTTTGCTCATGTCGGGTACCTAATCCTTCCTGCTGCCGCTGGCAATCCCGGTCTGAAACCGTTTCCGTCACGGAACCGAATGTCGCTAGCGGACCGCGGGGCCCCAGCTAACCGAGCGGGCGACCGGCCAGAACACGGCGTCGAAATCGGCCAGATTTTCATAGGAAGACGTGCTCGAGATCACGAACACCGCCTTGGGCATGCCATCGAGCGTGGTCTGCAGATAGCAGAAAATGTTGTGGCTGACGGTAGGGACGCCGCCTGGGGTGGTTTCGCGTGATTCAGTGAAAAGACAGGGCACGCTGGCAAGGGTATAAGGGGTCTCGATCATGAAATGCGCCGCATCGCCGACCGTGGCGACGGCCTCGCCGAGCAACGACGAGGATTGAGGCGGCACGGCGCCGATTGTCAACCCGCCGCGGCTGCGGTCGCCGTCAGGCGCAAAGGCGTAGAGGCCGCCGTAATCTTTCACCATCGGCCAGTGCGGATCGATGGCGACGGCGAAGACGCCTTTGGGATCGGAAAAACCACACAACACGAACCACAATCCCAAGGCTCCGAGCGACGGCAGAACCCTCCGCATCGCGGAAACTCCATGCCGGGACGCGGCGCGAGAAATGGTGGGTGCAGCAGGACTCGAACCTGCGACCCGCTGATTAAGAGCTGAGAAAGTGTCTCGCTCCATCAATAACTTAGTGTGCAAAACGATTGCGGATGACTCCAAGAGTTTCTGCGGCTTTCTGGGCTAGCTGCAAAACGCAAGTCGGCCTCATATGCACTTTCAAAACTACTGTGCTCCTAGTTTAGTCCATGTACTCATAAAGCCAAGATTGGCGAGCAGTGATTGATCAATGTCCGTTTTGCACGCAATAGCAGACATCCGACTGCCGTCGCGAAATGTCCGCTTTGTGCCAATAGCGGACATCACACGCGCCATGCTCGCGATGTAGCTTGGGATATAGTGTCTCAGTTTGACTTAGGGTTGCACATTTCTCTGCTGCATCAACAAGTAAGCGGTATCAAAGAACGCTTGATGTTCGATGATTTTGCCTTCCTTGAGACACCAGCGGATTGCCATATCTAATTGCACGAACTTGGGCGCAGCGGCTTTTCCTTTGGTCTCATAGCTCAGGCCAACGTCGAAATAACCCCAAACCACGTCCCCAACGGTAACGATTTCCTTCGGCTTCATGTGATGGAATGTGTAGTCCAAGGAAATGAGAGAAAGGATTTCCATTACGCCCGCACGATTCTTGTATTCGCCATGAAAGCGGAAAAGCCCCTCCTGCTTGGACGCAGATTTCCAAACAACGTCCTCGTGCAAGGCATCCAAGAGTGGCTTTATGTCAGATTGTGCGAAAGCGGCCACAGCAGTCCGCATCAATTCTTCACCGCTCATTTGCTCCTATTCTCCTATTCCAGGTCATTCGAAAGACGTCATGCCGCCTTCTGCTGCGCTTCTAATTCATGGATCATACTTCACAGTCAAACGCTGCGGAATGTCCGCTTTGTGTCATAAGCGGACATCTCAGCCCAATTATCGGCGGTTAGGCCGTTCTGGCGCCGGCGGATGCGGGCAGCAAGATCGACACAATCGGATCGAACACCGTGATGCCGAGCAGCATGTCGACAGTCTTGCCGCCACGCGCCATGGGTAGGATCAGCCGCTCGACCGTCATGTCGTTTGCGTCGATCACATAGGCCGGCGGCCCCCGGTAAAAGCTGACAACCGACCGTTCGGCTACGGCTTGGAACAGCGCATAAGCCGAGGATTGCTTGAAACGCGCATTGGCCTCATCGAGCCAGCGGCCGGTCGGATCGGACTTCGCCAATTCGCTCTGCGCGGCGCCGACAAGACGGTATTTGAAGCGCAGCGGATCGCGTTGGACGTCAACCAGCCAGATCCACGGCAGCAGGTACGGGATCTTTCTCGGATCGAAACGCTCCCACCCCGGCCGAACGCCGGACGCCGGACACAGCGAAAGCCAATGGAGATACAGCGCGGCGATGCGGTCGTCGCAAGCCGGCAGCTTCGCGCCGGCGGCGATTGTGCAGAACAATTCTTCCGTCATAATCGGATTCTTCCGGTCAAATGAATTCAGGGTTTCAGGGTGGAATTTAGGCGTGGCGGCGCAGCGGGTCCAATATATGGACTAGCGCTCTTTCATATCTTTACAGTATCGTCCGCAGACTCCGTAAGCCGATCAACGACGGTCACAGCTTCATGGAACTCCGGCATCTCCGGTATTTTGTCGCGGTCGCCGAGGAATTGCATTTCACCCGCGCCGCCGAGCGACTCGGCATCAAACAGCCTCCCTTGAGCTTGCAGATCCGCAATCTCGAGCGGGAAATTGGCACGCCGCTCTTCCATCGCCTGACACGCGGCGTGGAACTCACCGAGGCCGGAGCGTTGCTGCTCGACGACGCGCGCCGGATTCTCGCCCAGCTGGAGCGGACCAAGGCCAGCGTGCAAAGCCGCGCGCGCGGCGATACCGGACGCATCAACCTGGGCTTCGCCAGCGCGACTTACTTTCAGCGGCTTGTCCCCGGAATCATCCGCGCCTACCGCAAGCGCTATCCCGGCGTCCTCCTCCTGCCGGAGGAGAACTACACACCGCGATTGATCGAAAGTCTGAGGAGCCGTGAGATCGACGTCGCGTTCGTCCGGCCGCCGATCATCGACAGCGAAGGGCTCGCGATCGAGCCTTTGATAGAGGAACATCTGCTAATCGCGATGCCGAAATCGCATCCCCAAGCCGGCAATCGCTCCATACCGCTCGCGGCTCTCGCGCGGGAGACCTGGACCCTTCTCCCGCGCATTGTCACGCCCGACTTCTACGATGCCTTCATTGCGCGATGCCGGCAGGCCGGATTCAGTCCCAAGCTTGGCCAGGAAGCGCCGCAGGTATTGTCGATCGTTCCGATGGTGGCGGCGGGATTCGGCGTATCGATCGTGCCGGAATCACTCGAAAGGCTGCGCGTCGACGGTGTGGCCTATCTGCGCATTAAAGGCGATAAGCCCCACGCGTCGATCAGCCTTGCCTATCGGCGAGACGATCGTTCTACGGCCGTGCGCAATTTCGTGGCCGTGGCGCGGCGAATCGCCCGGACGGCGCCTCGAAAGAACGGGAAGTCCCGCGGCCGGACAAATCAATCATAGCTTGTCCGTTCGGGCCGCTTGCTAAAGTCCGCTTTGGGTCAGAAGCGGACATGGCAGCATGACATTGGAATGTCCGGTTTACCCTCGTAAGCGGACATTGCACCGCTGACTGGTTTGCAAAACGCAATTAACCGAAGCTGGATTCTTCTGCTAAGTCTTTGATGTAAATGGTGGGTGCAGCAGGACTCGAACCTGCGACCCGCTGATTAAGAGTCAGCTGCTCTACCAACTGAGCTATGCACCCGTACGGGAAGGCCGCAGTATATAACAAAGCGAGACCGGCTTGTCGAGGAGCGTGCACGGCCCGAACGCCAAACGCCCGGATTCAATGCTCGACGTCGCCGTGGCGGCCGATGCGCGTGTCGCGGTGGACATAAACGCTCATCAGCAGGCCGAAGCCGAACATCACCGTCAGCATCGAGGTGCCGCCATAGGAGATGAGCGGCAACGGCACGCCCACCACCGGGATGAGGCCTATCACCATCGCCGTGTTGATGAAAACGTAGAGGAAGATGTTGGTGGTGATGCCGAAAGCGAGCAGCTTGCCGAAATGGCTGCGGCTTCGGAAGGCGATGGCATAGCCATAGACGAAAACCAGCGAATAGAGCGCAAGCAGCCCAAGACCCCCCGCCAGGCCGAACTCCTCGGCCAGCATGGTGAAGATGAAATCGGTCTGCCGTTCCGGCAGAAAATTGAGATGCGACTGGGTTCCCGCCAGGAAGCCCTTGCCAAAAATGCCGCCCGAGCCGATGGCGATCTTCGATTGCAGGCTGTGATAACCCGCGCCCAGCGGATCGTTCTCGGGATTGAGAAAGGTGTAGATGCGGTTCTTCTGGTAATCGCGCAAAAACCTCCAGGCGACTGGCCCAACCGCGGCCGCGGCGGCCGCTATCACCACGAATTTCCACCACCGCACGCCGGCAAGGAAGAACATCGCGCCGCCGCCGAGAATCAGCATCATTGCCGTGCCGAGATCGGGCTGTTTCAGCACCAATACGGCGGGCACCAGCACCAGCAGCGCCGGTAGGATCAGCTTCGTGGGTTGGCCGACCTCCTCGGGCGTCAGGCTGTTGAAATAACGCGCCAACGCCATGATGAGGGCGATCTTCATGAATTCGGAAGGTTGAAGCTGAATCAGTCCCAAATCGATCCAGCGCTGCGCGCCCATGCCGATGGCGCCGCGCACCTGCACGGCGATGAGCAGCAGCAGGGTCAACGCATAGAAGGTATAAGCCGCGCGCAGCCACAGCCGGATATCCACCACCGCCACCGCCAGCATCAGCAACGCGGCGACGGCGTAGCGCAGCAGCTGCCGTTCCGCCCAGGGTTGCCAACTGCCATTGGCGGCGGAATAGAGCATGGCGAAGCCGACACAGGCGATCGCTGTCACCAGCCCCACCAGAGTCCAATTGATGTTGACGAGCTTGAGCGCGAGACTCCGTTCCGGCCGGGTGATGTCGTAGAACCAGCGCATCTG
>JBKQRS010000572.1:0-2773 GCA_052143915.1 Bradyrhizobium sp.
CCTGCAGAATACGCTGAGCGTCGTCGATAACGTGATCCCGAGCGACCATCCACAGCTCGCGGTGAGCGTGAACGTGAATGACGGCATCGATGTGCAGATGAGAAGCCAATTCGTCGCGCAGCAGAAATCTTTCTGGATCAACGCCAAAGCGTCGCGCCAGCGCGTGAGCGTGACCGAACGGACCAAGAGGGATGAGGTGATGCGGGCGCTCGCCGACGCTAGGACCGACGACCAAATTGTGTACTTCTACTGCCACGCCGAATCGACCATGTTGAAGGATGTCGGCGGCCCCGACGCCTCATGCCTCGTGTTGACCGATGAGCGCATCACGCTGGGCGACCTGAATCTCGACGCGCCCACGACCATACCGCTTCCCGGGAACCCGCTGGTGTTCATCAACGCCTGCGAGTCCGCCGAGATGTCGCCGGCCTTCTACGACGGCTTCGTCCCGTATTTCATGGCCAAGGGCGCGCGGGGCGTCATCGGTACGGAATGCAGGACACCGGCCTTGTTCGCGCAAGCCTGGGCGAAGCGATTCTTCGAGCGGTTTCTCGACGGCGAACCGCTGGGCGCGACGTTCTTGGGTCTGCGGCGGGAATTTCTGGACGAGAAAGGCAACCCACTGGGCCTGCTCTACGCCATGCATTGCGACGGGGATACCCAGATCCAGCCGGCCCTGGTTTCGATCGGGTAATGATCGGTGAATCAGCCGTTTGCACGCTTGCAGCTTGCAAGATCGTTGCGGCCCCGGCAAGCATTCGACGTCACGCATGCCGGTTCAGAACCCGGACACAATGGGGCTCGAGACGGTTCAGCGCGGGCGAGGATCAAGCCTCCCAGATGACTAGATCGCCCGCTTCAGAACCTGCGATAAGCGCCGCGCGCCTGGGATGAGCGGCAATCGCCGACATTGCCATCGCGACGCCGTCGAGCGGCGTTTTGCTTCTCTCGAGCGTGACGGGATCCCAAAGCGACACGCCAGGCTCGTCGCGTTCGGTCACCGCGATGAATGAGTCATCGGCAGACCAAGCCATGCGCTGGGAAAACCCCGGCAATGCGACATGACCGCGTTTGCGGCCGGCCGCATGCTCCCAAACGTGCAAAGAACACCGGCCCTCATTTTCCGCTAGACCCGCGATTAAATTGCCGCGCCGGGAGAATCCGGCATCGACAAAAAAGGCGTACTCTTGCAGCGCCAATTTCCTGCACTTCATTCGCGGCACCGAATGCAGAAGTATGGCGTTGCCGGCGGTGCTGGCGAGCATGCCGCCGTCCGGCGAAAATGCGACCGCGGTGCGTCCCTCGTCACTGAATATATCGGGCTCGAGCGTTTCCGCCGGGCCGGTGCCCAGCGCGTCGAACACGTCTACGAGCGGTTCGTAATGACCCGCGGCGATCAGCGTTCCATCGGGCGACCACGCGATGTCGTGGTAGCCGCCATGTTTGCCTTGCATCACGGCGACTTGAAACGCGCTCGGCAGTTCGAAAATGTACACGCGGCCATCAGCACACGCCGTCGCGATGCGCCGCCCGTCTGGCGCAAAGGCAATCGCTTCGATCGCCGCTTGTGCGGTGATTCGGCACATCTGCGCGCCAGTCGTCCACGAGGCAACGAAGAGCGTGCCCTCGTCCTGGAAACAAACAGCGAATGTCTCACCATCCGCGGCAACGGCTACATCCACGATCGCCTTATCGCCAGCGGCACTGCATTCTAGGACACGTTTTTGCAGTTTCTTCATGTCGGATCAAGGCGTGTCGGGTGAACGCCATTTGTCCGTTTTGCCGCCGAGTTTGAGAGGTTCGGTGGCAAAGCCAATCACCCGAAAGTATTTATCGCGCAGGGTGTAGAGCGTGCCGCTGTTCGCCTGCTGCGGATTGGCCTGGTCCCGATATTCGATGCCATATGTGCGGTACCAGTCGCCCGTGTATGCCCAGCGGTTGATTTTGCTGTCGAGCGGCCAAAGGTTGTCGAAATCGTCCTTGCCTTCGAAGGCGAGGTCACGCACGTGATCCGCATCCTTGCCGGTCCAATCAAACCCGGCCGCTTTGAGCGCCTTGCGGTAGTCGTCCTGTTTGGTGCCGGAGCGCTTGGTGCTTTTGCGCTTCATTACCGTGCCCTCCTTCACGATATTATTCATATCGATGCCGACGAAGATGTCGACGTCGCCCGCCTTCTTCGCGCGGGTGAGGAGTTGCGGTGAATTGATGGGGAAGCTCTGCGACTTGCCATCGACCGTCAGCTTGATCGAACCCGGGTAATTGTTTTCGTGCTTGTACCAGTTAACGGGAATCGGATCGCCTTGCGTGCCGAAGTGCATGTTGGTCGTGTCGTCTATGTTGGTCAGGACGTTTTCCGCGCCTTTACCGACAGCGCCGAACACGGCCATGCCCTGCCGCCCATCTTTGCGATCGCCGACGTGCAGGGTCTTGAAGCCGTAGGGCTCCTTCAGTGGATTGATGGCAGCGGCGACGCTCGACTTGTCCATCTTGGTGCCGCGCAGACTCGCAACCTTCGCTTCGATCGCCTTCAGTCCCTTCTTCAGGCGCATTTTGTCGTTCATCAACACTTCAGCGGAGGCTTTGCTGTTGGCCGCGCCTTTGCGCAGGATCGTGACCGCCCAGTAGGCCTTATCGGCGACCTCGAGAATCTTGGGTCCGCCGGACACCGTCTTGTGCGCGGTACTGATCTTGCGCGCCGCCTTCAGTAAATCCGTTTTCGTTGCTCCATCAGAGGCGTAGCCTGATGGAAGCTGCGCGACCTTGTCCAGAACGA
>JBKQRS010000573.1:0-23634 GCA_052143915.1 Bradyrhizobium sp.
TCGTCGCCGGTCAGCATCAGGCTTTCTTCCGGCACGTCGCGCATGGTCCGGCCGCGACGGGCCGGATCGTCGATCAGCGTCATGCCGATCGAGAGCGTGGAAACCCGCAGCGCCTTCGGCAACAGCACGGTCTCGATCGGATACGGCAGATGATAATTCAAGCCGGGCTGCGCATCGCCGACATATTTGCCGAAGCGGAGCACGACGCCGAGCTCTTCGGATTGAACGCGGTAAAAGCCGGACATGCCCCAGATCACCACCGCCGCGACAAGCACGATGGCGATGCCGAGGCCAGAGAAATAGCCGCCCGGCAGCAATTGCTGGAGCCGGTCCTGGGCGCGGCGGAGAAGGTCTTCAAGATCGGGCGGCCTCGGCCCAACCGGCTGCGGGCCGGAGCCCCACGGCCCTTTCGGACCCGAACCCCATGGGCCTCCGCCTTGATTCTTCCACGGCATCAATACTCTCCTTCGCGGGCTCAAGGGCCAAAATGCCCCGCCCCGCAACTTCTGCACCGCTTTATAGGGGACGACCCCGGCCCTTACAACGCAAGCTTGGTGCCCGGAGGAGCTATGCCTGGGCCCGCAATTGTCAATGATAACATTGGGAAACGCGGTTAATGGCCATATTCGAGAGGCCGCGAACAGCATAAAGGAGCTTGTGGGCCTACCCGCAATGATCGTAATTCAACCAAGTCTAAGATCGAAAATCCGAGCTTGCGAGACTGATTGCTGATGCCCCCTCCCGTCCGGATGCCTTCGATTTCATTCGTTGTAGCCAGAAGCAGTCCCTCTCACATTATAGGGATCGATAACAAACTGCCCTGGCATCTAAGAACAGATCTTCAGCGTTTCAGAAAGATTACGCTGGGACACGTAGTGCTAATGGGTCGAAGCACGTTCGATTCAATTGGTCGCCCACTACCCGGACGCACCAACGTCATTTTGTCTAGACGCCCTGCGAACGACCACGAGACAACCATATGGAACACTTCCGACACGTCCTTGATTTGGTGCCGCGGTCATGAGGATGCGATGTACCTGGCGGACATACTTTCTTTAGCCAATGACAAGAAGGAATTTTTCGTAATAGGCGGCGAGCAGATGTAACGGCTCTTTTCGAAGCTCGGCAACAGAGTCCACCTAACAGAAGTTTTACACCGTTGCCGCGAGAAGCAGGGGACGCCTTCTTTGACCGCGAATTTGACCTACGAAAATGGAAAATAATTCGTGAGGAAGAAGTTCCTCCAGGACCAAACGACGAATTCCCATCGCGATACAGGATCTACGATCGAAGAACTAAACGGGTTCGATACGTCGAATTAGAGAGCTACTACACGCACGGACGAGATAGAGAGCGTTGGGTTTCGGAGCAATACGACAAGATTCGTAACTCTGTTGTCCATGGAAACATACCCAAGCGTGAGCAACAGTTTCATATGTTCGAAGAGCAAGACTTTTCGGCTAATTGAGACGTCTAGGTTTCTGGCTGCCTTAACCGATCACGCCGTTGTCGGCGACGGCCGCGATGAGCACGATGTCCATTAGCCGCCTCCTTCCGCCAGCGCCGCCAGCGCCGGACCGGCGACCTTGCACACCGTCCACTCGTCCATCAGGACCGCGCCGAGCGATTTGTAGAATTCGATCGAGGGCGTGTTCCAGTCGAGCACCGCCCATTGCAAGCGCGACCAGCCGTTCGCCACGCACTCCTTCGCAAGGTACGACAGCAGCGCCTTGCCGATACCCTTGCCGCGCAGCGCGGGGCGAACGAACAGGTCCTCCAGATAGATCCCGGAACGGCCGCTGAAGGTCGAGAAGTTGATGAACCAGACCGCGAAGCCTGCCACTTTGCCGTTCCATTCGGCGATGTCGCAGAACAGCCGTGGATTGGCTGCGAACAGCGCTTCGCCGATGCCCGCCTCGGTGGCTTCGACCTCGTGCGAGAGCTTCTCATATTCGGCGAGTTCGCGGACCAGCGACAGCACCAGGCCCGCTTCGTCGGGACGCGCGCGGCGGATAATGAGGGACATTCAATCGCTCACACCGCGACCTCGGCCCGGATATGCGGGTGCGGGTCGTAGCCTTCGAGCACGAAGTCTTCGTAGCCGAACGCGAAGATATCCTTCACCTCTGGATTGATCTTCATGGTCGGCAGAGGCCGCGTCGGGCGCGTCAGTTGCAACCGCGCCTGATCGAGATGGTTCGAATAAAGGTGCACATCGCCGAAGGAGTGAATGAAGTCGCCGGGCTTCAAACCCGTCACCTGCGCGACCATCATGGTTAGAAGCGCATAGGAGGCGATATTGAAGGGCACGCCGAGAAACACGTCCGCCGAGCGCTGATAGAGCTGGCAGGACAATTTGCCGCCCGCGACGTAGAACTGGAACAGGCAATGACACGGCGGCAGCGCCATCTTGTCGACGTCGGCCGGATTCCACGCGCTCACGATCAGGCGCCGCGAATCCGGATTGCGCCGGATCATGTCGATGACATTGGCGATCTGGTCGATGCTTCGCCCATCCGGCGCCGGCCAGGAGCGCCACTGCGAACCATAGACCGGGCCCAGATCGCCGTTGGCGTCAGCCCATTCGTCCCAGATCGTAACGCCGTGATCCCTGAGGTATTTGACGTTGGTGTCGCCTTTGAGAAACCACAACAACTCGTAAATGATCGATTTCAGCGGCAGCTTCTTGGTGGTCAGCATCGGAAATCCGGCCGCGAGATTGAAGCGCATCTGGTGGCCGAAGATCGACAACGTCCCGGTGCCGGTGCGGTCACCCTTCTCCGCGCCGTCACTGAGGATCCGTTCGAGCAGGTCGTGATACTGATTCATGGCGTTGCGTCAGGCGCCCTCAAAGAAGCTAACGAAGGCGTTTTAGCGGCCGGCTGGGCCATCCGACAGCCGCGATTCGGCCGGCTGAATTGATTATACCCGGAAAAATGAACATTCGGCCCGGCCACGGCAAGAGCCGGCCCGGTAACGGCAAGGGCAGAACGCGCTCCTTTTGGGCCAGATCGCCGACCAGGGCGGCAATTTTCACCCGATCAGGCCGGCAAAACCGAGACATCCCCCGGCGAGCAGCATCCAGAGCGGATTGAGCCGCGTCACGGAGGCCAGCAGCGCGGCGCCGACGGTGACGAGGGCCGCGGCCACGGTCCGGTCGGAGGTCCGCGCCAGGATGAAACCGCTGGCGCCCATCAAGCCGATCGAAAGCGGAACCAGCGCCGCCTGGATGATGGCGGGCCAGCGCGCATGGCTCGATCGCGCGAGGAAGCGGCTCACGCACAAGGCCAGCACCGCCGTCGGGACGCACATCGCAAGCGTTGCGACCAGCGCGCCGGTGATGCCGGCGACGGAATAGCCGATCAGGGTGACGATCAGCACGTTCGGCCCCGGCGACAACTGCGAGATCGCGTAGACATCGGCGAACTGCCTGTCGGTCAGCCAGTGCTGAACGTCGACCGCGACCCGATGCATTTCCGGAATCGCGGAATTCGCGCCGCCGACCGCAAACAGCGACATCAGGGCAAAGGTAGATGCCAGCGCAAGAAGTGGATTGGTGCCTGAATTCATGTCGCGCCCTTCCGCCGCATGGCGAAGGTGATGGCGATGCTGATGGGAATCGCCAGCAGCAGGACCTGCGGCAGTGGCAGCTGCAACAATCCGATCGCGACAAACACCGCAAGCATGACCACAAGCCCGACCACATCGCGCCGCTTGATCAGAGGCCACATCATCCGGAACACGACGGCGATCAGGAGGCCGACCGCCGCACAGGACACCCCGGCCAGGATGCGCCGCAACGCGTCGATTTCGCCGTAGCGCTGATACAGCACCGCCAGCACGGTCACGATCACGACGGGAGGACCGACCAGGCCCGCGAACGCCGTGATAGCGCCCGCAATGCCGCGAAAGCGCGATCCGAACACAAAGCTGAGGTTGACGATGTTCGGGCCCGGCAAAAAATGGCACAGCGCGAAGGTCTCGTTGAACTCGTCCGCGGTCATCCACTTGTGCTGATCGACGATGCCGCGCCGCGCCCAGACCAAGACGCCGCCAAAACCCGCCAGCGACATTTTGGCGAACGCGACAAACAGCGCGATCAGGCTGGGCGGAGATGATCTCGGGAGATCGGCCACCGGGGCGGCGGCCGGCGGCGAATCCGGGGGCATGATTGAAAATTTAGAGCGGCGGCCACGCACGCGCCAACCAATATTAACGGGTATCCCACCCTTTGAGATGGCCGTTCCACGCCGATGGCGGACTTGAGGGCTGTTTTTCTCACCTTTTGCCCCCTATATTGAGAATGCCGGTTCGCCGGCTATGGAAATAAATTGCCGTCGCAATAAACCATTCGGACCCGGGGGCAGTACCCGGCGCCTCCACCAAAGCTCGCCCCCCCGCGAAGGCGGCGGGCTTCGGCGGGGGCGAAACAGGATCGACGAGGGCGTAAAGGACGTGTTTTTTCTCGGTATGGTTCCGCCGTTATCGGGCTATGCAATAGTTGCAAACGACAACTATGCTCCGGTTGCTCAGGCCGCGTAAGCGGTTTGAAAAACCAAGTCTAAAGTCCTAGTGGGTTAAGCTCCGCTGGGCGGGGTTCGGAGGCACCTGGCAACAGAAGCCTCCACTTCAATTTGCTCACCCTGACGCGCTTTGCTGGAATTTTCACCAGCGGCGGCAACGCCTCTGCTGACCTAAGCCCGCCGGCGGGGTAGCATGGCGGGAGTGGGCGAGTCGGACGACCGGCATCGCCGCCGGTTTCCGCGGCAATATTTGAACGCGACAGGACTGATAATGGCGACCGATCATATCCGATACGACGTGCTGGCGCGCGACGCGCTGCGCGGGGTGCTACGCCGCGTATTGGCCGACGCCGCCGAGCACGGCCTGCCGGGCGAACATCATTTCTTCATCACCTTCCTTTCCACCGCCGACGGCGTGAAATTGTCGCCGCGGCTGCTCGCGCAATATCCGGAAGAGATGACGGTCATTCTCCAGCACCAGTTCTGGGATCTGGTGGTGACCGAGGACCGTTTCGAGGTCGGCCTGTCGTTCGGCGGGATTCCGGAGCGCCTGGTGGTTCCATTCAGTGCAATAAAAAGCTTCTTCGACCCGTCGGTGCAGTTCGGCCTGCAATTCGAACCATCCGAAGCCGCGGCGGAAGCGCCTGCGACCAATCTTCCGGCGGTCCCCGCCGGCCTGCCGGTTCCGGCGCCGGCGTCCGAGACCACGGCCGAACCGGCAAAGCCCGGCGAGGGCGCCGAAGTCGTGCGGCTGGATCGCTTCCGCAAGAAATAATCCACGCGCGAAAGTCTTCTCGCTGTAGAATGCGCGGTACCCGCGATCCCCTCGCGCGTCACACATGTGATCCATGGCTCGATCGACACCCTCCCCCATTTCCGCTTCCACGCGCACCGAGACCGACAGCTTCGGTCCGATCGAGGTTCCCGCCGATCGCTATTGGGGCGCGCAGACCGAGCGATCCCGGCAGAATTTCCGCATCGGCCAGGACCGGATGCCGATGGCCATCATTCGCGCGCTTGGCATCGTCAAGCTCGCGGCGGCGGAAACGAACCGCGAACTCGGGCTCATCGACCAGCGCCGCGCCCGTGCCATCACCCGCGCCGCGCGCGAAGTGATCGAAGGCCAGCTCGACGATCATTTTCCGCTGGTGGTCTGGCAGACCGGCTCCGGCACCCAAACCAACATGAACCTCAATGAGGTGATCGCCAATCGCGCCAATGAATTGCTCGGCGGCAAGCTCGGCGCCAAGGCGCCGGTTCATCCCAACGATCACGTCAATATGAGCCAGTCGTCGAACGACTCGTTCCCGACCGCGATGCACATTGCCGCCGCGATCCGCATCACGGACGATCTCATTCCGGCGCTCGCGACGCTTCACGGCGCGCTGCGCAAGAAGGAGAAGGCGTTCGCCCATATCGTCAAGATCGGCCGCACCCATACACAGGATGCGACGCCGCTGACGCTCGGCCAGGAATTTTCCGGCTACGCCGCGCAGGTCGAGAGCGGCATCGCGCGGTTGCGCGTGGCGGTCAGGGATCTCTATCCGCTGGCGCAAGGCGGCACCGCGGTCGGGACCGGGCTCAATTCGAAGCCGAAATTTGCCAAGGCGTTTGCCAGGCACGTCGCTGGGATCACGAAGCTGCCCTTCACCAGCGCCGCCAACAAATTCGAGGCGCTGGCCTCCAACGATGCCTACGTATTCGTGCATGGCGCCATCAATGCGATGGCCACCGGCCTGTTCAAGGTCGCCAACGATATCCGCTTGCTCGGGTCGGGCCCCCGTTCCGGCTTGGGGGAGCTGATTCTGCCCGAGAACGAACCGGGTTCCTCGATCATGCCCGGCAAGGTCAACCCGACCCAGTGCGAGGCGGTCACCATGGTTTGCTGCCAGGTGTTCGGCAACCAGGCGGCCATCACCGCCGCCGGCAGCCAGGGCCACTTCGAGCTGAACGTCTACAAGCCGGTGCTGGCATATTGTATGATGCATTCCATTCAACTGATGGCCGATGTCGCCCGTTCATTTACAGAGCACTGCGTCGAGGGAATACGCGCCGACGAAAAGCGGATCCAGGAACTCATGGAGCGTTCGCTAATGCTGGTGACCGCGCTCGCACCCAGGATCGGCTACGACAATGCCGCGAAAGTGGCCAAATCAGCGCACGCCCGTGGAACCACCTTGAAGGAAGAGGCCGTGCGGCTGGGCTTTGTTTCCGCTGATGAATTCGACCGGCTGGTGAAGCCGGAGAAGATGACGCGCCCCGGATGAACGGCGCATCGCGCCTTTCCAGGACAGCCCGGCCGAAAAATATCTGGATCATACCGCCTAAAGAATTAGGATAACTGACTATCGCCACGGCGCTGGCCCGTGGTAGAGCAAAAAATATTTTCGAAAAGCTCAGCACTTTTTTGATCCTGTCAGAAGGCATAATGGGGAAATTCTTAAATGAGGACCGAGCTGGCTAGCGCGTGTCATCCGCGATTGGGTACGGTCGCAACCCGCGCACGGTTATCGATCGAGTGCTTTCCCTTACGGCAAACCGGACTGCGCCACATGGCCAGCATCCGCTCTGACAGCCGCGGCAATCATTCCTGCCCTCGTCAGCGTGTCGCATGCCCGCAGATCGCTTAATGGGGACCGGCATGGGGGACGTGGTCAATCTGAAACAATTCAGGAAGCGCGCCGCGCGAGATCGATCGGAGAAGGAAGCCGCAGCGAACCGTGCGCGGTTCGGCCGCAGCAAATCCGACCGCGTTCAGGACGAGCGCCGCGCCTGCCGCGCCAGCGACCTCCTGGACCAGCACCGGATCGACGGCGAGGATGCATCATGAAATCGCCCGTCGTGAAGCGATCGATCGTGGTCGCGGGTCACAAGACCAGCGTCAGCCTCGAAGAGGCGTTCTGGAACGGCATGAAGGAAATCTCTAGCCTCCGGAACATGACACTGTCCGAACTGGTGGGTGAGATCGACGGCAACCGCCAGCAAGGCAATCTGTCTTCTGCCATTCGCCTCTTCGTGCTGGATTACTTCCGGTCGCGCGCCTACGCGCCTGCGGCCGCACCGGATCCAAAGCCGCACGTACAGGCCTAGAGCTGTCCGGCTCTCGCGCGGGGGCATTGCGCCCGCCCGCAACATCAATCGGTCTTCAGGTTCAGGGCGTGACAGGTGTTGCAGCGCTGGCGCAATTGCCCGATCAGCGGCCTGAATTCGTCGGCCCGCTTGGCGCGGCTGGCGCTCCAGGCGATCTTCGAGGCCTCGGTGGCGCGCTGGTAGAAGTCGGCAAAATTCGACCACAGATCGGGATTGGCGAACGTATCGGTGGCGGGATCGCGTTCGGCCCCTGGCTTCCACTGATTGGTGGCCGGCGGGAACAGATGCGGAAACGCCATCAGCATGGTCGAGATCGTCTCCGCATGCTCCTGGGCATCGGCGAGTACGAGCTTGCCTTCCGGCGCCAGCATGGTCTCGATCTCATCCATGTTCATGTCGATGGCGCCCATCAGGATCTTGCGGGCAAAGATCGTGTCCTTGGCCGCGGGCTGGTCCTGAGCCGACACCGGGTCCACCAGTACAGCGAACGTCAGCGCAGCAATGGCGCCGGCCAACACGCCGGCCAAGCGAAAATGCGATTGCATCGAACAGGTCTACTCTAGTCCGGGCTTTTCCTGGTCGCGGATATTGGCGGCGAACACTTCGCCGGTCGCAAGCACCGTGAGCTGTCGCATGAGACCGCTCTTTTTGTCGGCGTCACGCAACGGATGGAACACGACCTCGACTTGATCGCCCGGCTTGACGATATCGCGGCGCCACCCGCCGACCCGCACCAGATTTCCCGGGCTCGTTGTTTCCATCAGCCACTCGGCGGGCGCTTCGTCCGCGTTCAGCGAACCCATGAGGGTCAAGGTGACATGCGGATTGACCCAGCGCAGTTCCACCACACTACCCTTCAGCGTCATCGTCTTGGAGAAATCGAACATGGACGCCGAATGGTGCGCGGCCACGGAGGTTATTCCCGCGGCGAGAGCCGCAACGGCGGCAAGCGCGCCGATCGCCTTCACGAGTTGTCGCATCGATATCTCCTGTTGTTTTTGCCGGCTACTTCGCCGGAATCGCGATCGTGTGGCCCCATTCGGACTTTTCGACGGGCACGAAGATATGGTCGCCGTCCGCATTGACCCGCTCCACCAGGTCGCCGGTGGCGCAGACGCCCTCCACGATGTCGAATTTGCGCGCGCGCTGCCGGAAGAAGATGCGCGTCGTCTTCCACGGCTTGGTCAGGATTTTCGGCGCGATGATTTCCAGGTCATCATGCAGGACGTCCTTGTCGGCAAGATGAATGCGTTCGATCACGTGCATGTCGCCATTGTTGGGAAGGCCGGCGGCCTCGCTGACGGCAAGTGGTGCTTGCGGCATGATGTCCACGGTATCGACGACAAGCGTGTCGCCTTCCCAATGCCCGATCGAATGGCCGTGAAAGGTCGGATCGGAAACTTCCGGGTGACCACGGCCATCCGTATAGATGCGGCGGATCCGGTTGCCGTCCGACTCTCCGAGCATGGTTACCCGGCCCGGCGTATACAGGATTTCCATCGCGTTGTGGGTGACCAGCATCCAGGACGGATGCGCCTCGGGCAGACAGTTGGAAAAGATCAGGCGCGGCTTGCCGGCCTTTTCCTCGGCGAACATCTGCTCGATCTTCTTGGCGGCCGCCTCATTCCACGGCGGTGGATTGGTTTTGACCTGGGCGTCCTGGTCGCTGATTTTCGGATTCCACACGCCGCTCCAATCCGGCAATTTGGCAAGATCGGCCCAATCCTGAGCTGTCGGCGGCGGGTTGATGACGGTTGGCGCCTTTTGCGGGGCTTGCGCGGAGGCCATCGACGGCGCCACCAGCGACGCAAGCAGACCCGCGACGATAATACCGAGTGGACCCAATTTCACGCGCAGTTCTCCGAAAAAAGGTGGCCCGGCGAGCGGGTCCAACGTAGCGACAACTCGTTTCATTGTGAAGTCAGTGCATCGTGAAGCCGATCTCGCGGCCGAACGCGACCACGGCGATCCAAACCAGTAGCGAAATGGCCGCGGCGGCCTTGGCGGCCATCGGCGTGCGGCCGGTTCCGGTGTCCCAGCGTTCGATGTCTCTAACGCCGACGAGATGAAACACCGCCATGTTGAGGCCAGCCAGCGCAAGCAGCACAAGCTTGCCGCGGAAGAAGAAATTGTGGGCGTAATGCACGGCGTCCGACGAAAACAGCAGCGAACCGGTGATCGCGGCAACGGCGAACGCGCCCCAAGTATAGGGGATCACGTCGCGCATCAGCCGACGCACCGTAAAATCGAGCGAAGCGACGCCCAGGAGCCTGAGATCAACGATCGAGATCGTGCCGACCACCAGCACGATCGCCAAAACGTGAACGGATTCGATCCACGGAAAAAGAATTTCGTTTTCGGCGATCGCCCTGGCGATGGGGGTTGCCTGGAGCCACCCCAGAGCGCGGTCAATCTCCACTGAAAAGTTCCCTATGATTCGGCATGCTGGCTGATGAATTCGATCCGCTCACGCGTAATAGGCGATCCAGCGGCCTGCGAAGATGATCGAGGACCACAGCAGCATCGAGACAATGGCAAGCGTCGCCGCGGCGGCGCGCGGCCCGGAGCGCAGATCGCCGAAGCTGGCATTGCGGCGCTGGAGAAACTGGAACAGCCCGGTGACGATCAGCGCCGCGATCAACAGCAGCATCTTGAGCTGGAATGCCGGATTCTTCAGCGAGCGCGCCGGTTCCGCGATGATCATGATAATGCCCGTGGCGAGCAGGATGAGCAACGGCCACCAGACCAGCGGCAAAAACCGCGACGTGACATCTTTCATCGGCCGGTTCGCCCAGAACACGCCGATCAGGCGAAGATCGACCATCAGCGCCGAGCTTGCGACGACCGCAATCGCGAGAATGTGGATCGTCTGCACCGTCGGCACGGCCCACTTTGTCGCCTGGATCGCCTGGCTCAGCGCCGTCTGGTCGATCCAGTGACAGATCTCATTCAGCGTGACAGCCATGTCAGCAAGCTAGAACCCAGGTTGGAAACGACGACGAGCCGAATAGCGGCGAATGCAACCGCACGGTACATCCGGCGCCATGAGGCGAGAAGGCCCGTTTTCACATAGACGCATGTATGCGCTGACGGGCCAGCCTGCCGTTATTTTAACCTGGCGAAATAGATACCGAGCGATCTTCCTAGAATGCCGGCTGCGATGAGGCTGGGGCCGGCGGGGGCGTCAGCACCAGCGGCGGTTTCGGCCGCGGCGGTCGGGCGGCGACACTTGGTGCCGGACGCACTTCGATCGGCGGCGGCAGCGGCGGGACCTGCTGGCTCACGACGGGAGCGTTGGTGCCCGGCGACGCATTGGCGGCGGGCGGCGCAGCCGGCGGGCGCGGCGCGCCGACTTTCGGCTTCGGTTGAAACCGGCGCGGATCGCGGCCGGGCAGCGCCATCTCGGAAGAAGGCAGGCTCGGCAGAATTGCGTCCGGCGCGACGGCAGGGGACTGGGCGGCCGCCGGTGGAATCGACGCCGGCGTTGCCGCGGACGTCGGTTCTCCACGCTCAATCGAATCCAGCCTGCGGGTCTCGCGATCGATCGCCCTCACCGCCAGCCACGACGACAGCGCCGTGACGTCGACCGTGCGATTGAGCGCATCGGGCGAACCGGCGGCAAACACCTGGATTTCCGGATGACTCGTCGCCTGCCCGCCCTCTGCCGACGTAACGGTCGCGCGAATGTCGGCTTGATCCGCCGGAATATCGTAACCACCGGAAATGATGGCGCGGGCGACTTCGGCATCGAGCGCGGTGGGGCCGAAGCGAAGCCGGCCGTCCCGGACCGTGAACGGAATTTGCGCCGAGGCGACCAACAACGCGCCGCCCGCCAGCGCCGGTTCGACGATCTTCCGCAGCCGGATGTCGTCGGTCGCCTGGCCAGCGTCGCTGGCGCGGATCGCGACATCGAAGGCGCGCGGATCGAGACCGGTGATAGCAGCGGATTCCAGCGTCACCGTTCCGCTACCGGAGAGCGCGCCGGTCAGCGCGGACGCGCTGCGGCCCTGGCTTGCCAGCGTCATCTGCATCGAGGCGCGGCCCGCGGGCATCGCCAGCGCGCGATAATGCAAAGCGCCACCATCGACGGCGCTGAACTGAAGGCGCGCATTCAGTGCAAGGCCGTTCGCGGTCTGCCGGGCATCGATGCTGCCACTCGCCTTTCCGCCGCCGATGCCGCCGTTGAGCGCGTCGAACAGCAGTGACTGACCGTCACTCCTGACGGTGCCGCTGACGGGGCGCAACTCGGTGCCGCCCGGAAAAAGGCCGCGCAACGCCTGAAACGCGATTCTACCGCGCCAGCCCTTCAACAGTCCGGAACCAAGCGGCGCGGCCGCGTCACGTCCCGCCGCACCGATCGCCAGCGCGAAGGCCGGCGCAAGCTCGATCGCGTCAAGGCCGACCTCGCCCTCGACGTTGCGTTCGCCGTCCAGCGCCACCGCCACGCGCCCGCGCAGCCGCGAACCCGCCATCGCGCTGTCCAGGTCTTCGAAGGTCAGCTTGCCGCCTTGCAGTGACACGTGCGACGAAAGGCTGATGTTTTGCGCGAGCCTGTCCGATGGTTTGAGATCGAACAGCGGCGCGAGATTGACGCTGCGCGCCTTCAAGGCGACGCTGCCCTTGGGCTGCGGCGCCCAGGGTTCGGCGGTGCCCTGCGCCTCGGCGTCGAGGCCCGCTCCCGATATCTTGACGTTCAGCCGCAGCGGCGCGCCCCACACGCCGGTCACCGCCCCCTGGAATTGCCCCGGGCCGTCGGCCGCCGCGATCGTGCCGTCCAGTCCCAGAAGCGCGAGCAGAGAAGTGCCCTGCTCCGACGACAGTTTCGATTCCAGGCTGATTTCGCTGCGCCGGAGCTTGTCGAGATCGATCCCGCGCAGCGCCGCGGCCTCGGGCTTGGCCGTGATCGTCGCGGAGCCCTTGAACTGCGGCGCGTCGAGATCCAGCGTCGCGTGCGCGCTGGCGCGATCGGCGCGGTCGGCGTCCTTCTCGACCGCGAGCGCGAGCTTGAGGCGCGCCGGGCCCGGACTGAGCCCCATCGAATTGAGCCTGGAAGCAACCGATGGCGCCAACGGCGCTATGAGTCCGGTGATCTGCCCCAGCGATGCGGCGCTCGAAGTCAGCGCCAGTTTTCCGGTCGCATTGATCCGGTCGAACGCGCCTGTGCCCTCCACCATGACGCCGCTGGCCTCGCCGATCTTGAGACGGTCGAGCGAGATCGTCTTCGCACCGTAGCCGAACTTCGCCATGAACGGGTGCAATTCCTGGCCGGCCGAGATGGCGTGGGCGATATCCAGCGATATCATCGCTTGCTCCGGCCACTCCGCCTGCGGGCCCAGGAGCGCGCGCGCGAACGCAGAAGCGGCATCGAGATCGAGCCGGTCGGCCTTCAACTCCGCGTCGAGCGATGCGCCGCCGCTGGCCTTATCATGGGAGATCACGATGCGCCCTTCGACGTCCCCGCCGTCGATTTCGGCCTTGATGGCGTCGATCGCAACGCGATCCGGGGTGACATTGACGTCGCCGTGCAGGCGCATCAGCTTCTGACTGCGATAGGTCAAGTCGCTGCGGCCCTGCAACCACATCACCAGCGCGTCGGGATCGGATGACTCGACGCTGAGCGCGCCCTTGAAACTGCCGGACGGACCAGCCTGCCCGCTGCTGCCGCTCAGGGACAGGCGGGTTGCGCCCGGGGCGCGAAAATCCAGCCGGTCGACGGTCCACGATTTCGCATCGGTACGCACATCGGCGGCAAAATTCTGCAGCGGACGTCCGCCCAGCATGATCTGCTCGGCGGCAAGCTCGACTTGTGTCGGGATCGGCGGTTCCGGCGCGGCCGCGACGAGCGCGCGCAAGGCGGCCAACACCCGTAGCGGTTCAGCGGCGCCATTGTCCTTGGCACCATTGTCCCCGGCGGCAAACTTGTCGACGTCCAGCTGCCGCGCGGACAGCGCGGCATGAAGCAGCGGCGAGGCGCCAAAGCGAACGTCCCCAAGGCCTACAAATTTCAGCGCGGTGTCCTCAGGGCCATAGCTTGCCTCGATCTGCTCGAGCTTTGCTGCGGCATGATCGGCCTTGACCTTGGCCGAAACCCGCCACGGCGTCAGTGACGCGTCGGTGCCACCTTTCGCCTTGGGCCCGGCGGGGACGGCGAGCGTGACCGCGCCGTCGAAGTGCGGGGCGCGGGCCTCGAAGCTCAGCACGCCGTCGAGATCGGCGGAGATGGCGCGCGCGCCGGGATCGATGTTGAAGTGAACGCGGGTGCCGCCGCCGTCGGCGCTCTGCCCGGATGAGACGCGAAACGGGTAGCGGGTGCCCGACAGCACGAAGTTGCCATCGCCCCGCACCGCGCCCGCCAGCGAGCGCACGCCGGAAAAGGCAATATCGCTCAGCTCGAGCGTTCCGTGGCTCAAGGCGTCATGCAGCGCGACGCGGCCGGTCAGGTTCAGCCGGTCGATCGAAAGCGTCCCCAGATTGAATTTGCCGGTCGACGCCGGCCAATCGATCCCGCCTTTCGGATCAAGCCCGAGATCGAGCGCCATGCCGTTGATGGTCAGTTCGGTGGCGCGCCATTCGCCCCGCATCAAGGAGCCCAGGCTGAACTCGACATCGAGCTTGTCGGCACGAACCTTGCCGAGATCGTTGGCGCCGCCAACCACCACCGAGCGCAACCGCAGCGACGGCGACGGCAACAGCCGCGCTTCCAGCGCGCCCGCCACCCGCACCGGGGCACCGATCACCTGCGTGGCTTCGGCTTCGAATTGCGGCCGGAACTGGTTCCAGTCGATGAAGTACGGCCCGATCAGCGCGGCGATCAGCGCAATGATAAAGGCAATCGCCAGTCCGAGCAGCGTCGTCTGCACGGTGTCTCCCCTTGAAGGCGCCCCCGCCTCATCCCGCCCCGCGGCTTGGCGGGTCGCTTGCGCGCCCCGATCCGAAGGCGGCCCCGCGCCACGCCGAAATCAGTGCCGGAGCAATGACATATATAGAGACAACTGTGGCGAAGTCACAGCAACCTCGCGTAACGGTTTACGGCGTCACCAGCTCGCGGGCAGTCGCTTGAGGCCGCGCAGGACGAAGGTCGGCCGCCATTCCGGATTTTCCGCGTCGTCGAGCCGCAGGTCCGGCAAGCGGCGCAACAGGGTCGATATCGCAACCTCAGCCTCGATGCGCGCGAGCTGGGCGCCGAGGCAGAAGTGAATGCCCCCGCCGAACGACAGCGGGCGCACATTGGGCCGGGTGATATCGAGACAATCCGGCCGGTCGGGATAAACTGCAGGATCCCGGTTGGCCGAGCCCAGCAGGCAGAGTACGGTTTCGCCCTGCGGGATTTTCTTGCCGCCGAGGTCGTCGATGTCCTCCAACGCCACGCGGCCGGTCATCTGCACCGAAGAGTCGTAACGAAGGAACTCCTCGATCGCGTTGGTGATGAGGCCGGGATTGGCCTTGAGCAGCGCCAGCTGATCGGGATTGCGGTGCAGCGCCAACAGTCCGTTGCCGATCAGATTGACGGTGGTCTCGTGGCCGGCGCCGAACAACAGGATGATATTGGCGGTCAGTTCCTCGTTGGAGAGCTTGCTGCCATTCTCCTCGGCCTGCACCAATTGCGTCGTCAGGTCATCGCCGGGATTCTTCCGACGCAACTCGAACAGCTGCTGAAAATACATCTGCGCCATGAGGTTGGCGGCGTTTCCTTGCGCGATTTCGGCCGGCGTCAGCGGCACCGGATCGAGGATGCGGCCGCCGTCGCGGGAGCCGGTGTAAAATGCCTCGCGGTATCCTTCCGGAATTCCGAGCATGTCGCAGATGATGGTCACCGGGAGCCGGAACGCAAAATCCTCGATCAGGTCCATATGCCCCTGGGCGGCGATGCGATCGAGCGTCTGATCGACGACCTCCTGGATGCGCGGCCGCATGTCCTCGACCCGGCGCGCGGTGAAGGCCTTCACCACGAGGCCGCGCAGACGGGTGTGGTCGGGCGGGTCCTGCTGCAGCATCCAGTGGCTCATGCTGCGAAAGATCGGCTCCTCCATGATTTTCGGCCCGTAACGCCGCGTCGTGCGCTCGACAAAATCCTTGCCGAAGCGCTTGTCGCGCAGCACGAGGCTCGCCTCGGCATGGCGGCTCGCGAGATACTGGCCGTGCGAGGTGAGATGCACGGGGTCGGTGCGGCGCAACCGCTCGTAATGCGGATAGGGATCGCGAATGAACTCCGGCGACAGCGGATCGAAAAGCGGCTCGGTCGTCGCAGCCTGAACATGCTCATTCATGGGCACCCTCCTGCGGTTGATGCCCGATTAAGCCCACATGCCGCCGGTCACGGCAAGCCGGTAGATGGGCCAAGAGTCCTAGGCGTGCACCTGGTGCAGCCGGCCCGCGACCGCGCGAATTTTGCCCGGCGATGCCAGCCAGATCGCCAAGGCGGAAAGCCCGCTCACGCCGATACCGATCATGAAGGCCAGCGTGTAACTGCCTGAAAGGTCGTGCAGAACGCCGGTGACAAAAGGACCCGCGGCACCGCCGGCGAGCGCCACCATCATGATGGTGCCGAAGATGCTGCCGTAATGTCTGCCCTGAAATATCTCCGCCACCACCGCCCCCATGATGGAGGTCAGGCCGTAACCGAGCGCTCCTTGCGCAAACACCATGACATAAACCAGCATCAAGGTCGGATAGTGCGGAAGTGCAATCAGCGCCGCAAAGCAGATCGCAAAGCCGGCGCAGCTTGTGGACCAGATCCATTCGCGCCCGACCCGGTCGGAGACGTGCCCAAGCAGGATCTGGCCGGGAATACCAAGCAGACTGACCGCGCCAAGCGCCCAGACCGCGACGTTCGGACTGAAGCCGATGTCGAGAAGATATTTGGTCTGATGCACCTGCACCGCGTACCAGACATACAGGCCGCCCGAATAGCCGATCGCAAGCCACCAGAAACGCGCGGTCGCGAGCGCGCGCTTCAACGTCCAGTCGATGCCGGCCCAGTCAGGGTCGACGACATTCGATAGCGGCTTCGCCGATGAGGCCGAAGGCGCGGCCTCGCCGTCCGGCCGCAGGCCGAGATCTTCCGGGCGTTTGCGCAGTAGCAGGTTGATCGGCGCGAGTATCACGAGAACCAGAAGGCCCATCGCCGTGCAGGCGGTCCGCCAGCCGGACCGATCGATCATGAGCTGCACCCACGGCAGCAGCGTGACCGAGCCTATGCCGACGCCGGCGAAGGCGAGGCCAATGGCGAGGCCGCGCCGCCGATTGAACCAGTTCGGAAGGAACAGGGATTGTCCGGAATAGCCGAGGCAGATGCTGCCGGCGCCGACCAGCACGCCGATGGTCAAGTAAAGATGCCATGGCTGCGTCGTCAGCGGCGCCAGCAACAGGCCGCCCGCCATCAGCGCGACACCGAGTTCCATCACGCTGCGGGGACCCAGCCGGTCCATCAGCCGGCCGATCAACGGGCTTACGCCCGCAGAAACCACGAAGCCGAACGAGAAGGCACCGGCGGTAATGCCGCGCTCCCATCCGAACTCGTCGATGATCGGCGGGAAGAACAGCGAAAAGGCGGTGCGGGCGTTGACGCCGATCGCCATGGTGACGAAGGTCACCGCAATGATGATCCAGCCGTAGAAGAAGGGAAGCCGCATCGAGGTCCTTGTTCCGATATCGAGGGCACCGCTGACGTCATGGCGTCCGCCGCAGGAACCTTATATCCTCGATATCGTCAAGCAACGCGATGGTTTGTTCAACTACCAAGGAGGTAAAGATGGCGCTGAGTGTCAAGCAGATGATGGAGGCCGCCAACGCCGTGGTGCCGAAGATCACGCCGGCACAGGCGAACGAGATGATCGGCAAGGGCAACACGCTCGTGGTCGACGTGCGTGACGCACCGGAAGTCGAAAAGAGCGGCAAGGTTGCCGGCGCCGTACATGTCTCGCGCGGCATGCTGGAGTTCCGCGCCGACCCCGAGTCGCCCTACCACGACAAGAATTTCACCAAGGACAAGACCGTGATCCTCTATTGCGCATCCGGGGGCCGCGCCGCGCTCGCCGGCAAGCTGCTCAAGGACATGGGTTACGGCCACGTCTACAATATCGGCGGCTTCAAGGATTGGGCCGAAAACGGCGGCGCGATCGAAAAGCCGATCGAGCCCGGCATGTGAGGCGTTGAAGCGGCCGTCCCGGAGCGACGCCCAAGCAATACGGAACAGGTGGCGGGCGAGCTATTTCACTGCCGCAGGATCGGATACTCCTGCAGCACGTCCTCCCTGATCGACGCCGCCTGAATCGCGCGAAACAGGATCCGCGCTGTCCTCAGATCGTTGGCCTTCAGGCACAGGCCGACGATCTGTCGCACGGCGGAATCGCGCAACAGGTCATCGACGATCTTCATGGCGATCTCCATCGCGGTCCTGGCGGCGCGTTCGTACCGTTCGGCCTGGTATTTGTTCTTGTCGTCGTCCGGGGGGCCCGCGAAGCCAGCCACCTTCTCGGCGCTATCGGCAGCGGAACGGCAGATGTCGCGAATCTTGTGCGCGGCCTCAATATCCCCGATCGGCCACTGGATATCCTCGTCCCATATCTCTTTGGGCTTCTGCCCCCCGAACCACCTCATCGCCATGCCCCGAAGTCCTGAAAGCACAGATGGCCGTGGTATATTTGCGGCCGTTATGTCTTATGAGCACAGGCTCTGCACCGCCGGCAAGATATTTGAGCCGCAGGAAACCGGTCAGCAACCAGGATGACCCCTTTTCGCAGGTCGCTCGACCTTCTGTTCAGCCGCCGGTTCGGCACTTTTTGGTTTGCCAATCTGCTTTCGAACATGGGTACCTGGACCCAACAGGTAGCGGAGCCGTGGCTGCTTTTGAGCATCGGCGCATCTTCGTTCGTCATCGGACTGGACGCCTTTGCGATGGCCGCACCAGCCTGGCTGTTGACGCTGGTCGGCGGCGTGCTGGCGGACCGGGGCGACCGCCGGCGCGTCATCGCAATCTATCAATCGATCGAGATGCTCTGCCCCGCGGCATTGGTCGTCCTGATCCTCACCGGCGTGGTGCAGCCATGGATGGTCGTCGCACTGTCCCTGGTGGTGGGCATTACCGACGCGCTCTCGATGCCTTCATTTCAGACCATCGTACCTTCCCTCGTTCGGCGCGATCAGATCGCCACCGCGCTCGCGTTGAATGCGACGCAGTTCAACCTGTCGCGCATTATCGGTCCGGCTCTGGCAGGCGTGCTGATGGCGAGCATGGGAGCGGTCGCATGCTTTTCGGTCAATGCAGCCTCGTACGTTCCCTTTATCCTCGTCGCGCTTTGGATCCTGCCGCGCGGGCGAACCGCCTCTGGCGATCGCGCCGATGCCGCGTCCGCGCGGCGCCCCCTGACCGGCTTTCAGCACATCTTGCGCCAGCCGAAGCTCCGCGGCGCGCTGCTAACGGTGTTTCTGACGAGCCTTCTGTGCGGTCCCCTGATCGTCTTTTGTCCAATTTTGATCAAGGATGCCCTGCATGGAGACGTGACCAATTTCAGCGGCGCAATGGGTGCGTTCGGGCTCGGCGGGCTGCTTGGCGCGCTGATGTTGCTTGCGGTCGATACCGGCCTCGACCGCCGCCGGCTCAGTTCGTGGTTTGCGATCGGTTATGGCGTCGTTGTGATGCTCGCAGCCCTGACGCCATGGCTATGGGGCCTGGCCGCATTGCTGATCTTTGCCGGGATCTCGATGAACGTGAGCAATACGTCGGCCAACGCGCTCCTGCAGTCCGCGGCGCCGCCGCGGCTGTTGGGTCAGACGGTGAGCCTTTACATGCTCGCGTTGCGCGGGGGCGTCTCGGTCGGAAGTTTTGTAACCGGGATTACAGTGGGCTCAATCGGTGTTCGCGAGGCGCTTTTTCTCAATGGAAGTCTTGCCGTCATCGGACAACTTATCGTTCTGCAAAAGCGCCGCAGGTCGCCGTCGGGGAAGGCCGCGATCTGATTCTCCGCCCGCGGTGGAATTTTGAGAATCCCCCCGCAATTTAGCCGTGCTGTCGGATGGTCGGCGGCGACGGCTTGACCCTCCGTATCGCAATAGGCGAGCCATCGGACTCGAATTGCAATTCGTACTTCCTGCCATTTTTGTCGGTCGCGTTGCAGGCGATGCTGGAAACCTGCCCCGCGGCGAAGTTTCCAAGCTGCCTGCACATCCCGGCCGACAATTCGACGAACGGCACCGGCAGGCCATCGACCTTCGGCCTGTTCTTGGAGTTCAGCAGCATCCGGTCCACCGTCAGCTCGTACAGATTGTCTTCCGTCCTGCGGCCGTTCTCGCCCGAGAACGAGATGATATGGCTGTGATCAGCCGGGTCGTCGAGCGCGATGGTGAAGTAGGCCCGGCCTCGGGTGCTGTGGGCGTATGCGACAGTCCTGCACGCGAAATCGCGTCCAGCGACCTTTAGCGTGCTGCACTTCCCCGACATCAGCGCCAACAGGTCCGTATCCGGTTCCTGCGGCCTGAGTTCGTTCGCGACATCCTCGGCGTAAAGCGCCTTCGCGTTGGCCGGATTTTGCCCGGAATTCCCGTCTTGCGTCACGAGAGGGTTGCCATCGGATGGCTCGGCAATGGACGAAGCGGCAGCGAGAACCATGGCAGCGGCGAAAATTTGCCAATAGACGCGCATCATTATGCCCGGTTGAAAGGAATTGAGAAAGCGCCGCGTAACAGGTGAATCGCACGTTACCTGAAATCGAAGGCCTCATGCCAGTCCCGGGTGCCGACCTATTGGGACTGAATTGAGGCCTAATCGCCGAAGATCAGCCCGCCGGAATTATTTTCCCGGGATTAAAGATGTTCTGCGGATCGAGCGCCTGCTTGATCGCGCGCATGGCATCGATGGCCTCAGAGCCGAGCTCGGTCTTGAGGTATTTCTGCTTGCCCTGTCCGATGCCATGCTCGCCGGTGCAGGTGCCGCCCATCGATTGCGCCCGCTCGACCAGGCGATGCATGAACTCCTCGCCGCGCGCCATCTCGTCGGAATCATCGACGTCGCACAACAGCGAGCAGTGAAAATTGCCGTCACCGACATGGCCCACGATCGGCGACTGCAGATCGAGGCGCTTCAGATCGGCTTCCGTCTCGGTGACGCAATCGGCAAGACGCGAGATCGGCACGCACACATCGGTCGCCACCACGCCGGCGCCGGGACGCAGTGCCTTGACCGCCCAATAGGCGTCGTGCCGCGCCTGCCACAGTTTGGTGCGATCCTCCGGTCGTGTCGTCCAGGTAAAATCGCCGCCGCCGCATTCCTTGGCGATCTCGCTGAAATTCCTCGACTGCTCGGCGACGTCGTTCTCGCTGCCGTGAAATTCCAGCAGCAATAGCGGGGTCTCCGGCAGCGACAATTTCGAATAGGCGTTGCAGGCACGCACCTGTTCGGCGTTGAGCAATTCGATGCGCGCGACGGGGATGCCGGTCTGGATCGCCAGTATCGTCGCCTGGCAGGCGCCGCGCACGCTCTCGAACGAGCAGGCCGCTGCCGCGATGGTTTCGGGAATGCCGCGCAGCTTGATGGTGAGCTCGCAGATGATCCCGAGCGTGCCTTCGGCACCGACGAACAGGTGGGTCAGGTCGTAACCGGCTGAGGATTTCTTCGCCCGCGTGCCGGTGGTGATGATCTCGCCGTCGCCGCGCACCACTTTAAGCGCCAGCACGTTGTCGCGCATCGTGCCGTAGCGCACCGCATTGGTGCCGGAGGCGCGCGTCGACGCCATGCCGCCGAGCGAGGCGTCGGCGCCGGGATCGATCGGAAAGAACACGCCCTGGTCGCGTAAATGCTCGTTCAGCGCCTTGCGGGTCACGCCGGGCTGGATCACGCAGTCGAGGTCCTCGGCGTGGACTTCCAGCACCTTGTTCATGTCGCGAAGATCGATCGAGATACCGCCTGCAGGCGCATTGACCTGTCCCTCCAGCGAGGTGCCGGTGCCGAACGCGATCACGGGGACGCCGTAGTGAGCGCAAATCCGCACCACGTCCTGGATGTCGGACGTCTCCTGCGCCATGACCACCGCATCGGGCGGCTGCGATTCCAGCCAGGTCGTGGTATGGGCGTGCTGCTCGCGCACCGCCTTTGATGTGATCAGCCGGTTGCCGAACCGCGCGGCGAGCGCCTCGATGGTCGCCGCCAGCGCTCTTGGCTCCGGCCGCTTCAAATTGTTAGTTATCTTTAGTCCCAAATCAAATCCTCCCGGCAAAAGTACCGTGGCAAAGGATATATAGGGGGTCAAGGGATCATGCCCCCAACCGACGGAATGGACACCATGACGACACGTTCTGCCGGCGACGATCTGCTGCTGCGGCCCGCGCCATTCCTGTCGTCGGTGATGCAGATCGAGCCGCAATGGATCGACTACAACGGCCATCTCAACATGGCCTATTACAACGTGATGTTCGATCGCGCCATCGACGAATTATGGCTGCAACTGGGGATCGGCCCCACCTACATGAAGGCGCGCCATGGCTCGACCTTCACCGCCGAATGCCATGTGCGCTACCTGCGCGAGATTCATCTGGGCGATCCCGTGCAGGTTTCGATCCTGCTTCTGGGCGCGGACGAGAAGCGGCTGCACACCTTTGAGGAATTGCGCCATGCCAGCGAAGGCTGGCTGTCCGCGACCTCGGAAAACATGACCATCCACATCGACATGACCGCGCGAAAGACCGGGCCGTTTCCGCCCGATATCCGCGCCCGCATCGAGGCAGTGGCGAAAGCGCATGCGGGGGTGCCGCGTCCCGAGGGCATCGGCCGCAAGGTCGCGATGCCCTCGAAGTAGAGCGCCCAGCCGGACCGGGATAACTCCTGTCAAATCCGCCGCCAAAGCCCTATATGCCCCTCAATCCTGCTATCAAGGCTCCCCTTCACGGCCCCGCGGTGCCATCGTGGGGGCAAGACGAATCGCCAATGACCGAGCCGAACAAGCTGACCCATCACGGCGTCCCCGACCACCAGCCCGCGGCTGGCGGCATAGCCGCGCGCGCCCGGGCGGCTGCGACCCCGCAATATCTCGCCGGCCTCAATCCCGAACAGCGCGAGGCGGTGGAAACGCTGGACGGGCCGGTGCTGGTGCTGGCCGGCGCCGGCACCGGCAAGACGCGCGTGCTGACCTGCCGCATCGCCCACATCCTCTCTACCGGCCGCGCGCGACCGGGGGAAATCCTCTCGGTCACCTTCACCAACAAGGCGGCGCGCGAGATGAAACTGCGCCTCGGCCACATGCTCGGCCAGGCCGTCGAAGGCATGCCGTGGCTCGGCACCTTTCATTCGATCGGCGGACGCATCCTGCGCACCCATGCCGAGATGGTGCAGCTGAAATCCAATTTCACCGTGCTCGACGTCGACGATCAGGTCCGCCTCCTGAAGCAGCTGTTGCAGGCCGAGGGCATCGACGACAAGCGCTGGCCGGCACGGATGCTGGCCGGCCTGATCGACGGCTGGAAGAATCGCGGATTAACGCCTTCGCAGGTGCCGCCGGGCGAAGCCGCGGTGTTCGGCAACGGCAAGGGCGGCAAACTCTATGCGAGCTATCAGGAGCGGCTGAAGATCCTCAACGCCGCCGATTTCGGCGATCTGCTGTTGGAAAACATCCGCCTGTTCCGCGAACACCCCGATGTGCTCCGGCAATACCAGAACCGCTTCAAGTTCATTCTGGTCGACGAATATCAGGACACCAACGTCGCGCAGTACCTCTGGCTGCGGCTCCTGGCGCAGGCGCCGTCCAAGCCGGGGACGCCTTTGTCCGCCGTCATTCCGGGGCACTCCCCCGTCATTCCCGCATCTGCCGCCTCCGCCGTCATTCCGGGGCGCATCGCAGATGCGAACCCGGAATCTGGAGGTAAAGAGGACTCATCTCGAGATTCCAGGTCTGGTCCTTCGGACCATCCCGGAATGACGGCGCAAATGACCGGAATGACGCCGCAGTCTCACCCCAAGAACATCTGCTGCGTTGGCGATGACGACCAGTCGATCTACGGCTGGCGCGGTGCGGAGGTCGACAACATCCTGCGC
>JBKQRS010000574.1:0-3923 GCA_052143915.1 Bradyrhizobium sp.
CCTCGGCAGTCACAAGGGCAAGCCCGCCCGCGACGTCATCCGCGCCAGGGGAGCTCACCTGCTCTTCCTGCCGCCCTACAGCCCCGACCTCAATCCGATCGAGCAGGTCTTCGCCAAACTCAAACACCTGCTCCGAGCCGCCGAGCCGCGCGACGTCGAGGCAACCTGGCGAAAGGTCGGCGAACTCCTCGATCTCTTCTCCAGCGCCGAGTGCGCCAACTATTTCAAAAACTCAGGGTATGTTTCCGTATAAAAACATCGTGCTCTAGAACGCCCTGATGACAGTATCGGTGTCAAACCGGGTGTGTCGCGCCCCGACCCAGCCAGTTTTCGCGGGTCACTTTCCAATGTTCCGCTTTCGATTGTCCGTTGTGGTGCGGAAGCTCGATATAGCCGACAAATTCGGCGCCGGTCTTTTGCTTGACCCGGCGTGAAGCCACATTGGAAGCCACGTTGCAGACGTAGAAACTTTCAATACCGAGCGTTCGGAAAGCAAAATCGTTCACGGAAGCGATGGCTTCGGTCATCAGTCCTTGATTCCAGTAGGGCTCCGCGAGCCAAAATCCGCGATTGCCCTTTGGTTCGTCTGCCTGGGGACGAAAATGGATGTTCCCTATCGCCTGGCCATCACCGGACCGCAACGCCAGAACCCATTGATAGGTTTCCTCGCCCGCGGCGATTTTTTCCAGCACTTGCTTGATGAAGGTTTCCGCGCCATCGTCGGGATAGGGCCAGGGCACGACCGACGCCAGATTCTTGATGATGTTCCAGTTATTGAAGTGGCGCTGGATTGCCGGCGCATCCGAAAGCGCAAGTGGCCTCAGAATCAGCCGCCGTGTCTCAATGGTCGGAGTGTCCATCGACTTTTCATCATTGCGCCGTGCGCTCCGGTCGGGCAGCGCCAGAACATTTTAACTTCATTTGTCCGGATCGCGAACTATTTCTGGCACTTCGGGCACCAGAAGGTCGAGCGCCCGTTCTGGGTGAATCGCCGCACGATCCCGCCGCAGCCTTCCGTCTGGCATTTCTCGCCTTCGCGGTCGTAGACCTGAAACGAATGCTGGAAATAGCCGAGCTCGCCCGAGGTCTGGCGGTGATCCCGGAGCGACGATCCACCGGCCTTGATGGCCTGATTGAGCACCGCGTGAATCGCCGCCACCAGCCGCCTGGCGTGGTCGGTCGGTTCACCCTTCCCGGTGGCCAAGGTCGCGGCCTGCCTTCGCGGCGACAGATGGGCGCGAAACAGCGCCTCGCAGACATAGATATTGCCGAGCCCTGCGACCACGCGCTGGTCGAGCAGCGCGGCCTTCAGGCTGGTCTTCTTGTTGGCGCATGAGCGCGCCAGCATGTTGGCGTCGAATTCATTGCCGAGCGGTTCGGGACCAAGGCCCCTGAGCAGCGGCTCATCTTCGAGCCCCTTGCGCGCGATGACCTTCATGTAGCCGAACCGGCGCGGATCGTTGAAGACGATGGCCGCGCCCGATGACATCTTGAACACGACGTGGTCATGGGCGCGGTCCTCGCCCCGGGGATGGTGAAATTGGCCCGGCGTCTTCTTGTCCTGGTGTTCGAGGACACGGAACGAACCGGACATGCCCAGATGCATCAGGAGCACGTCGCCGGAGGCGAGATCGGCCATCAGATATTTGGCGCGGCGGCCGAGACCGGTCACGGTCTGGCCTTCGAGGCGCGCGACGAAGTCCTTCTGGAACGGAAATCGCAGGTCTTTGCGCCGGACTTCCGCCTTCACAATGCGCGCGCCCTCCATGGCCGGCTGCAGGCCGCGGCGGACGGTCTCGACTTCGGGTAATTCGGGCATGGGGAGCATTCACACGGAGCGCGATCAGCAAAAGTGTATGCGGTTTTGCGTCCGATCGCGCTCCAATTATTGTATTTTGCGCACAATCTTCTCGCCAAACCGCTTACACTTTGGCGGATTGTGCGCTGAGAGGCTGACGTGATAGCGCCATTGCGGCGGGCACGCTATGGTCCGGCGGCGGAGACAATTTGATGAACCAACCGGACCAAACCACGCATTTCGGCTTCAGGGATGTGCCCCTGAGCGACAAGCAAACGCTGGTGAACGACGTGTTTCACAGCGTGGCGCGGCGCTATGACCTGATGAACGATTTGATGTCGGCGGGTCTGCATCGGGTCTGGAAGGATCTGATGATTAACGCGCTCAATCCGCCGAAGGGCGATACGCCGTTTGCGCTGCTCGACGTCGCCGGCGGCACCGGCGACATCGCGTTCCGCGCCGCCGAGGCGGCTGGATCGGGCTTCAAGGCCACCGTCTGTGACATCAATTCCGACATGCTCGCGGTTGGCCGTGAACGCGCGGCGGCGCGGCACCTTGACGACCGCGTATCGTTCGTCGAAGGCAATGCCGAGGAACTGGCCTTCCCCGACAGGACGTTCGATGCCTACACCATCGCGTTCGGCATCCGCAATGTGCCGCGGATTGATCGCGCGTTGCGCGAGGCGTTTCGCGTGCTGAGGCCCGGCGGCCGGTTCCTGTGCCTGGAATTCTCCACCGTCGACATGCCGGGGCTCGATCGGATTTACGACCTGTTTTCGTTCAAGCTGATCCCGCCGCTCGGCCGCGCGGTGACCGGCGATGCCGAGTCCTATCAATATCTCGTGGAGTCGATCCGGAAATTCCCAAAGCCCGGCGCATTTGCCGAGATGATCGGCGCCGCCGGCTTTTCCCGCGCCAGCTGGCAAAGCTTCTCGGGCGGCATCGTGGCATTGCATTCAGGCTGGCGTTTGTGATTTCGGCAATTACCCACATCGCGCGGCTCGCCCGCGCCGGCTTTGTTTTCGCGCGCGAGGGCGTTTTCGGCGTCGTTGATCCGAGCCTTGTGCCGCCACCCGGGCAATTGGCCCTGCGTCTTGCGAGGATCATCGAGCGGCCCGGCGCCAAGTCCGGTCCGCGGCTGTCGCGCGCGCTGACGCGGCTTGGGCCGGCCTATCTCAAGCTCGGACAGTTTCTCGCGACCAGACCTGACGTGGTCGGCGTCATGATGGCGCGCGATCTGGAAAGCCTGCAGGACCGGCTGCCGCCGTTTTCGCAAGCCGAGGCCGAAGCCGTCATCGCAGCCTCGCTGGAACGTCCCGTCGCACAGGCCTTTGCGAGCCTGGGTCCCGCGGTGGCCGCGGCCTCGATCGCGCAGGTGCATCGCGGCGAAACCGAGCGGGACGGCGTGCGCAGTTCGGTTGCGGTAAAGGTGTTGCGGCCCAGCGTGGCCGCGCGCTTCCGCCGCGACTTGGCCGATTTTTTCTTCGTCGCGCACCAGGCCGAAATCTATTCGGCGGAAGCGCGGCGGCTGCGGCTGGTCGAGGTCATCAACACCATGTCGCGCTCGGTCGCGATGGAGATGGACCTGCGGCTGGAAGCGGCCGCGCTGTCGGAAATGGCGGAGAATACCCGCAACGATCCGGACTTTCGCGTGCCCACGGTCGACTGGGATCGCACCACGCATAATGTCCTGACCATGGAATGGATCGACGGCATTGCGCTCTCCGATCATGCCCGGCTCGAGCAGTCGGAGGTCGATTTGCCCGACCTCGGGCGCAAGGTGATCCAGAGTTTCCTGCGCCATGCGCTGCGCGACGGCTTCTTTCATGCCGACATGCACCCCGGCAATCTGTTCCTCGACGATGCCGGCCGGCTTGTTGCCGTCGACTTCGGCATCATGGGCCGGCTCGGCCCGAAGGAGCGGCGCTTCCTCGCCGAGATTCTGCTGGGCTTCATCACCCGCGACTACCGCCGCGTCGCCGAGGTGCATTTCGAGGCCGGTTACGTGCCGGCACACCACTCGGTGGAGAATTTCGCGCAAGCCATCCGCGCCATCGGCGAGCCGATCCACAACCGCACCGCCGTAGAAATCTCGATGGCGAAGCTGCTGACGCTGCTGCTGGAG
>JBKQRS010000575.1:0-4673 GCA_052143915.1 Bradyrhizobium sp.
CAAGGAGTGCTGGTTCGATTCCGGCCAGGGGCACCATCCTACCGTCCACCCTCATTCGCCAACGTTCACTTTCCTCAATAACGACGGCCATAAGTCGCATTTTTGGCTTCGCGGCCGTTCGCCCAGATCTCATGGTATCCGGCGACTTTCATGGTATCTTCCATGGTAAATCATTGGGGTCATGGTATCGCGACTTTTGGGTGGAATCGAACCGATGCCGGTTAAGAACGACACCTATTTTCGACACCTGAAAGCTGGCGAAAAAGACTACAAGCGCTCCGACAGTGGCGGCCTCTTCATGCTCGTCACCAAGACCGGATCAAAGCTCTGGCGCTACGCCTACAACTTTGACTCCAAGCAGAAGCTGCTCGCGTTAGGCCAGTATCCCGTCACTTCTCTCGCGGACGCGCGCATCAAACGCGACGATGCCAAGAAGCTGCTTTCCGAAGGGATCGATCCCTCCGTCAACCGCAAGGAAGAGCGCCGCAACGCGCGAATGGCGCGCGCCAACACTTTTGAAGCCGTGGCCAAAGAACTCATGGACAAGTTCGAGGCAGAGGGCGATGCCCCAAAAACGCTGAAGAAGAAACAGTGGCTGCTGGATTTCGCCAACAAGGAATTCGGCAAGCGGCCGATCGCGGAAATCAAGGCGCCGGAAATCCTTGATGCTTTGCGGAAGATCGAGAAGCGCGGGCGGCACGAAACAGCCACTCGCGCGCGTGGTACGATTGGTGCCGTATTCCGCTTTGCGATTGCAACGGGTCGCGCCGAACGAGATCCAACCGCAGACCTGCGCGGCGCGCTGATCACCCCGACGGTTACGCACCGGGCGACGATTGTCGAACCCAAAGCCGTCGGTGCGCTGCTGCGGGCGATCGACGGCTTTGATGGGCACGCCGTAACGAGATACGCCCTAAAGCTGGCACCGTTGGTTTTTGTGCGACCTGGCGAACTTCGCCAGGCCGAATGGGCCGAATTCGACCTGGCCGGCGCCGAATGGCGCATACCTGCCAAAAAGATGAAGATGAGACGACCCCATCGGGTGCCACTGGCGCATCAAGCGCTCGCTATTCTTCGCGACCTCCAGCAAATAACGGGTGGATCGAAATATCTGTTTCCGTCAGTGCGATCCTGGCATCGCCCGATCAGCGACAACACGCTGAATGCAGCCTTGCGCCGCCTTGGATACGACAAGACCGAATTGACCGTTCACGGTCTGCGATCCACCGCGTCAACGCTCCTGAACGAAAGCGGCAAATGGCATGCGGATGCGATCGAACGTCAACTTGCCCATCAGGAGGCGAATGAAATCCGCGGCGCCTACACCCATGCCGCCGAGTTCTGGCAGGAGCGCGTGCGGATGATGCGCTGGTGGGCGGATGAGCTCGATCGGATGAAAGAGCTCGGCCGCGTCATAAAAATGAGCGCCTGACGAAGAAAACGTGGAAAGCGGAATACTCGCACTTGAGGCGCACACCGTCACACCGAGGTGTTCGACTCAAGGAGCGCCATAAGTGAACGTACAACCACCAGTCGCCGGCGTCCGACGGTTGTCGTCGCAAGATGTCTGTCTCCTATCAGCTCATAGAGCTTCGTGCGTCCAAGGCCTGTCACTTCACATGCTTCGCTAATCGTGCAGGTGAGCCGCTCGGCGAATGGGATCGCGTTCGATGCCACGACTTCCGCAGCGGATGGAGTAAACCTCGACTCTTCTGCTTTGTCGTTGACTCGTCGCTTGTGCCTCATGAACCCTCCAAATCGCAAAGAACTCAACAGAGCTAAGCTTGTCTTTGCGACGAACAGCGTCAATGCGGACATCGGAGGGCCACCGCGCACGACAGCGCGCGTCGACGATCATTCGGATAGTCGCGGACACTGGCGGCGGCAAAAGAATTTTTCGCGACCCGAAGGCCGCAGGCGAGCGCGGCGGCGAGTAATCAAATTAACAGAGCTCATGCGGTCAGCTCGGTCCATTGGTCCGAGGTGAACTGCGCGAGCCGCAACAACTCGCTGATAGCGGAGTGCGCCTCAACCTCGGTGATGGTCGTCTGTTGGCCGTGGGAAGCGTCATCGCGCCAGTAGTGGAGAATATGGAGCGTCGACTCGAATTGCCGCTTGACCGAACTCGTTGCCTGTCCCGTCAAAAATGTCGTGACGCGGGCCCGCCCTCCGGCGGACTCGTACATCTTCAAAATCTTGCCTTCGTTTTTGCTTTTGGCGATGGCTGCGGCAAGCAGGATGGATTCCGCAGCGGCGCCTGCCATCGAACACGCGGCCAGGTAGTTTGCGGTCCGATAGGTCCGGACCGCCTCCACTGCTCGCTGGCCAAAGCCAGGACCGAAATGCGGCACGAATCCCGCCAGCACTTCCGACATCCGGCTCATGTCGAGGAAGGGACGCTTCGATGCCTGTGCCAGCCATCCGAAGCCAAATCGGGTGATGGACCAAAGGTCGCCGAAATCGTTCGCCATTTCCTGATTGCGCGGCGCTACGCGTCCGGGACGGAGAACGCCAATCCGAGCTAGCTCCCAGGCGGCATCGTAGAACACCGTGTACTGGGCGTCGCTGAGATCAGCGGTGCCGATGTTAGGGGTTCTCGTTCGCCAGAAATTTGCCACTACGTCCGGCAGATACAGGTGGGAATATCGCAGCGAGACTAGAGCGGGCCGCGTGATGTTCGGCGGGATTGCCGCCAGATGGCGGACCAAAAACTCAAATGCCTCCTCTGCCTGGATTTCCATGAGCCAACCTCCCCATGTCTTTTATATCAGAGTTGCCGCGTTCGCGGCGGGCTATCGCCTCTGAACCTTTAGATTCTTTGACATGGCGGACGCCAACCTGCGAAAATAAGCACTTCACCGCCGCCATTTGTGAACATCAAGTTCAGAGGGACCTGCAAGGACGTGATTGCTGTCCGGATAGAAAAACTGAAATTCATCGCGGAGGAAATGCAGCTCGCATTTCTCCTTGCGACCCATGCGCCGGACGACTTCACCGCGCGCACCCTCGCGCGTCATATCCTCATAAGGGCTAAGGATTTTATCGAGCATGCCCGCGCGCTGCGCCGGCCGCTCAACGCAGCAGGATATAACACGCGCGATTTTCATAAGACAAAGGAGACTTATGCCGCCGCGTTCGACGAATATTTCAAGATATCCCGGGACCGTCTAGGCGCGCACGTCCAGGATTTCGACTTCGGCAAACGCCTTGATCTCTGGAACGATATCGAGGTCGGCAAGCTCGGCTTCTTCGTTGACGGCGCGATAGAGCTTTACCGGAGCCTTGCGGGTTTCAACATTCCGGGATATGCCGCCTGGGCCGATGCGCCGGAGCTTTCGGACGCGGCTCTGCTCGGAGCCCTTCGCGTCTTCCAGCGCGCGCAGGATCATATGACATGGACCGAGCTCGGCACCGACCCGCTTGCCATGACGCGCCAAAACACGTCCGCCATTCTCAATCTATCGCCGGTCCATGCGCAGGCTGGCCAACTCGCGCTTATCCGGCGCTGGATAACGATCCAGAGCTCTTTGCTGACGCGATTGGCGGGCTACGGCCGGATCACCCGGATACTGAAAGTCCGGATCATCACGGACATCGTGAGCTTTTGCGATTGTCTCGTAACCCGCGCGGTTTCACCCGGGGCACCGCAAGAGATGGACGGGCTGGACAGGTTGATAGCGGCGAACGGCCAGTCGGCAGCGCCGATAACCGATTTTGTCGCCGCATCACACTTCGATTCAGAACTTCAGTCCCTTCGGGGCATCCGCGACAAGATCGGAGCACATCTTGAGGTCGACGCCGCGTATACGCTGGAGGCGCTGTTCTCCGACCTTGACGGTTACGATCTCGAAAACGGAATTGCTTTTTATGAGCTCGTCTCTGGCGCATTCACCAAGGTCTGCTTTGCCATCCTTTATTTGCGGATGTATGCGGCGGACGGGCGACGCCTGTACGGCGTAACCGGCGGCGGCGGACGCGCGGTTCCCTTCGCCGGGGAGGCGGTCGCATCGCCGAGAGCGCCGCCGCCGCCGCTCAACGACGAGGCGGCTTACCGACGATATCTGACACGCTGGCTCGACGGCGACGAGACCCAGCGCGGCGATGCGCGGCAGTTTTTCTGGAATGCTTTCCAGGCGTCAGAGTCCATCGAACAAATCGACGAGGTGGAGGCTTTTGGTGGCGGCAACCGCGGCTCTCGCAACGAGTTTCGCAAGGCGCATGCTTTCATCGGCTCGACGCTGCCGATGGAATTTTCGGAATCGGACTTCGGCGGAATACTCGACCTTATCCTGTCGTGCCGTAGCGGCTGGCCCTATCCCCTCGCTGAGGTTCTGGTTCGTGCCGGCGACGACGCCTCTGAGTGGAGGCAGGCGCTTATCTGTTACGCTCTCGGCGAAATAGGGAGCTTCCCTCACGCTTCCGCGACCGGCTTTCTGAGAGAACGCACGAAGTCGAGTAAGTGGGGCATGCGGTTCGCGGCCACACTTGCGCTGTTCAAGACCTTCATGAAGTCGGAAGGAGTTTACCGTATCAACCATCAGGGAAGAGGGACGGCCGACTATAAGGAATTCGTGGAGTCCCTGACAGGAGCAATGACCCCTCCTGAGCTGTTGCTGGCGTTACTTGCCTTCGCGAGCATTTTGAGCGGACCGGGGTGGGTTTCCTTTGCGAAG
>JBKQRS010000576.1:0-3165 GCA_052143915.1 Bradyrhizobium sp.
GATCGATGCCATCGACGGGAGCGCGGAATTGCGGAAACGCGTTCAGGGCGGCTTCCTCCGCCCTCCAGTCAAAACCGTTGCGCCAATAGTCCACGAGGCCACGCAGATAGGCGACATCGGTGCCATAGGCCCATGGCTCGCCGGGCGCCTGATCCGGAAAGCGTGAACGGGCCAGACGATCGCGCAAGTCGATGATGTCGGCGTCCGGGACCCGAAGCGTAAACGGCGTGGGTTTTATCATGGTGCTGCTCGGCTGGTTGGAGGGCGCGGGGAAATCAAATCATTGGAGGATTGCACTTCACGCTTCATGGCGTCGTTGCGCCTTGCGCACATACATCGCGCAATCGGCTTCCTCCAGCGCCCGGCCTGCTTCAGAATGCGTTCCCAACACGGCAACGCCGGCGGATGCCCCCGCGGTGACGGTACGACCGCGGAACACGAAGCTGAGGCGGTCGACGGCTTCTTCCAATGCCGCCGCCTTGGCGTGCGCGTCGGTCTCGGTGAGATTCCACAACAGCAGCGCAAACTCATCGCCGCCCAGCCGCCCGATCACGTCGGACGAGCGGATCTGGCCCGAGAGCGCAGCCACAATGGCCTTGAGCACCTGGTCGCCCGCGGCGTGCCCGAAGGAATCGTTGATCGGCTTGAGACGATCGACGTCGAGCACGATCACCGCGCCGCTCGCATGATAGCGCTTGATGTAGGCGATCGAGCGGTTGAGCTCGCGCTCAAAACCGCGCCGGTTAGGAATTTCCAGCAGGAAATCGGTATCGGCCGACGCCTGCAACTGTTCGATGCGCGCCAGCGCCTGCGCCAGCTGAATCCTGAGCCGGCGAATCTCGGCTTTGGCGTCACTGGACGCCACCGCCGGCTGCGGCGCCGATGCCGATGAGGAGCGCCGCGGCGCGGACTTTACGTTCGCCGCGGCGCCCTTGCGGCGTTTCGCAGCCCGCGGTGCGGCGGCCCTGGTTTTCTTCTTCATGCGCCTCTTTCGGGGTCTGATCCGGCCTCGAATCAAACCCTCCACCTCATCCTTTTGTCGGAGCATGACCTTTTTCCGAAAGCCGGCCTCCGCGCTTTGCGTTAACCCGGCCCTTCGGCTTGCGATCATGCTCTAAGAAGGCTTGCCGGTCCTTACCAAGACAGGATAGTCCATTCCCGAGCCCTTGCCACGCCTTGCCGAAGATGGGGCCGATCCTATAATCCGGCCTATGTTTTTGGTTTCCCGAAAAGAATTGATCGCATGCGCGCCCCGATAGCCATCATCATGGGAAGCCAGTCGGACTGGGACACCATGCGCCACGCCGCCGAGACCCTGGATATGCTCGGCATCGGCAGCGAGAAGCAGATCGTCTCCGCCCATCGCACCCCGGACCGGCTGTTCGCCTTTGCCAAGGGCGCCAAGGCGGCCGGCTTCAAGATCATCATCGCCGGTGCCGGAGGTGCTGCGCACCTGCCGGGCATGACCGCATCGCTGACGGAACTTCCGGTCTTTGGCGTTCCCATTGAATCGAAGGCGCTGTCCGGAATCGATTCGCTCTATTCCATCGTCCAGATGCCCGCTGGCGTCCCGGTGGGAACGCTGGCGATCGGCAAGCCCGGCGCCGTCAACGCCGCGCTCCTGGCCGCCAGCGTGCTGGCGCTGAACGACAAGGCACTGTCGGGAAGACTTGCCGCCTGGCGCAAGCAGCAGACCGAGGCGGTAGCCGAGCGTCCGGAGGAATCTGCGTGACGGCGCCAAAGCAGGTGAAGCTGAAGCCCGGCGACACCATCGGAATTCTCGGCGGCGGACAATTGGGCCGGATGCTGGCGATGGCCGCGGCGCGCCTTGGCCTGCGCTGCCAGGTGTTTTCACCGGACCCGGATTCGCCGGCATTCGATGTCGTGCTGAATGCGACCTGCGCCGAATATGCCGATGTCGAGGCGCTCGAGCTGTTCGCGGGCGATGTCGACGTCATCACCTACGAATTCGAGAACGTGCCGGCCGCCTCGGCGATGATCCTGGCGGCGCGCCGTCCGGTGCTGCCTGATCGGGTGATCCTGGAAACCACGCAGGATCGCCTCATCGAAAAGGATTTTGTCAGGCGGCTGGGCATCGGCACCGCCGATTACGCCGAGGCGTCGTCCGCAGCCGGACTGCGCGCCGCGATCGAAAAAATCGGCCTCCCCGCCGTGCTCAAGACCCGCCGCTTCGGCTACGACGGCAAGGGCCAGGCGATCATCCGCAGCAGTGACGATCCGGACCAGGTCTGGCAGGACCTCGGCACAAAATCCGCGATCCTCGAGGCCTTTGTTCCGTTCGAGCGCGAGATCTCGGTGATCGCCGCGCGCTCGGCCGACGGCCAGGTCGAATGCTTTGACGTCACCGAAAATGAACACAGGGATCACATCCTAAAGGTCTCGCGTGCGCCGGCCGCAATCCCCGAAACGCTGGCGGCGCAGGCGCGCGACGTTGCGCAGCGCATCGCCACCGCCCTGAATTATGTCGGCGTGCTCGCGGTCGAGATGTTCGTGGTGCAGGGAGACGACGGGCCGAAGGTGCTGGTCAACGAGATCGCCCCGCGGGTGCATAATTCCGGGCACTGGACGCTGGACGGCGCGTCGATCTCGCAGTTCGAGCAACACATCCGCGCCATCGCCGGATGGCCGCTGGGCAAGCCCGTCCGCCACGGCCCGGTCACCATGACCAACCTGATCGGGGACGAGATCAACAGCTATGAGCAATGGCTGACGGTGCCGGGCGCCACCGTCCACCTTTACGGCAAGGGCCCGCCGCGGCCGGGCCGCAAGATGGGGCACGTGACCCAAGTCCACACTCAAGTCCACACTCAAGTCCACACCCAAGTCCAAACTCAAGTCCACGCAACCGAGCCCGGCATGCCGGCAAAAACCGCCTGATCGGTACCCTGAGACGGGATTTGGCGGGTTTCAGCACGGCAATTTGCGTTTCCGACGGTGGACATTCCCACCTTTGTCTGATACATCCGCGCGCTCAAGGTCGAGAGCTAGGCCCTTTGCCGGCCCTTTGACTTTACCAGAATCCAATCCGATCAATGGAAAGAGGATGCCGCGTGCAGGTTCTCGTTCGCGATAACAACGTCGATCAAGCCCTCAAGGCGCTGAAGAAGAAGATGCAGCGCGAGGGTATTTTCCGCGAGATGAAAC
>JBKQRS010000577.1:0-3952 GCA_052143915.1 Bradyrhizobium sp.
ATCACCATCGCGGGCGCGCGGCTTTCCGCCGCCGACACTTTTGCCGCGCTGTACCGGCTGCAGGCGCTGCGACGGATAGCCGAGCGCGCCTTCGCCGGCATCGACGCGCTGGTGCTACCGACCGCGCCGACGGTCTATTCGACGGCGCAGGTGCTCGCCAATCCGATCGAACTCAATTCCAGGCTCGGGACCTACACCAATTTCGTCAACCTGCTCGACCTCTGTGGCCTCGCTCTGCCGGCGGCGATCAGGCCCGACGAGATTCCATTCGGCATCACGCTGCTGGCGCCGGCCGGCCAGGACGCGCGGCTCGCCAGCATCGGCCGGGTCTTTCAGGCCGACACGAAACTGACCCTCGGCGCGCGATGCGTGCCGCAGCCGCCGCTTGCGGATCTCTCTGCGAGCCTGAGCGGCGACGAGATCGCGATCGCCGTGGTCGGCGCGCATCTTTCGGGGATGGTGCTCAACGGCGAATTGAAGACGCTGGGCGGACGATTGATCGAGGCAACCATCACCGCGCCGGACTACAGGCTCTATGCGCTGGAGACCACGCCGCCGAAGCCCGGCATGCTGCGGGTGGAAGCGGGAACGGGCGCATCGATCGCGCTGGAGATCTGGGCGCTGCCGGCTGCTGCATTCGGAAAATTCGTCGCCGCGGTGCCGCCGCCGCTGTCGATCGGCACCGTGCGCCTCGCCGACGGCCGCGGCGTCAAGGGCTTTATCGTCGAAGCCGCCGATATCGACGGCGCGCGCGAGATTTCCGCGTTCGGCGGCTGGCGTGCCTTTGTGGCAGGAGCCGCGGCGGGGTGAGTGATAAACTCCCTCGCCCCGCTCTTGCGGGGAGAGGTTAGAACCGGTCACACCGAAACCGCGTAGAGTTCGTATTCGTCGCGCACCAGCTCGATATGCGCGCGCATCGCGGCGGCGGCACCGGTCTTGTCGCCGCGCAGGATCGCCACCACCACACGGTCATGCTCGGCGTGCGATTTCGCCAGCCGCCCGAGATTGCGGAACTGGGCGCGGCGGAACGGTTGCACCCGCACCCGCGTCGACAGCGTTATCTCCGCGATATAATCGTTCTGGGAGCCGGCATAGATCGTGTTGTGAAAGCGTTCATTGACCTCGTGAAACCGGTCGGGATTGCCGGCATAGCTCAACACGCGCAATTCCTCATGAACCGCTTCCAGTCCATGCCGTTCCGCAGGCGTCATTCGTTCCGCGGCAAGGCCGGCGCACAGTGCTTCAAGCTCCGCCATGGCCTCGAACATCCCGGTCAACCGCTCGATCGAGGGCTGCGCCACCACCGCGCCGCGATGCGCCCGCGCCTCGACCAGGCCCGAGGCCACGAGTTGGCGCAGCGCCTCGCGCACCGGCGTTCGCGACACGCTGAAGCGTCGCGCAATGTCGGTTTCGTCAAGGGCTGCTCCCGGCGGCAGCACGCCGCGCACGATTTCGTCCGCCAGTTGCAGACGCAGCTCCTCGGCGCGCGTGATCTTGTCCGGATAGGCGGCGCGGTCGACGCGGCGAACCGCCTTCTTTGCCTCCTGGGCAGGGGCCAGAGCAACGCCGGTTGGAAGATCGTCAAGACTCATATTTTTTGATCCGTCTTTTAGTCCCCGGGTTCGTCGATAACGCTGACATGCGCCGCGACGATTTTCCAACCTTGCGGAAATCGCACCCATGTCTGCATCTGCCGCCCCACTTTGCCGGGTGCGGAGTCGCGATAAAACAGCGTCGAGGCCACGGCGGTGTCGCGGCCATAGGTCGTGATCACGGTCCCTGCGGTCCGGCGCATCAGGCCTGCCGGCGAGCGCGCCGCGCGAAACGCCGTGATGGCATCATAACCGTAAAGATTTTCACCGATGCCGTAGCGCAGGGTGCGGGGATCAGCGCGGAACAGATCGTCGAGAACGGCGACGTCGTTCGTCACCAGCGCCTTCTCATAGCGCGCGAATTGCTCGGTCACTTCAGTGAGCACGTCGAGAAGATCGACCTGCATGGCTAAAATCCCCTCGGTCGTGGCGCTGCAACCACGCCGGCGCGCTCCAGCGTCAAGGCCACGCGCAGCGCGATATCTTCGCGCCAGGGCGCGGCGATGATCTGCACGCCAATCGGCATCGGCTCAAGCGGAACCGGCACTGCGACCACCGGAAGTCCGATGAAGGAAATCGGCTGGGTGTGAATGCCGATATTGGCGCGCACCGGCAATTCGACGCCGTCGAGCGCGAAGGTCGCCTGTCCGATTTTCGGCGCGACGCACGGCGTCGCCGGCGCAATGATGACATCGACCGACTTGAACAGTTCCAGCACCCGGGTGCGGTACCAGCGGCGGAATTTTTGCGCGCGATCGACCAGCGGTGCGGGAATCATGGCTCCCGCCAGCAGACGGTCGCGCACCGCCGGATCGAAATCGTTCGGCCGCTTGCGCAGCCGATCGAGGTGCAACGACGCGCCTTCGCAGGCGGTGATGACATAGGCCGCGGCGCGGGCGCGCGCGGCTTCGGGAATTTCGACCGTTCGCGTCACGTCTAGCGCCCTGGCGATACGTGCAACCGCCTCGATGGCCTCCGGGAAGACGTTCTTCTGGAAATAGCCGCCGGCGATGGCAATCCGGACATTGCCGGTATCCTGCACCAGCAATGGTGCGACCGGCTCGGCCGGACGCGTCGTGCAAGCTGCATCGTCTGCGTCAGGCCCCTGCATCGCATCATAGGCCAGCGCGAGATCGCCAACGCTGCGCGCAAACGGGCCGAGATGATCGAAGCTCGAGACGAACGGAAACGACCGCGCCCGGGACAGACGTCCATATGTCGGCTTCAGTCCGAAAATTCCGCAAAATGACGACGGCACCCGGATCGAGCCGTTGGTATCCGACCCCAGCGCCAGCGGCACCAGTCCGCCGCCGACCGCACTACCGGAGCCGCCCGACGAGCCGCCGGTCATCCGCGTCACGTCATGCGGATTGCGGGACGGTCCGTCATGAATATTCTCGCCGGTGAAGTCGTAGGCGTATTCGCCCATATTGAGCGCGCCAACCATCACCGCGCCGGCCGCCTCGAGCCGCTCGATCAGCGTGGCGTCGCGCGGCGCCGGCGGAAGATCGCGGTTGATCTTCGATCCGGCGCGCGTCGGCAGACCCTGCACATCGAACAGGTTCTTCACCGCGAAGGGCACGCCGGCGAGCGGGCCGGCATTCTTCCCGGCCGCAACAGCGGCATCGATCGCGCGCGCCTTGGCGCGGGCGCGATCGGCGGTGATGTCGGTGAAGGAATTCAGGACCGAATCGTATTTCGCGATCCGCGACAGCGCCGCATCAGTCGCGCCGAGGGCCGTGAGTTTTCGGCTCTTTACGGCTTGCGCGATTTCCGAGGCCGAAAGCCCGTCGCCGTCAGAGGTCATGGCGGGATCAGGCTGCAAAGACACTGGCCGGCTCGGCATCGTCGGATAGCGCAAACTCGTCCACCAGCCGCGCCAGCTTCAGCGACACCTCCAGATTGGCCCGCACGGCTGGCCTCCAGGCGTCCTCGACCGGCAGGCCCAGGACTTTGGAGACGGCGTCGATGTAGTCATCAAGCGGATCAGCAGTCATTGTTGTTCTATTCGCTCGGTACTCTTTGTTTGAGCATGATCTTTTCGGAAAACCGGTTCCCACTTTTCCGGATCATGCTCTAGTCGCCCCGCGCCGCAGCCAGCGGCGCCGGCATGGCGCCGCAATTACAGATAGCCGGCCATGCGCGCCTTGTCCTGGTAATGCTCCCAGGTCTTGCCGACACGATAGGTGTTCTTGTCGAAGCTCGGCCGCAAAACTTCAACTTCTTCCGGCGTGATCGGCTTGAGCGGGCCGAGCGCCGCGGCATAGATGACGCCGCGCACGTTCTCTTCCATTTCCAGGCTGTCGAGAAATGCTTCCGCGACCGAATTGCACGCGATGACGTTGCCATGCCCGCGCAGC
>JBKQRS010000578.1:0-3599 GCA_052143915.1 Bradyrhizobium sp.
CTGAAGATCGCGGGCATCAGCAGGGTATGGTCGCGGACGCCGAGGTCCGACATCCACCACAGCGCCTGCGGATTATCGTGCGCGGCGACGGTAACCGCCGCGACCGAGAGCGCGAGAACCGGCAGGAAGACGAGCGCCAGCAGATTGCGGCCGGGCGTCATGCCGTGGCGGCGATTGAGTGCCGAAAGCGTCCGGGAGAAGCGTTTGCCGTCGCCGCCGAGACGCTGCTTCAGCGCCGCGATCTCGCCGGAAAGCGTCCTCAACGTCACCTGATCGCGTTCCGCCTTGAGCGAAACCGGCAACACGAGAAGCCGCGACAGCAGGGCAAGCAACACGATCGCGACCGGCAGCCCGATGCCGCGGTCGGCGACCCAGACGAGGCCCTTGGCCAGGATCCGCGACACTTTCGTCCAGGAGTTCGTGTCGATGCTGTCCCGCCACGCCTTGACATAGGGCGGTTCCGGCGTCGGGATGAAGTATTCCCAGGGCAGCGTGTAGCGGCCGCGCACGTCGAAGCCGGCGCGGCTCAACTCGAGACCGAGAACCGTCGACATGAAGCAGCTTCGCCGGTCGTAGCAGGCGAGTACGACCGGCCGTTTCGGAAGCGCCGCAATGCGTGCTTTGAGGACGTCAGTCGGCAGCCGGCGGAGCGTGATGTTGACGGCGCCCGGAACGTGGCTGTGCTCGAATTCGCCGGGATAGCGCGCATCGACGACGAGCGCATCCTTCTGATCGACGAGCTGATGGACCTCAGCCGTGCTGAGGAAGACGTCGTCGTTGGGATAGCGCGGCACGCCGCGGAGCTGATCCGGCGAACGCAGCTGCGCATTGTTCATACTGCGGCCATCCGCGATCCATTTCTCCAGGCCGCCGATCACGAAATTGCAGGGAATGCCTTGCGCGCTCAGCGCCGCACAGGTCTCGCTGCTGCGGTTGCCGTTGTGGCAAATCAGCACGCTACGCTTGTTCTTGAAGTCGATGCCGGAGGTGAAGAGATCGGGCCAGCGCACCGCCGTGAAATGCCGGAGCTCGCCGAGTTGGGTCTCGCCGGTTTCGCGGACGTCGATGAAGTTGACATCCGTCGCCTGGCCTTGATCCGCCTTTTGCAGCAGCGTAGCCAGTTCCTGCGTGCTGATGCCGTTGGGATCGGCGATCTGCTCGCTGTAGGATTCCTCCCTCAGCGTCGGGTCGAGAATGGGTTCGCCTGGATTGTGCGACGGCCGCACCAGCGTCGCCTGGAAGCGGGCCAGCTGGGCGTCGGCGCCGGCAAGGTATTGATAAAGGTTGCCGCCGAGCGACAGCGCCAAAACCCCGAGCGCGATCCACAGCGCGACTCGCCGCCACGGGCTTGCCCGGGCCGGGATTCCGCCTCCGAGTCGCGGGCGCGAGCCGGTCACGGCAAGGCCGCCGACCGCGGCCGCCGCCAGCATGGCAATCTGCGACAGACTCGATAAGGAGCCGATGATCAGATCCGGCGAGGGGATGGCATAAGCGGGATGGGGAAAGAACGCCGCGAAAGCGACTAGAATGACGACTACAAAACCAGCCATTTCCAGCCCCCTCCCTCCGCCGGCACAACGACTCCCTTTTGGGAAGCGTGCTTACGACGACCCTGCTGAGAGGAGATTGTTACAGTTTTAAGCAGCAGTCTCAACTAGTAGTTTTATATCACGATGTAAGCAATTCTAATTACAAGCATTTTTGCGAAATTCAAAGTCCCGCGAATCGGGTCGACTCGGCCAGATTCACCCGGCATTGGCGCGGAAGGAGCCAAGTTCCACGATCTCGGCGGTCGAGGACGGTTCCAGCAGGCGCGCCACCGGAAGCGAGAAGCGAACCATGGTGCCGACTCCGACCTCGCTCGTCAGCTCGAAGGTGCCGCCATGAAGCTCGATGAGCGCCTTGGCGATGGGCAGGCCGAGCCCGGTGCCGGTCTCGCGGCGCGTATAGGCGTTCTCGATCTGGGCGAAGGGCTCGAGCGCCGTTCTGATCTGGTCGGCCGCGATGCCGATGCCGGTATCGGCGACGGTGACGAGGATGCCGAGGTCGCGATTGACGCTGACCGAAATCGTCACCGAGCCGCCGAAGGGCGTGTATTTGACGCTGTTCGTGATCAAGTTGAGCAGGATTTGCTTGAGCTTGCGCTCGTCGGCGTGGATGAAGGGCAGCCGCGCCGGCAATTTTTTCACGATCCGCACGCCGCCTTCGAGCGCGCGGGCGCTTACCAGGACGAGAGAGGTCTCGATCGTCTGCCGTAGATCGACCGTGCCTTCCTCGAGCGACATCTTGCCGGACTGAATCTTGGAAATGTCGAGAATGTCGTTGATGATCGACAGAAGATGCTCGCCGGAGCCGTTGATGTATTCGACGTATTCGCGGTATTTCGGATTCTCGACGGGCCCGAAGACGCCCATCCGCATGGTTTCCGAAAAGCCGATGATGGCGTTGAGCGGCGTGCGCAGATCATGGCTGATGTTCGCGAGAAACTCCGATTTGGTGCGGTTCGCCGCCACCGCCGCGGCATGCGCCGCCTCGCGCTCGATGTCGTACTGTTCCTTCTTCGCCAAAAGCTCGCCAAACTGATTGATAGATTTCTCGAGATCGCGCAGCTCCAGCGGCGTGAAGGGGGGAAGAGAGGCGACGCGATTGAACACGCCGTGGCGGAACTCGGCCAAGCGCGCGCCCATAAGCTTGAGCGGGAGGATGGCGAGGCGCCGTATCAGCACGTAGAAGAGCAAGCTCATCGTCAGGCAGATCGTCCCAATGACGGCGGCGAACATGAACCCGTGCTGATTGATCTTCCGATCCGCGGCGGAGAGGTCCCAGACGGTGGAGAAGGTGCCGAAGAACTCGCCTCCGAGACGGACCTGGCGGGGGAAAGTCTCGGTCTTGCCATTGCCGGATTTCCGTTGGTCGCGATGCCAAGTGAAAAGCGACCGGCCCGTGGGGTTTAGGATCTCCAGCGACAAGAGAGTCGAATCGCTCTGTATCAGATTATGCATCGTGGTATCGATGCGCGGCACGTCCTGGCTGATGATGTCATCGGTGGTGGCATAGACGAGGAGATCGAATTTGCGCTCGTTCTCCATGGTCAGCCGTGAGGTGAGATAGCCGCGCTCGAAATCGCGCACGATAAGCCCGGCGGCGGCCGAGACGACCGCGGTGATAAGAAGGAGCGTCAGCAGAAGCTGGACCGCGAGCGAAGGCGGACGCAGGAGGAAGGAAGGCTTAAGACGGAGCGGCAGCATCGGCCGGCTTACGACGTGGGTTTTTGGAAGAACAGCGGATTTTCCGTAATCGACGAGCGGATGACTGCGTAATCGGCGTCGGTCGCCGGAAGGAAGCCGTCGAACCGCAGCGCCGCCAGCGCCGCCTTGTCGTGCAGGCCGAGGAGCCCCTGGCGAAGCGCCGCGGCGATCCGGGGATCGAGCCCGGCGCGGGCGACCCACGGCTTGGTGACGTTCTGGAAGGAGGCGAGTTGCCGGATCTGCAAGCCCTGGTCGGCGAGCTTATGAAAGATCGTGCCCTCGAGCGCGCCGGCGTCGAATTGGCCGGTTGAGACCGCATAGGCGACGCGGTCGTGGCGATTCAAATACTCG
>JBKQRS010000579.1:0-50790 GCA_052143915.1 Bradyrhizobium sp.
ATCACCGCCATCATGACGAAGTCGCCGGATTGGCTGTAGTGCAGGCCCCTTGGGTCCGCAAAGTTGTTGACAAGCGCATAGAGCGCGCCGGCAAACCCCATGAAGAAACAGGACAGCGTGAACGCGATCCAGATATGTCGCTCGACGGGAATACCGAGGAAGCGGGCACGACGTTCGTTCTCGCGGATCGCAATCATGGTGCGGCCGAACGGCGAGCGCAGGATATATCCCATGGCGCCGGCCACGAGTGCGAAGCAGAACAGCACGAAGAAATAGAAGCTGTTGGCGTTTGACAGAATGTCGAGCTTGAAGACGCCGAAATCGATCGGGTGACGCGAGAAGCCGCGCAACCCGTCATCGCCGCCGGTCAGCGAACTCCACTGAAAGGCGATGTAGTAGAAAACCTGGCCAAAGGCGATCGTCACCATGGCGAAATAGACGCCGCGCCGCCGCACGATCAGGGTGCCGAGAATGGCGCCGCAAACGCCGCCCAGCAGCATTCCGAGAAGGAGCGCGAGCGGCGTGCTCGGCGCCAGGAATTTCAACGTCAGCCCGGCGCCGTAGGCGCCGAGGCCGAACCAGGCGGCATGGCCGAAGGACAGCACGCCGGTAAATCCCAACAGGAAATTCACCGACATCGCCGCCAGCCCGAGCACGAGCACGCGGGTCGCGAGCGCGGTATAGCCGCCGAGCGGCACCATCCAATAGGGGGCGAGGATCAAGGTAGCCCAGATCGCCGCAAGGACGATCAGCTTGCGGGTTTGTTCGGCGCTCAACTCATCATTCCTTCTTCGCCGAACAATCCGCGCGGACGCAACAGCAGAACCACCGCCATCATGACATAAATGACCGCTTCGCTGGCTGCCGGATAGAATACGGCCGTCAATCCCGAAGCCACCCCGATCAGCAAGCCGCCCGCCAGCGTCCCCGGCAGGCTGCCGATGCCGCCGACGATGATGGCGATGAAGCTCGGCATCAGGAGCCCCGTGCCCATGGTCGGTTCAAGCCCGAGCTGCCCGGCGGCGAGCACGCCGCTGAGCCCTGCGAGAAAGATACCGACGGCAAAATTGAGCGAGCGCAGCAGCTGTACGTTGATGCCGAGCGCCGCGACGGTTTCGAGGTCCAGCGTGCCGGCACGAATGCGGATGCCCAGTCGCGTATAGCGCAAGAGCAGGAACAACAGCGCCACCGCGATCATCACCACGGCCACCATGAACAGGCGATAGCCGGTGATGAAGAACAATTCGTTGCTCAGCGGTTGCGCAAGAAAGGGAGGAATGGTGACCGGCTTGCCCTGCGGCCCCCAGATGAAGCGCGTGCCATCCTCGATGATGAACGCCAGGCCGAAGGTCAAGAGCAAGCTGTAGAGCGGATCGCGGCCATAAAGCGGCCGGATCAGCACACGCTCGACGACAAGCCCGATGACGGCCGTCAAGGGCGGCGCCAGCAGCAACGCGCCCCAGAAGCCGATATAGGGCGTGATCGTATAGGCGATGTAGCCGCCGATGACGAGAAACCCGCCATGGGCGAAATTGATGACGTTGCTCAGATTGAGAATGAGCGAAAGGCCGAGCGCCATCAGCACGTAGAAGGCGCCGATGATGAGCCCGTTGGTGACGTTAAACAGCAGCAGTTGCGTCATAATTCACCGGAAGAAATCCCCATGCATCCGATCCGGGAGATGTGAGCTCCCGGATCTCAGGAAAAAGCTGACTCTATTCTATGCCGGCCACTGGATTCTATGCCGGCCACTGGATGGCGCAGCCGGTTTCGCTCACGGCCGGCGCCGTCTTGTCGCCCGGCACGACTTCGTCGACGCGATAGAGATCCTCCGGGTCGTCCTTGCCTTTTGATTGCGCCTCGCCGACGAAGGCCGACGTCATCAGCTGATGATCGCCCTTGCGGTAATAGACCTTGTTCGGCTGCAGCTTGACGTCATCGGGCAGCTCGAAGTTTTCCAGCGCGGCCGCCAGCTTGACCGCGTCGGCCGTTTTTTGTTGGTTCGCGACCAAGGCAAAAGTCATCGCCGAGGTGTAGCCGAACCAGTGCCGTGCGGTCGGTACGTGCCCGTTGTTGACCTTGCGGATATCGGCGTCGAACTTGTCGACGCCGGGAACGCCCGGCTGCTTCCAGTACCATTCGAACATCCAGATGCCGATACGCGCTTCCGGCGGCAGGCCGGCAAGCGATTCCAGCTCTTGCTGAGTTCCTGCCACGTGGATCTGCTTGTTGAGGCCGAACTGCACGATCTGCTTGAGGCAGTTGATCATGTCGGAGCCCTGCACCAGAAGAAGCAACACGTCCGGGTTGGCGGCACGCGCCTTGATCAGGTAGGCGGAGAAATCCGTGGTGCCGAGCGGCGTCAGCTCATTGCCGGTGACGGTGCCGCCGAGCTTCTTCAGATTGTCGGTGCAGGCGTCATAAAGCGTGTGGCCGAAGGCGTAGTCCGGCGTGATAAAGTGCCACTTCTTGCCGTACTTGGTATAGAGCAGATTGGAAACCGAATTGGCTTCCATCCGCGTGGTGTTGCAGACGCGAAACACGTTCCATTTGCAATCCTTGCCGGTAATCGAATCGGTGTGGCCACCGGAAACGATGTGCAGGATCTTCTTTTCGGCGGTGACCTGGGCGATCGCCGCCGCGATGCCCGAATTGACGTCACCGATCATGAAGTTGACCTGGTCGCGCTCGATCAGCTTGCGCGCCTTCTGCACGCCGATGCCGACGTCATTGGCGGAATCTTCCACCAGCAACTCGACCTGACGTCCGAGTATGCCGCCCTTGGCGTTGATCTGCTCGACCGCGAGCCTGGCGCCCATCACCTCGTTGCCGGCAGGTGCGGCGTAGACGCCGGTAAGAGGATCGACCATGCCGACCCGGAGCGGCGTCTCGCCGCGTGCCTGGATGAGGAAGGGGGAAGCCACCTGAAAGGCGCCCAGCGCGGCGGCGCCCTTCATGAGCATGCGCCGGTCGAATTTTGGGTTGTAAATGTGCGATGTCATGAGTGCTCCCTGAATATTCGTTGAGTTTCTTGTCGAGTGCTTGGCTTCGCCTGCCGCGCTACGGCAGCAGGCGCCTTGTCGATTTGTCTCAGGCTGGCCATTGAATCTTGCAGCCGGTCCCCTCGGCGGGACCTGCGGCCTTCTCGCCGGGCACGAGACTGCGTACCGTGAACATATTGTCAGGATCGCCCTGCGGCGGGTGCGCCTCACCGACGAACACGGTGCTCATCAATTCGTGGTCTCCGGCGCGGAACGCCGGTGCGCCCGGTTGCAGGGCGATCTCCGGCGGCAGCTTGAATCCGGAAAGCGCCCGCGACAGCTTCACGGCGTCGAGGGTCTTCTCCTGGTTGGCAATCACCGCCAGCGTCTGCACCGAGGCATAGCCGAACCAGTTGCGCGCGGTGGCCGAGAGGCCTGTGATCTTCTTCATCGCGGCGTTGAATTCCGCAACGTGCGGCACGCCCGGCTGGTCCCACCACCATTCCATGGTCCACCATCCGACGCGTGCGCCGTCGGGCACGGCGCGGACGCTCTCAAGCTCGAACAGGGTGCCGCCGACCGCCATTTGCTTGTCCAGGCCGAACTGGACAAATTGCTTGAGACTCGAGACCTGATCGCCGCCGCCCATGACGTTGATCAGCACCTGCGGGCCGTAGGCCCTTGCCTGGATCAAATAGGCCGAATAATCCGGCGTGCCCAGGGGAACGAGGGACCCGGCAAACGTGCCGCCTGCGGCCTTCAACAGTTTCTCAAAGCCGGCCTGGACCGAGTGTCCATACGCATAGTCCGGCGTCAGGAAGTACCATTTCTTGCCAAACTTCTCCATCAGCGTGGTGGCGATGGCATTGGCGTCCATGGCGGTGGAGTTGCAGACCCTGAACACGTTCCAGGAGCAGTTGGTGCCGGTGATCGGATCGGTATGACCGCCCGACACGATATGGAGCACCTGCTTCTCGCTGGTGACCTGCGCCATCGCAATCGCAATGCCGGAATTGACGTCGCCGATGATGAAGCTCACCTGATCGCGTTCGATCAGCTTCCGGGTCTTCTGCACCCCGGTGCCGACATCATTGGCGGAGTCCTCGATCAGGAGTTCAAGGGGCCTGCCCAGAATGCCGCCCTTCTTGTTGATCTCCTCGGCGGCGAACTTTGCTCCCACCACCTCACCTTGCGCGATTGCGGCATAAACCCCGGTCAGCGGGTCGACCAATCCGATCCGTACCGGCGTTTCGCCCCTCGCCTTGATGATGAAGGGGGATGAGAATTGCACTGCAGCAAGCGCGGCGCTTGTCCGCAAGATAGTCCGTCGATCGACCGGCCAGGATCGTCGCGAGGTACACATGCTGTCCTCCCAGACATGACGTCTCTTTGAAGCCCGGCATTCTTCGATGCCGTTGGAGGCGGTGAGCGTAACCCTTCCAGCTCGTCTTTGCCAATGACCATCCCGGGGCAAATCCTGCAACCTTCGGCCTAGGCTGGGCTTTTTGAGAAGACTTGGCCCGCAAGCGCGGCGATCGGGCCGATCAGCTCAGGGCTTCAGGGACGAAACGTAAGCCGCGAGCGAGATCATGTCGTCATGCGAGAGTTTTTCGACCACCGGTGCCATCAGGGCGCCCGCGCTTCCGGCTCGCGCGTGTTGCTGGAAGTCGTAGATCTGGCGCACGAGATAGCTCGGCGAACGTCCGGCAATTCCAGGAACGGAATCCACGCCCCTGAGGTCGGGACCATGGCAGGTGGCGCAAGGCGTTGTGGTGCCCGATCCCCCGGTTTTGGCCAAGGCTTCGCCCTTTGCGATACTTCCTTTCGGCACGAACGCCACGAATTGCGATCGCGTGTCGCGATGCTCGAATTGCTCGACGTCCAAGGGTACCTCGACGATACGCTGGCGGATCGGCTCGGTGCCGCCATCCTTCAGGAGCATGTAGAAGACCCGGGCGATCTGCGTCGCCGGGACGGTATCGGTCTCGACCACCTTGATATTGGCCCTTGGCTTGAGCGACGAGAAATAGGCCGCCGCGGCGCGGATTTCTTCCTCGGTGGCGGCTTTGGCGATCGCGGTCATCAGCATGACCGGACTTCGCTGCGGCCCTGCAAATCTCCGCGCCCCGCTTTTGTAGTCGGCCATCTGCTGGAGGATATAGGAGGCCGGAAGTCCGGCCAGGCTGGCGTTCTCCGGCCCGCCGGTCCCTTCAGCGCGATGACACGAGCCGCAGGCCCGCACGTCCGGCCTTCTGCCGTGCGCGACGACTTCCGGCAGCGGGGGATGATCGTCGGGATGCCAGTCCGGCACGAAGAACAGATCGCGCTCCTGGGTGATGGTGAAGGCGGCCGCGCTGTCGGGCACGTGTCGCGGCGCGCCGTCGTCGGGTGCGGCCTTGAAATCCGGAGCCCATGGATAGGCCCACGTCGGAAATGAAGCCGATGACGCGGGCGGCGAAGATCCGGGAGCCGGGGCCTGCGCCATCGCCGCATCCGAAACGGCCGCCCCAACCATCGCCAGTGCAGCTAACGCAAATCGCATCGAACCCCCACCATCGAAACTAGTGACCGGCGGCGCCTTCGGCCGCGGCGTTGTTCAGGACAATCAGAGCGTCGACGGCAACGCCTGTCCTGGTATTGACGAGAAAGGGGTTGACGTCGATGGAGGCGATCCGGGTCCCCGCGTCCGCCATCATGTTGGACAGGCCGACGAGCGCCTTCACGACGGATGTTTCGTGCAGCGCGGGCTTGCCGCGATAACCCCTGAGCTTCACACCGGCCTTGGTGCGGCCGATTAGTTCCCTGGCCTCGGCCGCATCGAGCGGCGCGCCGGCGAGCGCGACATCCTTCATCAATTCGATATCGACGCCGCCGGTTCCGAACAGCACGACCGGACCCATCTCGGCATCGAGGGCGGCGCCGACGACGAGTTCAAGGTCTGCCTTGACCTGTTGGGCGATCAGGATGCCATCGAGCTTCGGCTTGTTCTTCAGTTTCTTCACCCGTGCGGTGATTTCGTTGAAAGCCTTCCTGACCTCGGCCGCGCTGTTGATGTTCAGTACCACGCCACCGATATCGGATTTGTGCAGAATTTCCGCGCTGACGACCTTGGCGACGACGGGAAAGCCGATTTTCCTGGCTATCTTCACGGCGTCCGTCGCCGTTCGCGCAATCTCTTCCTTCGACACCGGGATGCCATAGGCCTTGAGCAGCTTCTTTGAAGCGACCTCATCGAGCGCCTGCCCTTTGGCATTCTTCAGCACCCGCTCCAGCGTCGCGCGTGCCGCGGCACCGGAGCTCGACACGATATCTGGCACCTCCTTGCGCAGCGAGGCGTATTCGATCAGCGCCTTGATCGCGCCGACCGCCCGGTCGAGTCCTTGCATTACGGCGATATGCGGCAGCGACTTGCGCAAACCCTTGGTGAATTCGGTGAAGCCGATCGACATCGCCGAGATGTAGATCACCGGCTTGCTTGCGGCCGCCGCCATCTCGTTGACGATACGCAAATTCCGTTCGCGCAGTTCATGCGGCGCCTTCGGCAATTCAGCGTCGATGATGACGATATCGGTGTCGGGATCGTCGATCATGATCTTGATCGACTGCATGTAGACGGAAGGGTCGACCACGGCCGCGAACCCCGCATCGAGCGGATTGCCGACGATAGAGCCGGGGCCGAGCATTTTCGCGAGTTTGCCGCTGGCGCTCTGGCTCAGTCGGGCGAAGTCGAGACCCGCCGACGAGAAGGCATCGATCAAGAGGCCGCGCTTGCCGCCCGACAGGGTCACGGCCGCAAGGCGGGCGCCCTTCGGCAGGTCGGCATGGACAAAGCATTCGGTAGTTTCGATCAACTCGTCCAAACCACGCGCGCGGATCACGCCTTCGCGGGTCGAAATGGCGTCGAATGTCTCGATCGAGCCGGCGAGCGCGCCGGTATGCGCCATCGCCGCGGCGCGTCCTCCCTCGGACGCGCCGAGCTTGAGGGCGATCACCGGCTTGCCGGCCGCGCGCGCGGCCTTGCACGCTTCACGGAAGACCTTGGTATTGCGCACGCCTTCGAGATAGACCACGATCACGCGGATCGAGGGGTCGGCCGCGAAATAGCTCATCAAGTCGGGCGTCTCGAGGCCGGCCTCGTTTCCGGTCGTGACCATGTAACCGACGCCGACGCCGCGATCTTCCAGCGCCTGGCGGATGGCCATCACGATCGCGCCGGATTGACCGGCGATGGCGACCGGACCGGCCTCCATCGTCACCACGCGATCGTCGATGTTGGTAAACAGCTTTTCGCCGGCGCTCAGATTGCCAAGACAATTCGGCCCGGTGACGGCGAGGCCAGTTTCGCGGATCGCCTGTTGTAGCTCGGCGGCAAGCTTCTGGCTTTCATCGTCCTGCAATTCGCTGAAGCCGGAGGTCACGATGGTCGCCGAGCGGGCGCCAGCGGACGCTGCGTCCCGGATCACCTGAACCGCGAAACGGGCCGGCACCAGCACGAGCACGTGATCGGGCTTGTCCGGCAGGCTGGCAAAATCCTTGTAGCAGGGGACGCCCCAGATGGTTTCGCGTTTACTGTTGAGCGGATAAAGATCGCCTTCGAACTTGTATTTGATCAGGTTGTTCCAGATGCGCTCGGCGTAATTGCCCGGTTTGTCGGTCGCGCCGACCAGCACAATATTGCGCGGGTGCAGCATGGCATGAATGTTCTTGACGATGCTGCTTGCATGGGATGGCGGCGACCATTTGCCGGCTGTCGCATGGCTTGACCGAGCTTCCATAGGCGTAACCGCTACCCTTTGTTTATGGCCCGGAATGGACGGTCGATAGGCGCCGCCACCTTCCGAGCCTTTTCATTTCTTCTTATTGATAGTCGGGGAGGGTGGCAACTCGCGCAGCCCCGGAATGTCCGCGGCCCCCTTAGTTTACCAGGCCGGTCTTGGGCGCGAGGGAGAAGCAATCCCGGCAAGCAGGACGGCGAGAATCCCGGTGAGAAAGATGCCGTCGAACGTTCCCGCGCCGCCAATCGAGGCGACCGGCGCGCCAAGGCCGCTGATCTTGTCGAGATTCAGAAGGTCGGCTCCAATCAGCGTTCCCATCGAGCCGCCGATATAGGCGAGCGGGGCTGCGTATTCGCGGGACAGGATGAATGCAAGGATTGCCGTGGTGACGACCGGCGCAAAGACCGGCACCGCAATGCCGATCCCATGTACCGGGGTGGCCATCGAATGGATGATGAAAGCGATGGCGACGATCGCGATCGCTGCCTTGAGCCATAGCTGATATCGGATCACGAGATAGGTGGACATGATCGTCGGTATCACCGCGCCGCCGACATTGACGGCGAGAACCGTGCCGGACCATGAGGTCACCAGCGGCACGACATATTGCATGCCGAAGAAATCGACGATCTGCCCCGACCTGACCGGCGGTCCGGGCAGGATCGTGACCGGAATATTGAAATAACTGCCGATCAGCGAGCCGAACAGCAGAAGGAGCGCGACCCCCGGACTCACCCCGAGCTTCATATAGGCATATCTGAGAATGCGAAGCTGAATCAGGATAATCAGCCCGACAACCAGGAGGACGAGAATGGAAAACAGTCCCGGCGTCAGCGGCAAATAATGCATCTGTGATCCCATGGCGGTTCGGTGTCGGTTGTTTCGGCTTCGCTCTTTTACTTGGGAAACGTCTCGCCCGCCGCAAGCCTTGCGTGATTGCAACGCGTAAAACGATCATGCGAACCGGACTTTACGGCTCTCCTTGAACGCAGACCAGTGTCCCGAATCCGAAGTTCGTACTTCGCTCGAAAAACGCTGCTCGATCCCGCTCAACTTGCGTTCAGCAGCTTGTTCAGGCGCAACCTGGTAATGATGTAGACATTTTGCAGATCGTTGGCGAATTCGGTTTGGGTGTCGTTCTGCAGCCGGCGGTTAAACTCGAACAGAATGCCCTCTTTGGTGTGCATCCTCACCGCGATGATGAACGGAAATCCGAACTTCTTCTTGTAGGCGGCATTGAGTTCCGACATCTGCACCATCTCGGCATGAGACAGGGCATTGAGCCCGGCGCTGGCCTGTTCGGCGACCGATGACGCGGTCATCGTGCCGGCCTCGGCTTCCTTGCCGGCGAGGTCGGGGTGGCTCTTCAACAGTGCGAGTTGCATGGCCGCCGGTGCGTACTTCGTCACGGCGACCATCGCGGCGTGCATGTCGTCGAGGCTGGCAAACGGCCGCTTCTCCCAGGCCTTCTCGGCGACCCATGGCGAGTTCTCGAAGATGCCTCCGAATTTCTGAACGAAAGCTGCGCGATCCATCGCATTGATCGGCGCCATGTCTACCGGGCCGGCGATCGCGACGGCGATCATGAGCGGCCCAAGCAACCAAGCGAAGATCAGGGACGACAGCTGTCTGTGAGAATTGATCATCTCGGCCTGCCCGCTTGAACGCGGTGAAGCTCTCAGCTGCCGCGATAGGTCGTGTAGCTCCATGGCGATGCCAGTACCGGAACGTGATAATGCGATGCGGCATCCGCCATACCGAACTGGATCACGGCCTTATCCAGAAATGGCGGATTGGGCAGCACCGTGCCGAGCTTTGTGTAGTATTCGGCGAGATAGAATACCAATTGGTATTGGCCGACCTTCATTGTTTCCGGGGTCAGCAGGGGCTCAGCGTTTCGGCCGTCGGCATTGGTATGAACGGTCTTGATCAGTTTATAAGTGCTGCCCTCCAGCACGCTGAATTCGATCTTCACGCCTTCCGCGGGCTTGCCATTGGCAGTATCGAGTACGTGGGTCGTCAGTCCCGGCGACCCCGCCGCCAAGGCGACCCTGTTGCCGAATGCTGCGAGCGCCAACATAGCCGACCCCGTGCCCAGCAGACCTCTTCGATTTAGTAGCGTCATGACGTTGCTCCTCTGATTGGTCTCACTCGTTATTGGCAACGGGCGAGTTGGTTGAGCGCTGCAAAAATCGCGCCATGCAGGCCGTTATTCCTCGCGCCAGCGGATGACGTCCGACAATAGCCGGGTCAACCTTTGGCCGGCTGCTTGTCCGGTGTCCTGGACGGGTGCTCCCTTGAAGCACGAACCTTTGCCAGGACAGAATCGCAATATTCATCGCGGTCACGATTGAAGAGCTCCTGATGGGCGCGGAAAGCAGCCACCCTCCCTCTGATTTCTTCGCGAAGCTCGCTGGGACGAGCCGGAGACGCGCGGGTGATTGCCGCGATCTCGGAAGGTCGTTCTGCCTCGGCGGGCTTATCCAGCGGAATTGACTCAGCGCGGCCTTCGGCCTCCGCCGTCTTTCCGGCGACGGACTGAACAAATGCCATGGTTTGGGCGATCAAGAGATCGCGCTCCGTTTTCCACTTCATCGTGCACCTCAGCCGGCAAGCATCACAGCAAATAGCCGGCGATCAATCAAGCGGCGGTGTGCCGGACATCCGAATTAGAAGGCGATCGAAACCGGCGGCAATCCCCGCTGATGAAACCCACGCGTGCTGGGTGTGAAGGGCCTCGCCCCTTCACACGATTCGCGACGTCTTGTTGCCCCAATAACGGTCGCGCAACAGCCGCTTGTAGAGCTTGCCGGTCGGCAGCCGCGGCAGTTCGTCCTCAAAATCGATCGAGCGCGGCACCTTCTGGCGTGACAGCGACTGGCTGCAGAAAAAAATCAGCTCCTCGGCAAGATCCGGTCCCGGCACTATTCCGGGCATCGGTTGCACCACCGCCTTCACCTCTTCCCCGAGATCGGAATTGGGAACGCCGAACACTGCGGCGTCCGCGATCTTGGGGTGGGTGATCAGGAGGTTCTCGCATTCCTGCGGATAGATATTCACGCCTCCCGAGATGATCATGAAGGTCGCGCGGTCGGTCAGGTAGAGAAAGCCGTCGGCGTCGACATAGCCGACGTCGCCGACGGTGCTCATGCTGCCGTCGGGCGAGCGGGCCTCGCGGGTCTTGTTCGGGTCGTTGAAATATTCAAACGGGGTCGCGGTCTTGAACCAGACCGTGCCGGATGTGCCGACGGGACACGGCTTCATATTCTCATCGAGAATGTGAAGTTCGCCGAGCAGGACCCGGCCTACGGTCCCCCGATGGGCAAGCCACTCCGCGCTGTTGCAGGCGGTAAACCCAAGGCCTTCGGTTGCGCCGTAATATTCGTGGATGATCGGTCCCCACCACTTGATCATGTCGTCCTTGACGGTGGCCGGACAGGGGGCGGCCGCGTGGATCGCGATTTCGAGGGACGACAGGTCGTAGCGCTTTCGCACGGCCTCCGGCAGCTTCAGCATCCGCGAGAACATCGTCGGAACCAGCTGGCTGTGCGTCACGCCCCATTTGTCGACCAGCTCGAGATAGCGTTCCGGGTCGAAGCTCTCCATGATGATGACGGTACCGCCCGTCCGGATCGCGAGGTTGACCGCTGCCTGCGGCGCCGAATGGTAGAGCGGCGCGGGTGACAGGTAGATCATTCCTTCACGGTACTGCCAAAGTTTTTGCAGGAAATCGAAGATGGGCAGTTGCTGTGTTGGCGGTTGTTCGGGCAGTGGCCGCAATATGCCTTTCGGCCGTCCCGTCGTTCCCGACGAATAGAGCATCGCGGTGCCGATGCACTCGTCCTCTATCGGCGTCTTGGGCAGTCCGCTGGTCGCCTCGCGCAGGCCGACGATGCGGTCGCTTTCGCCGGCGCCATCGACCACGATGCAGAGTTCGACCTTGGGACATTGCTTGATGGCCTCGCGGGCTACCTCGAGCTTGGCTATGGACGTGACCAGGACTCGGGATTCGCTGTTGGTGACGATGTAGGCAAGTTCGCTTGCCGTCAGGTAGGAATTCACGCAGGTATAGTACAGGCCGGCCCTCTCGCCTGCGCCGCAGGCCTCGAGGTAGCGACTGTTGTTCTCCATGTAGATCGCGTAGTGGTCGAGCCGCTTCAGCCCGCGATTGCGAAACAGGTGCGCCAGGCGGTTGCTGCGTGCCTCCAGCTCGGCGTAGCTCACGGCCTCGCCGGAATTTGCCATGATGAAGGCGGGCTGAAGGGGGCGGAGATGAGCATGCTTGCCGGTGTACATCTTTCCTCCAAACAACTTGACTATGCAGCCAGAAGAAGAATACCGCGTATTTGCAACGGGTCATCGATCTTGCGCAGGGTGCGCGGCGCCCACTGCGTCGATTTCCTGATCTCGTTCTTGATCTCGGAGGTCTCGCAGTTGAGCGTGCCGCCGACCATCAGATGAGCTCGGGCAGCGCGCACACGGTCGATCTGCTCGACCGCCGCTGCGGCGGCCGGGCGACCGAAAACGCCCCCTGCATCGCGCCGAAAGCCACGCGCCCCCTGTACATGGCGATTGTCCTCCCCGGACGGTTGGTTTTGTTGGTTGGAGGTAATCTAGCGGAGTAGCTGCAAGGAGGGGAGCCTTAAAATGCGTGCCGCCATGTTCGGCGCTCCGGCCGCGAACGAGCCGGTTCGCTTTGGCCTAGCCGTACGGCTAGGTCCGACGTCGTTTCGAGCCGTCCAAGCCACCTTGCGATACGCCGCCCAGGATGAAATCGCGCTAGTGTCCCGAATCCGAAGTTCGCACTCCCTTGCAGCACCCTCCTTTGCGAACTTCGGATTCGGAAGGACACTAGAAATCTATGATTCTAGTGTGGTTTTGGTTCAGAAGTTCTCTTGATGGTCTCGCTGCACCGCTGAAGAGAACTTCTGAACCACCACACTAGGGCGTTGCCGTTCAAGATCGCCGCCTGGCGAATTATTCCAACGCCACCGGGCCCGGGCATACATTATTTTGAATGCAGGTCGCGTCGCGCCTAGCAAATTTTGCTTGATCCCGGCCGCCTCTTGAACAGACTGTCAGCCGATCTCATCTTGGACCAGCTGCCTCGATCGATCGCGACAATATCGATCGCGACCATAGCTCTGGGGAGTGGGAATTGAGCGCGACTGAGAAAGCGGAGCGTTTAGCTCGAACTGTCGATATCCGTCCGTTCCTCGATCTCAAGCCGGTGATCGTTCTGCTCGCGGTTGCCTTGTCTGGCTGCGATGACAAGCCGGCGCCGCAAGCTGCGGCCGCTCCACCGCCCGTCACGGTCGCCCAGCCCGCCAAACGCACCGTCACGGATTGGGACGAATTCACCGGACGGTTTGACGCGATCGAAGAGGTTCAGGTGCGCGCCCGGGTCGGCGGGTTCGTCACCGATGTCGAATTCCGCGACGGCGCATTCGTCAAGGCCGGTGACCTCCTGTACATCATCGACCCCCGTCCGTTCGAGGCAGTGGCGACGCAGGCCGACGGCCAGCTTTCCGATGCGCGCGCCAAGGTCGAACTCGCCAAGCGGGAACTGGATCGCGCGCTTACGCTGCAACAGTCGCAGAACGTGGCAGACTCCACCGTCGATCAACGGCGTCAGTCGCTACAGGCGGCGAGAGCGGCGGAGATGCAGGCCGAGGGCCTGTTGAAGGCGGCCCAGCTCAACATCGAATTCACTCATGTCGTGGCTCCGATCGACGGCAGGGTCAGCCGACATCTGATCAGCATCGGCAATCTGGTGCAGGGCAGCGAAGGCGGCTCGACGCTGCTGACCTCGATCGTTTCCCTAAATCCAATCTACATCTATTTCGACATGGATGAGGCGACCTACCTCAAATACAACCGGCTCTATTTCGAGGGCAAACGCCCGAGTTCGCGCGACAACCCCAATCCGGTCCAGGTGACGCTGACCGGCGAAACCAGACCGTCGCACGATGGCAAGGTGGATTTCCTTGATAACCGTCTGGATGTTTCGACCGGCACGTTGCGCGGACGGGCCGTGATTCCGAACAGGGATTTTTCCATCCTGCCCGGACAATTTGGCCGCGTCCGCCTGATCGCAAGCGCGCCTTATGAAGCGCTGCTCGTGCCCGACACCGCCGTCGCCACCGATCAATCGCGCAAGATCGTCTTCGTGGTGAAGGACGATGACACCGTGGAGGCGAAGCCGGTCACCCTCGGGCCGCTCGACGAGGGCTTGCGCGTGATCCGCGAGGGCCTGAAGCCCGAAGACCGCGTGGTCGTCGATGGCCTGCAGCGTGTGCGCGTCGGGGCGAAGGTGACCCCGCATGCCGCCAAGGCGGCCTCTGCCGGTAGCAAGACATGAACCTCGGCCAGCTTTCGATCAACAGGCCGATTCTGGCGATGGTGCTGTCCATCGTGCTCTTGATCGTCGGCGCGATCGCCTACACCACGCTGCCGGTGGCGGAATATCCGCAGGTGGTGCCTCCGACCGTGGTGGTCACCACGCAATATCCCGGGGCTTCCGCGCAGACCGTTTCCGATACCGTCGCGGCGCCGATCGAGCAGCAGATCAACGGCGTCGAGGACATGCTCTATCTCTACAGCCAGGCGACCTCGAACGGCCAGCTCACGATCACGGTCACGTTCAAGCTCGGCACCGATCTCGACAAGGCCCAGGTGCTGGTTCAGAACCGGGTCGCGATTGCGCAGCCGCAATTGCCGGAGGAGGTTCAGCGCAACGGCGTTGTCACGCGCAAGAACAGCCCGGACATCCTGATGGTCGTGTTCATGCTGTCGCCCGATGACAGCTTCGACCAGCTCTATATCAGCAACTATGCGCTGCTTCAGGTTCGCGACCAGCTGCTTCGGCTTGACGGTATCGGCGACATCCAGATTTTCGGCGCGCGCGATTACTCGATGCGCCTGTGGCTCGATCCCGACAAGATCGCGAATCTGGGATTGACTGCAGGCGACGTGCTGGCCGCGATACGGGCGCAGAACTTGCAGATCGCCGGAGGGCAGCTCGCGGCGCCGCCGATCGCAGATCGGGCCTTCCAGCCGAACCTCACCTTCACTGGCCGGTTGAAGGATATCGAGCAGTTCGAGGACATTCTCGTCAAGGCGGGCGAAGACGGGCGCACCGTGCGGCTGCGTGATGTGGGCCGGATCGAGTTGGGCGCGCTGGACTACACCACCAACAGCTTCCTGCTGCGGAAGACCGCGGTTGCGATGCTGGTGACCCAGCGCCCCGGCTCGAACGCACTCGCCACGGCGAAGAATATTTCCGATGCCATGGTCAGGCTCAAGGCCAACTTCCCCAAAGGGCTCGACTACAATATCGGTTACAATCCGACCGAGTTCATCGCGCAGTCAGTCAGCGAACTGATCAAGACGATCTACGAGGCCATGGTCCTCGTGGTCGTCGTCGTTCTGGTGTTTCTGCAGGGATGGCGTCCCGCCATCATCCCCATCGTGGCGATTCCGGTGTCGCTCGTCGGCACCTTTGCCGCGATGGCCGCGCTCGGCTTTGCGATCAACAATCTGACCCTGTTCGGCCTCGTGCTCGCGGTCGGCATCGTGGTCGATGACGCAATCGTGGTGGTCGAGAATGTCGAACGTCATCTTCACGACGGCCTGAGCCGGCGCGACGCGGCGCTGCGCACCATGGAGGAGGTCGGTGGCGCGCTGGTTTCGATCGCGCTGGTGCTGTGCGCGGTGTTCGTGCCGACCGCATTCCTCGGCGGAATTTCCGGACAGTTCTTCCAGCAATTCGCCATCACCATCGCGGTGGCGACCGCGATCTCCTGCTTCTGCTCGCTGACATTGTCGCCGGCGCTGGCGTCGCAAATCCTGCAACCGCATGAAGAGAAGCGGCCACCCGCAAGCTGGAACTTGATCGGGCGAGGCTGGGAAAAATTCACAGGCTTTTTCAATCGCGGCTTTGATTGGCTGTCCCTTCGCTATGCCGGTGCCGCCGGATTCGTCATCAGGCACTCGGCGGTGATGCTGCTGATCTATGTGGCGTTGATCGGCGGCGCCGGTTGGTTGCTCGTCACGACGCCGCAGGGGTTTATTCCGGCCCAAGATCGCGGCTACGTCATCGTCTCCGTGCAATTGCCGGGCGCGGCCTCGCTGGCGCGAACCACCGAGATCGTCCGTGAAGTCGAAAGCATCGCACTCGACACGCCCGGCATCGTTCGCGTCGCGGCGTTCGCCGGACTGTCCGGCGCGACGCGGACCCAGGCCAGTAACGCGGCCGCGCTGTTTCCGGTATTCGACGAACCGGAGGTGCGCCTGAAAAAGGGGTTGTCGGCCGCGAAGATCACGGGCGACCTGCGGCGGCGGCTTTCCGCCCTTGAGGGGGCTTTCATTATCGTTATCCCGCCGCCCTCGATTCCCGGCATCGGCACCGGCGGCGGATTCACCATGCGCATCCAGGACCGGCAGGGCCGCGGTCCCGCCTTGCTGGCGGCGGCAACTGACGAACTCGTCGCCGCGGCCCGCAGGGCGCCGGGGCTGACCTCGGTGTTCTCGCCATTCGCCGCCAATACGCCGCAGGTGTTCGTCGATATCGATCGCATCAAGGCGCAGAAGCTCGGCGTGCCGATCCAGAATGTGACCGATGCGATCGAGACCTATTTCGGCTCGGCCTATGTCAACGACTTCAATATTCTCGGCCGGACCTATCACGTCACCGCGCAGGCCGACCTGCCGTTTCGCAAGGAGACCGCCGATCTCGCCCGCCTGCGCACCCGCAACGCCGCCGGCAACATGGTGTTGTTGGGCAGCGTCGTGGACTTCCGCAACATCGCGGGCCCCGATCGCGTCGCGCGCTACAATCTGTACCCGTCATCGGAACTTCAGGGGGATACGACCCCCGGAACGAGTTCGTCGACGGCCATCGACATCATGAAGCGGCTGGCGGACCAAACTCTGCCCAGCGGCTTTTCGTACGATTGGACGGACCTGTCGTATCAGCAGGTCAATGGCGCCCAATCCGGCCTCTATGTGTTCCCGATCTGCGTGCTGTTCGTATTCCTGGTGCTGGCGGCGCAATATGGCAGCTGGAGCCTGCCGTTCGCCGTGATCCTGATCGTGCCGATGTGCCTCTTGGCCGCGACGATCGGGGTGCGGATTATGGGACAGGATGTCAATATTCTCACCCAGATCGGCTTCGTGGTGCTGGTCGGACTGGCGGCGAAGAACGCCATCCTGATCGTCGAATTTGCCCGCGATATCGAGCTCGAGGGCCGCGAGCGCCTGCAGGCCGTTATCGAAGCCTGCCGGCTGCGGCTGCGCCCGATTCTGATGACATCGTTTGCGTTCATTCTCGGCGTGCTGCCGCTGGTGGTCTCATCTGGTTCTGGATCGGAAATGCGTCAGGCGGTCGGGGTCGCCGTGTTCTTCGGCATGCTCGGCGTGACCTTGTTCGGGCTGGTGTTCACCCCGATCTTCTACATGCTGGTCCGTAATCTCGCCGATCGGCCGCGGCGGAAGACGCCGGTTCAGGCCGGATAGAGCCATCATCCAAACCCCTTCGTGATCCTACTTTCGGCTCATTCGAAAATGATGGGCAGCGCTGGGGTTATAAAATATCATGTTCGAAACAGGATTTTGGGGGAGGCAAATATGCGATGGTGAATGGTACCGGCGGCCGTGGCTGCATGCAGCCTGTTACTCGCGGTTCCGGCGTCGGCGCAGGGTGTCAAGATCGGCATTCTGAACGATCAGTCAGGGGTCTACGCGGATTATGGCGGCAAATATTCCCTCGAGGCGGCCAAGATGGCGATCGAGGATTTCGGCGGCAGCGTGCTTGGCCAGAAGATCGAGATCGTCTCCGCGGACCACCAGAACAAGCCCGATCTTGCCACCAGCATCGCACGGCGCTGGTATGAGGTCGAAGGCGTCGACATGATCACCGAACTGACGACGTCGTCGGTGGCGCTCGCCGTGCAAGAGCTGTCAAAGGAAAAGAAGAAGATCGATATCGTCGTCGGCGCTGCGACCTCGCGCCTGACCGGCGATGCCTGCACGCCCTATGGCTTCCACTGGGCCTACGATACCCATGCGCTCGCGGTCGGCACCGGTGGCGCGCTGGTCAAAGCCGGCGGAGACACCTGGTTCTTCATGACCGCCGACTACGCGTTCGGCTATGCGCTCGAAAAAGATACCAGCGAGATCGTCGTGGCGAATGGCGGCAAGGTGCTCGGTTCGGTCCGCATTCCCCTGAACTCGTCGGACTTCTCCTCGTTCCTGCTGCAGGCGCAAAGTTCGAAGGCGAAAATCATCGGCCTCGCCAATGCCGGCCTGGACACCACTAACTCGATCAAACAGGCGGCGGAATTCGGCATCGTTGCCGGCGGCCAGAAGCTGGCCGGTCTGCTTCTGACGCTCGCCGAAGTGCACGGGCTCGGGCTGCAAGCAGCGCAGGGTCTTGTGCTGACGGAAGGTTTCTACTGGGACCAGAACGACCAGACCCGCGCCTTCTCGGAACGCTTCATGAAGCGTACCGGACGCATGCCCAATATGATCCAGGCCGGCACCTATTCGGCGACGTTGCAATATCTGAAGGCCGTGAAGGCGGCCGGCACCAAGGATTCCGATACTGTCGCGAAGAAGCTGAAAGAGTTGCCGGTCGACGACATGTTTGCCCAGGGCGGCAAGGTGCTCCCGAACGGCCGGATGGTCCACGACCTCTATCTGTTTGAGGTCAAGAAGCCCGCCGAATCCAAGAAGCCGTGGGATTACTACAAGCAGCTTGCCGTTGTGCCGGGTGACAAGGCTTTCCCCTCTGCCAAGGACTCTGGCTGCCCACTGACGCAGTGATCGCAAGCTCACTGTGTCCGGTCCGGCGCAGCGTCGCGTCGCCTTGGGAACAGGGCCCAAGGCAGCTTGGAAATCGGCAGCTGGTCGCAATAATGGGTGTTGCAATAGGGACACGCCGCGGGGATTAAATCGCCTGTCACGGCGCCTTTTGTTGCAGTTGCGAGCATGCCGAGGCTACGTTCCCGCCAGCTAAATTTGCGCCTTCGAGGGAATCAATGAAGTCATTCAGCGGTCACACGGAATTTGTCAACGGACTTCGGTTGCCGGGCCGATGGTGGTTGCGGTCGCTGCAAACCGTGGCAGTGGCTTTGCTGCTCCTGACAATGCCGATCGGTGGCACCGCGAATGCGGTTCCCGCATCGGGCGCGACGGGCGCTCATGTCTATCTGCTGCGCGGCGTGCTCAATATCTTCTCGCTCGGTCTCGATGACATCGCAGCCAAGTTGCAGGCGCAGGGCATCCCCACCACCGTGGTCAACTATCTTTCCTGGTCATCCCTCGCCGACGAAGCCGCAGCAGATTACAAGAGCGGAAGGGTGCGCACGATCATTCTGGTCGGGCACTCCTCCGGTGCGACGGTCCTGCCCGATATGGTGGCGCGCCTCGACCAGCTTGGTGCTCCCGTCAAACTGGCGATAGGTCTGGATTCGGTGTTTCGCACGAGCTTGTCCGGCCGCGTCGGGCGTTACATCAATTTCTACATCGCCAATGGCAATGGCGAGCCCGTTGCCAGAACAAAGCAACTGCGCGGTTCGCTCGAGAACGTCAACGTGCAGAATGTCCCGGGCGTCGGGCATATCACCATCGACAAGAACGAGATCATGCAGCGGAAGGTGATAAGCGCCATTGATGCCGTTGCGCTCGGCGGCCGGCCGAGCGAGGCGTCGGCAACGCCGAAGCCGGAGGCGCGCGCGGCGAGGTAGGCCCGGGGACAAAGCGGGCAAATAGCGCGCAATTTGGGCAAGATCCGTTGATCACGCTCAATCAAGGAGATGAGATCGTGATCTGATCACGATCCGGTTCCCCGGGGTCACGCTCCCGGCCCTGGAGGAGCGCCACAATTCCACCAATTCGACGGCCCTAGAGTGCGTCTCGCGCATCGAATGGTGTATTTTCTTGCTCCGGGCGCGCCGATGCCGGCGCGATCTGATGGAGCCCCCAGCGTTTAGGATGGTTCGTGGAGCGCATGATCAATCCGACGCGAGTTGCAGCAGTGGTTGTTGGAGCGATGCTTTGTGCCCCGCTCTTCCATGGCGGCCTTGATCCGGCAATGGCAGGTCCGATCGCGGTGTCGAGCGAGGCCGCCGCGCCGCCGCCGGACACCATCCAGCCAGCAGCCGAGTTGCACGGACGTGTCTACCTATTCCGTGGTGCCATGGGTCCATTCTTCTCGCGCGGGATGGATCGCCTGACCGACCGGATCGAACAGGCGGGGATCACGGCGAATGTTTACGAGTTCACGATTTGCCGCCTCATCGCCGCGCAAGCGATCCATGATTACCGAGAGAGTCCCGCCCCGATCATTCTCATCGGACACTCAATGGGTGGTTTTTGCGTGCTGAAGTTTTCGGAAATTCTGGAGGCTGAGGGCATCCGGGTAAGTCTGGCTGTCGCGATCGATCCAGCCCATGTCACGCCCAGTGTCCCGCTTAATGTCGATCGCTTCATCAACATTTTCCTGTCAACAAGCGTTCTGGGCGGTGGCGACGTCAAGCCGATGCCTGGCTACCGGGGTCACTACGCGAGCTTCGACCTCTCGGAGCGTGATGAAGTATCGCATATCAACATCGAGAAGGTGGACACGGTTCACGATCAGCTACTTACCAAGATTGTGCAGCTCGCGACGACCTCGACGAAAACCGAAGGCGAAACCGTCCCTGTTCGCTTTGTCGTTCCCCCCAAGGCCGTGATCGAACTGTGGGATAGCGGGATGCCGGTGTTCGCTCGTCCGGGGGATACTCTGCAGACGATCGCGGCGACCTACCACGTGCCGCTCTGGTCGCTCACCCAGATCAACAAGGGAGCGGAGCGCACGCCACTGGTGCCGGGCGAGCGTATCGTCGTTCCGCGCCATCTGGTACCGCTTGTCGAGGTCTCAGGGCCGTTGCCGTCCAGGCAATGATGCCCGCAAGCCCGCGCCGGCAGAAGCTCAGCGTTGCGGCAGGAACGGAACCAGCATTGGAACGCGGCGGCAGTAAGGTCCATAGGCGTCCGCGCCGAGCTCGGTCGTCAGAAAGCCTTCCTCCATGCGCGCCTTCTGCCAGAGGCCGACAGCGATCAACACCGCGCCGAACAGCGCAGTCGCCGTCGCGACCGCGACGGCCGTCGCGATCATGGCGCCGATAAGCCCGGTATAGATCGGATGACGAACGAGCCCGTAAGGGCCGGTGTCAATCACCCGGTGGCCTTCCTTGCGCGTGATCGCGTTCGACCAAAAACGTCCGAGATGAATTCGCGCCCACCACGTGAACAGACAGCCCGCTGCGGTCAGGGCTGCCAGCAGATATGTGCCGCCGGTGCCGACCTGCCATAGCGGTTTCTCTGCGAGCACCTCCGCCGTCCAGGGCGTAAGCAGGACGGCTCCCACGAAAATGGGGATGCGGTAGGCCCGCGAGTCCCAGGTCCGGACGTGCTTTTCGGTTCGGCCGGAAAAGAACGAGCCGATGCCCCAGCTGATCAGCCATGCAACCCAGACAAGGGCCAGCAATTGTGTGGGCCACGTGGCGGTCCAGCCACTCCAGACGAAGGCTAGAAACTGGTTCGGATCATACGTCATGACTAAACTATATTCCTGATTGGACGGCGCTGGCAAATACCTGGAAAGCCGAGGTAGAGACTGGAATTACAACCCTTTGCCGCGGGCGCCGAGAAGATAAGCAATCGTGTCGCGCAACGCGGGTTCAATGGGACGAGGCGCATAGCCAAGCTCGCGTTGCGCCTTTTCGATTGACAGCTCTGTCGCCCGCAACGCGATCCGGACGCCCTCAGCCGTACCGGACGGCGGACGATGCGTCACGTGATCGGATATGAATTCCAGCATGGCCGCGGACATTTCCGCCACGCGGCCGGGAACCGGAATGGAGACATAGCGGCGGCCGCTGATCGTCGCCATCAGCTGCAGGATCTTCTTCAGCGAGATGCTCTCGCCGCCGAGAATGTAGCGATGTCCAATTTGCCCATGTTCCATCGCCAGGATCAGGCCCGCGGCGACGTCGCGCACGTCGACCAGATTCACGATGAAATCAAGATACAATTGAACGCGCCCGCTCAGAAAGTGCCGGAGCATGGCGGTCGGGGGAGTAAGGTTGTGATCGTGAGGTCCGATTGGCATCGTCGGCGTGCCGATGATCAGTGGAAATCCGGATGCCGCAGCCTGCGCGGCGAACTGCTCGGCGAGCATTTTCGAGCGCGTATAGAGACCTGGCATTTCCTGGGGCGGCAGCAGGCTAGGCTCGCTGGCCACATCCTGTAGCGACGATGGTCGGAAAAGTATGGATTCGGTCGAGCAATGCAGGAAGCGCGCAATCCCGCGCTTGCGCGCGGCGACGACGACGACTTCCGTGCCATGGCAATTCACCGCATAGAAATCGCTCTTTCGAGGTATCCACATACCCGGAAGCCCGGCGAGGTGGTAAACCTCGGCGACATTGCGGAGCGCCTCGTCCACTTGGTCCGGATCAAGGACTGAACCCGCGACATATTCGACGCCCGGGTGGGCGCAGGTCGGTGGGCGAATGTCCAGCACCCGTACCTGTCGACCGCCAGCAGCGAGCGCCGATACAAGGTGCTGTCCGATAAAGCCGGTGCCGCCAGTGACAAGTACCCGGGTCATGAATGTGGCAGCGGCCCGACCTGATGTTCCTCAACATAGGGTGAAGGGCCGCGCGGCGATTGCGGCGGAACTCGATCGATAATCACCGCGAGGTCGTGCCGAAAACCAAGTGCGATGAACAATTTCGCCATCACGAACATCGGCCCGAGCAGCAAATGCGTTGGGTGATCCACCAGTGCCGGCTGTCGTTGTTCGAACACCCGATGTCCGACAACCTGAAAGCTGACGCCGGTGACGATCAATAGGGCCGTGATCGACCACACAGTGACGGGACTGGCATGGCTCACAATCGTCGCAGCGGCCGAAAGCAACACGACAGCAGCGCCAAGAATCGCCGCGCCGAGGGCTGCATCGAGCAACAACCAGTAGACCAGCACCGGCAAGACCATGATTGGCGCCACGGTGACATATGCGCCCAGCGCGTGAAGGTGCCACAGGCTGAGGGGGAGAACCGCGGCGAGGAACAACGTGACGATACCAAACACGTGCATCGCGCAATTCCAGGGATCGCGGTGATACTCGACGTAGTCCGCAAGCTGGTGCTTGAAAAAGGCATTCATGTAATGGGCTCGCTACAACCTTCGCGCGCGGAAAGCACTCCAAAGGCCTGACGTCATGAAATAGGACGGTACGGTTTCACCTCTGCACCAGGTACTTAAACTTGGGATCAGCCTGAAGTCAAATAACGACCGCGGTGTTCATATGTCGCGTTTTCCTCTGCCGCAACAGACAGGTTCCGCCTTTGAACGCAGCGATCCCGCCCTCACGCATGAACAAGGCGCCACGCAATTGCGCCAATCGCACCCAGCCAGAGGAGGATGGCGGCACCGGCCTGAATACCAAAGCCCAGCCCGCGCTTATTGGCGGCTTTTGAGTAGCCCGTCATATAGAGGATGCGACCGATGATCCAGACTACGCCCAGCGCGGCGGCGATCGCATCGCTGATGTAGATCGCAAACAGCCAGAGCGCTGGCAGGAAGATCGGCAGCCATTCCAGCGTGTTCATCTGCACGCGAAACATCCGCTCAAAGTCGGGATTTCCCGATATGGCCGGCGCCTTGACTCCGAATGTGGCGCGCGCCTTGCCGACGGTTATCGAGGTGAAGAAGTAGAACAGGATCGTGAGGCAGGTGACGAGTGCCGTAAGATGAAACATCGCGCATCCCTTGTGTGAAAACGTCATTCCGGGTCTGGTGCTAACGCACCAACCCGGAATGACGCGATACGATCTCAATAGCCCGTCATCTCCAGATATCCAACCCCGCTGTGGCTGCCCGCAAAACCGATCGGCCCTTCCCAATAGGGAAAGCTCGTTCCCATCCAGCTTTTTGCATTCAGAGGCTGACAAGAGATCGTCAGCGCCAAAGCTGGAATTGCGATATCCCAGCTGGTCGGGATTTCACGCCCTTCAATCCCGGTCAGGGCCTTCGGCGTCATCGTAACATCGGTCGATACGATCGGTCGTGCTTTGCCGTCCGGCAAGAACCATTTGCCGGAAACGAAATTCTTGCCGTCAGTCTGACGCAGCCGAAACAGCATGAGCTTTTCGCCGGAGTTGAAATGCAGCGACAGCCAGTCCCACCCGGTTTGATCGGAGGCGAGCGGCTGGCTGCTCCACTCGCGGTCCATCCATGCCTGTCCGGTGACCTTAACGGGCCTGTCGTCGATGGTGAGGCTGCCGGTAGCCTTGAAATAAGGCTGGCTGAAATAATATGAGGCCTGTCCCCGCTCCGATTTCCTGCTGTAGCCGGCCTCTCCCTGCAGCACCAGTGCGCGGTCGGCATCGAGCCGCAGCGCGTAGGCGAAATCCGTGCCCGAAGCGCTGAGTTCGAGCGGCGCGAGCGTATCATCGCGCATGTCATCGAGCCCGCGCATTTGCCATGAGTCGATCCAGGCCCGATATGGCCTTGTCTCGACGCCGGCCTGGCCGACGCCGCCACGGGCGAAGGTTTCGCTGTAGCGGTGGGTGTCGGCGCGCGTGACGGCCGCGTGTCCCATCCATATCTGCTGATTGGCCCACCCTTCCTGCTGTGGGCCGGGACGCATGGCCTGACGAAACAGCGTCCATTGCGCGCCATAGGCCGCGCCGGCCGAATCGACGAGATTTGCGGTCACGTACCACCACTCGATCCGATAGTCCGGATGCGGGCCATGATCGGTCGGGAAGGTAAAGGTCTTTCCAGGGACGACCGCTGCGAAACCGTCGCCGCTCATGCCAAGTCCGGCAAAGCCCTGCGCAAAACAGCACCTGCGGTCGAGGGCGAGAAGCAGTGCGCCGCCCGCAAAGGCGCGACGGGATATCCGAAGCCTATCTTTCATCGGCGAAGATCTTGATGAGGGCCGCCGGCTGCATCCGCGCCAGCTTGAGGACGGGAACCATGGCGGCAACCAGCGAAGCGGCCATGGCCACGCCGAGCAGCTGAAGCAATTGCAGTGGGAAGACGTGAAATGGCAGCCGCCAGCCGAACGCCTTCACGTTGACCACCGCGATCAGGCACCAGGCGACCAACAGGCCGAGCGGTAGCGCGAGCAGGGCCGTGATCAACGCGACCGACACGGTCTTCAGAAGTTCGATCGCCGCAAGCTGCCGCCGCGTGATTCCGATGGCCCAAAGGGGCGCAAGCTGTGGCAGCCGGGAATTGCCCAGGGTGAGCAGGCTCGTCAGCAAAGCGACGCCGGCGACCCCGAGCGTGAAGGCGTTTAGCGCCGCCGTCACAGCAAAAGTCCGGTTGAAGATCCGCGTCGACTCCGCTTTCAACGTCGCCTGATCCACGAGGTTGCGGTTATCAAGTCCGAACTTGTCCTGCAGCGCCGACATCAGCGCCGGAACCTTGGCGGGGTCGACGCGCAGGCCCAATCGGGTCAGCGGGATATCAGGAAAATGCCGGGTCAATGCGGCGAAATTGACGGCAATCTGCCCCTTCGGATTGCCGTAGTCCGCATAGATGCCGACCACCTCAAGCGTCCAGTTTCCTCCTGGTGCGGGCAGCTCGACCTGATCGCCGATGGTGAGCTTCATGCGTCGAGCCAATTGTTCGCTGACGAAACCGGCATTGCCGGGGCGAAGTCTGCTCCAGGCGTTTTCGGCTGATTGCAGTAACGGCCAGCGTTCGCGATAGGTAGCGTGATCGGCAAGGCCGAGAATCTCGACCGGCGCGCCTCCGATCCGGGTATCGGCCCGCCCACCGGGCAGGATCGCCGCGACGTCGGGGCGCTCACGGAGCCACGCTGTGATGGCTGCTGCTTGCGCATCGTTGGAGGCATTGATGTAAACATCCGCCGCCAACCGTCCGTCGAGCCAACTGATGAAGGTTCGGCTGAAGGTTTCGACCATGGTGCCGACGCCAACATTGACCGAGAGCGCAAGCAGCAGCGCCATCAACGCCAGCGACAATCCTGAAAGCTGTTGACGGCTATCGGCCCAGAACCAGACCGCAAGTGCGCCACGCGCACGCCGCTGGCCCTGGGCAAGGATCAGCTCGAGCAGCGCAGGCAACACAAGTGCCGCGCCAAGCAGGATCGCGGCGAGGACCGCAAAACCTGAAACAAGGGAATCGCCGAGCCACAGGAAACCGGCGGCAGCGGCGAACACAACGAGGGCGACGGCGCTTTGAAAGATCAGCCATCTGTGTTGCGCCTGGTGCCACGCATAGGGCTGGGCCGCGGCCAGCACCGAAAGGCGAATTGCTTTCAACAGGCTCGCGCTCGCGGCCAGCAGCGCGCCGAGCACGCTGATGGTGAGGCCCGCGATCCACCACTGCAGCTTGAGCGTGAGCTGACCGGGAATCTGCGCGCCATAAAGCCCGCGCAACGATGCCGCGACATCGGGCAGCAGCGATGCGGCGATCAGGTAGCCGCAAACGAGGCCCACAATGCCAGCAACCAGCGCCAGCGATATCAGCTCAAATACCAGCACCGTGTTCAGCATGCGTGCGGATACCCCGCAGGCGCGCAAGGTTCGCAACATCGGCAGGCGTTGCTCGAATGCAAGGCCGATCGCGGAGTTGACGATGAACAACCCAACGAAGAACGACAGCAGGCCAAATGCCGTCAGGTTCAGATGAAAACTGTCGGTGAGGCGTTCGAGATCGCTTTCCGCGTCGGGCTCGAGCAGGCGCAACTTGTCGCCGGTGACATTTTCGAGCGGGACGCGACCGCCTTTGGTCTTGCCGATCAGGAGCCGGGAAACCTGATCGGGCATTTTGAGAAGCCGCTGGGCAATGCCGATATCGACCACCATGACGCCGGGAACAAGTTGCGCCGCCACGCGAAGCGGCGGCAGCAAGGTGCTGCCGCTCGCCAGCGGCGAGGCGCCTTCCGGCAGGTCAAGCTCGGAAAGCGTCTCGGGCGCCACCAGGGCTTCTCCCGGCGGCGTGACGAAGGCTTGCAAGCCTGCTCTTCCAATCGCCGGCGCATTGCCGACTTCCGCCGGCAGCGTGACGGGCTCGATACCGAGCAGCCGAAAGGCCCGTCCGCCGATCAGGATGCGGCCTTCGAGAACGGGAGACACCGGCCAGCCGGCGCGGCGCAGGTCGACGAAGAGTTGCTGGGCGAAGGTGGCGCCGTTGCGGCTGACCAAAGCCGCCGTTCTGGCGCCGCCGAAAGTGGCGGCCGCGCGGTCGTAACTGTTTCGAGCCTGCTGGTTCAGCGCCTGCACGCCGCTCCACAGCGCGGTCGCCGAAATCAGGCCGATCAGCAATGTGGCGAGCTGCATCGGATGCCGCCGCCAATGACTCAACAGGACCTTTAGAATCCACAGGATGCTGCTCACGCGATCAGCCCCGCACTGAGGTTGACGTGACGGTCGAGCGTGGCCGCCAGCCGCGCCGAGTGAGTTACCATCAGAAAGCCGCAGCCAGTTTGCGCGACCAGATCGCGGGTGAGGGCGAGAACGTCATCCGCGGTCGCCTCATCGAGATTGCCGGTGGGTTCGTCGGCGAGCAGAAGCAGCGGCCTGACCGCCAGCGCGCGGCCGATCGCGACCCGCTGCTGCTGGCCGCCGGACAATTGGTCAGGGTAACGGTCCAGCAGGCCGCCGAGCCCCAATCGGTCCGCAAGCTCGGCATGCCAGGCCGCATCGTGGCGGCCGGCAATGCGAGACTGAAACGCAAGGTTATCCCTCACATTGAGGCTCGGGATCAGGTTGAATTGCTGAAATACCAGACCGAGCCGGTCGCGCCGCAATGCCGCCAGGCCGGCATCGGTGAGATCGGAAATGGACGTGTCGGCGAGCCGGATCTCGCCGCCGTCAGCGTGATCGAGGCCCGCGATCAGATGCAAGAGCGTACTCTTGCCGCTGCCGGATTCGCCGGTCAATGCAACCCGCTCACCTGCCGCGACGTCCAGGTTCACCCCGCGCAGCACGGCGATTTGCTCTCCGGCGGAACGATAGGCCTTGGTCAGATTGCGAACGCTCAGCACGATCCGGTTGCTATTTGTCATGCGAAGCGTGTCACCGTTAAGGCCATCTGATGGTTGCTCAACATACCAAGACCAAAGCCGGAGATCACGGTCTCAAACATGACGGCGGTGCGGTCGTGATCTCCCGCGACAGGTCGGGCAGCCGGAGAGCAGGGCGCGTTGCAGCAAAAATGCCCGGTTGCATTACCTGATCGGGCTTGGATAGCATCAGGTCGGCCGATCCAACAGAGCCAGCAAAACCACAAAACGATAAAGCGACAATGAGGGAGCGACCATGACCACGCCACCGACACCCAAAGGTGCCTGGAGGATCACGTTCCTCCTGTTTCTCTTCATGCTGGTGAATTTCGCGGACAAGATCGTGGTCGGCCTCGCCGGCGTGCCGATCATGACCGAGCTGAAGCTCGAGCCGGAGCAGTTCGGCCTGCTTGGATCCGCGTTCTTCTTCCTGTATTCGATCGCGGCCATCGCGGTCGGATTCCTGGTCAATCGCACCGAGACGCGCTGGGTGCTGCTGGTGCTGGCGGTCATTTGGGCGCTGGCGCAGTTCCCGATGGTGGGTACGGTCAGTTTCTCCACGCTGTTGATCTGCCGCGTGATCCTCGGCGCCGGCGAGGGACCGGCAGCTTCGGTGGCGGTGCATGCGATCTACAAATGGTTTCCCGACGAGAAGCGGACCCTGCCCACGGCGGTCCTCTCGCAGGGGTCGGCGTTCGGCGTCATCCTCGCGGTGCCGGCGCTGAACTGGGTAATCGTGAATTACAACTGGCACTATGCGTTTGGCGCACTCGGCGCCGTTGGTCTGATGTGGATGGTGGCGTGGTGGATACTGGGCAAGGAAGGCTTGCTGGCTGAAAGCGGGGTAACGGCGGATGCGGAGCCCCGCATTCCCTATTTCCAGCTGCTGACCTCGCGGACCTTTGTCGGCTGCTGCGCCGCGACCTTCGGCGCCTACTGGGCGCTGTCGCTGGGGCTGACCTGGTTCACGCCCTTCATCATCAAGGGGCTCGGCTTCTCGCAAAAGGACGCGGGCTGGATTTCGATCCTGCCATGGGTGTTCGGCGCCGTTGTCGTGCTCCTCACCGGGTGGACTTCGCAGGTGCTGATGGCGCGCGGCTTTTCTACCCGCGGCGCGCGCGGGGTGCTCGGCGCGGTCCCGCTGATCGTCGGCGGATCAATCCTTGCCGTTCTCCCGCATGTCGAGGGCGCAGGCCTGCAGATCGCCTTGCTGGTGACAGGGTCGGGGCTTTGCGGATCGATCTATGTGGTCTGCGCGCCGATGATTGGAGAGTTCACACCGGTGTCCCAGCGCGGCGCCGTGATCGCGATCTATGGGGCGATCTACACGCTTGCCGGCATTTTAGCCCCGTCGGTGATGGGCAGCGTGATTCAGCGCGCGTCAGGGCTGTTCGACGGCTACATGACCGGCTTCACCATCAACGCCGTTATTATGATTGCGTCCGGCTTGCTCGGCCTGCTGTTGCTGTGGCCCAATACCGAGCGCGCACGGCTGATGGGCGGGGCGCGGCAACCGAAATTCGCTTAAAGCCTGATCGGCTCTGATTGAATCAGAACCGAGGCTCCGTCCGGAAGGCTCAGGGGTGCACAAGACCTGCGCTGGACGCCGCTTGTTTCTCGTGCGGGCCTCGCTCGGTGACAAGAGCGAGCAGCACCGTGAGGACCATGAAAACGACTGAAGCGCCGAACACCCAATGCGGCAGGTTCTGGTCCATGATCCAGCCGAACAGCAGCGGACTGATGATGCCGCCGATGTTGAAGCCGGTAGAGACGATGCCGAAAGCCCGTCCCGCCGCGCCCGGTGGCGCCGCGTTGCGGACCAGCATATCGCGCGACGGAGCGATCACGCCGCCGAGGAATCCCGCTGCCGCCATCGCCGCCAGCAATAGCGGCGGCGGCAGGTTGACCATCGCGATCATCAATACGATGACGGCATTGACCGCAAAGCAGGCGGCGGCCACTTGGCCGTGGCGCCTCGTATGGTCGGCGAGAAAGCCGCCAGCCAGCACGCCAATCGCGCTGGCTCCCAAAAACGCAGTCAGCGCAATATTGGCGGCCGGGAACGTCACGCCGTAGCCGCTCATCAGCGCAACAACGCCGAAATTGCCGATGCCGGCGTTGGACAGGCTCAGCAGCATGAAAAAGATCGTCAGTACGATGAGGGTGGGTGTGATGACGCTTTGCCGCGGCGCGTCTGTGCCAGCCTTCTGGCGGTCCGCGGCGCTCGCATCGGGAATGCCGACGACGAGAAGAAGCAGCGCAACGAACGGCCCCACCGCGCCGGTCACGACCAGCGCGCCATGACCTCCGATCGTTGCGACCAGCGTCGCAACGATGGCGGGCGCCACCGCGCCGCCAACGTAACCGGCGAAAGTGTGAATCGAAAAGGCGCGGCCCATGCGCGCCTCATTCATGTGGGCCGAGAGGATCGCATAATCGGCCGGATGATAGACACTATTGGCGAACCCCAGCAACACGGCGCTGGCGATCAGCCAGGGGTAGCTCAGATGCAGGCCGAGCATGATCAGCGCAAGGCCGCCCAAAGTGAGGCCCATCAGCAGGATTTTGCGGGCGCCGACATGATCGGCAAGATAGCCGATCGGCGCCTGCGTCAGGCCGGATGTGACGGCGAAAACGGTCAGCGCAAAGCCGAGTTCAATGTAGCCGACGCCGAGCTGCTCCTTGAGAAAGGGGAACAGCATCGGCAGTACGAACATCTGGAAATGACTGACCCAGTGGGCCGTCGAAATCGCGACCAGCGTGCGCAGCTGTTCGTCCGTCTTTGCTTGTTGCGGTGCGGCCAGAATGTCGGCCATGTTCGATTCACCCTCCGTTTGCGGGCGAAACTATCGGCTCGGTTGGTTATTTGTCCATGAATACAGCTGCATGGCAGCCCTTAAAACGCCGCTGGTGGATGCCTATATAGATGAGACCGCGACGCGTTTTCAAAATCCTAAAGCGTCTGGTCGTTGCCTCAGGTCTGCGACCTCAATCTCATCGTCTTTGAGGCGGTATATTAGCCGCGACCAAACAATCTTTCCTGCCTTTTTCCGACGTTCAGTGTAAAGGGAGGCGCAACCAGAGCATGATCCGGAAGAGTGGGAACCGGTTTTCCGAAGAGATCATGCTCAAGACAAACGGATAAGATCGTGATCCGGTTTCATCGGATCATGATCTGGGAGCCACAGATGAAGAAGCCGAAGATCGAAGCCGAAGAGCAACAGCCACGTAAAATCATTCGCGCCGACAAAGCGCCGACATCAGGCTATTCGCTCGTCGTGGACGGACATTTCAAATCGCACCACGATACGATCGAGGCCGCCGAAGCGACCGGGATGGCCTTGAAGAATCAATTCCAGATGCTTCAGGTGCAGGTCTACGACGCCGCGACCAAGACGCGATCACTGATCGAATGGCCCGCCCGCGCAGAGCATGATCCCGACCCGAAGGCCGCCTGAGCGCCAATTGGCAACCGGCTTTCCCTGGGACACCCGGGACAAACATAAAGCGTCTGCCCCGAAAGATTGGTCAACCGGTTCAAGTCCGCCGCCCGCCGCTTTGTTGTCCCGCCAGCCAATCAGACAGCGCCGGACGTTTTTCTCCTGATTTCTTCGTCTTGGCGCGCGCCTTCTTGGGGGCGGCCGGGCGCGGAGGTTCAGCCGCTTCGCGGGCAAGCCGCAATGCTTTCAGCTTCGCCATGTTGTCGGTTACGGCCTTCAGCGCGGCGTCGCGCTCGGCCATGCCGGTCTTGGCTCCGTTCGCCGTGCGAGCGGCCTTGTTGAAACGCGCCTCGGCGCGGCTGCGATCGTCGTTTGCCATTATATTATTTTCTTCTTCCTGGGCTTTGCCTTGGTCTTGGGTTCCGCTGGCTTGTCGCGGTCGGCGGCTTCCCTCGCCAATCGCATCGCGCGGAGGTTCGCTGTTCGCTTCCGTATGGCGATGTCGGCCGCCGCGATCTCGGCCAAGGCTTTGATGCCGTCGGCGTCCTGCTTGATCTTGCGATTTAACCTGATCTCTTTCAGCTCGGCGGGGCTTTTCGGTTCGTCACTCATTAAATGCCTCAAAATTCACGGCGCGCATCATCGTGCGACGATCTTTTTTTCATCTTACCATATATTGGGTCGCCGAAGGGGCATATTTCGGCTGAATCCGCCAGGAAAGGGGTCCCTTCCGTGCGGAATCGGCAATCGTGGTGAAGGACGCTGTCCCTGCGTGACCACATTGGATACCGGTCACGCAGGCCCCAAACCGGAGATTCCGATCAGAACGTCGCGCCAGCCTTCAACAGGAAGGTGCGGCCCGGCAACGGATAGGCACTGAACGCACCCGGCGTGAACGCGCTCGCGATCGCGTAATCATAATACAGCACATTAAACACGTTATTCACGCTCAGCGACCAGAAGTATCTGTCGTACGCTCCGCTTAGCTTGAAATCGACCGTCGCATTGGCCGGAATCAGCGGCTGGGTATTGGGCTGATCGTTGTCCATGTGTCGGCTGCTCCAGTAGCGCACCGTTGCATCGGCCACGAGAAATTTTTGCCAGATATTCCAGCTGACGCCTGCATTGGCCGTGTAGCGCGACACCAGAGGAATATCATTGCCCGTGAAGGGGCCTTCGCGAAATATCGCGCGGGTATAGGCAAAGCCGCCGCGCAGCAGCACGGTGTCGCTGGCGCGATATGTCGCGTTGGTCTCGGAACCGTAACGGCGAGTCGGGTCCAGATTGTAATCGATGAAATTCACCGGATCGAAATGGATCTCGTTTGTGAGATCCATGTTGTAGATGCTCGACTGCATCTCGAACTTGCCGGCCTTGACCCGGAAGCCTCCTTCGATGTCGTTTGACGTTTGCGTCTTCAGATCAAAAGTTCTGGGCAAGGCGATTGTAAAGGTGGGATCGAAGATCGGTGAAGCTCCAACTCTTTCATCCACGTTAGGTGTGCGAAAAGCGCTGGCGGCGCGGCCGAACACGGAAAAGATCTCGTTGAAGCGGTGTTCAATGCCAATGTGCAACGCCTGGTTTATCTGACTACTATCCAGCGGCGAGATTGGATTTTCCCCAAAAAATCCCGGAGCTGCCGGATTCAGGAGGTCCGTGGCGGTTACGCTGGTGCGTTGTACTCGCGCGCCATATGAAAAATCAGTGGTCGGGAGTATCCCGACGGTCTGCTGCCAATAGGCCGCAAGCGTCCTTTGAGAGAGGTCGTAAACGTCAAGCGGAGGGTTGCCTTGCAGCTCGCTGCGGTTGGAGTGGTAGGTCGCATCGTAATAGTCGATGCCGGTCAGGATGACTGAGGGCAACCCGAACACCGGGTTTTTGATGCTTAATCGGGGGGTCAGCGACCACGTCTGCAATCTGGTATCGACGTAGCTGGCGTTGAAGTCCTGCAACGGAACGTTACCGAAGAAGCCTGCCTGCTGATCTTTGTCTCGTACGCCGCCGTCGACGATGAGTTCGGCGCCGTTCCACAACGTCTTGGTAAACCCGGCGGTGGCATTGGCGCCTTGCTTGTTGCCGTAGTCGAAGGGGGTGTCGGTGCCAGTGCGGTCGGTTGCGAGTTCGTTGATGCCGGCGGATGGATTGACCGTCCTGCCGCCGGGGAATCCGAGCTGCTGATTATCGCCGGATACGTTGAAGAATGCCTTGAAGTCAGGCGTGGTATAGCGGATCTCGCCGAAGCCGTCTTGTTGCGAGAGAGCGTTGTTGGTCCGATATCCGTCAGAGCTGATTCCATTTCCGAAGAAGGACGTTGACCAGGCCCCCTGGTTCGCCGTGGCTGAAACCGAGCCAAGGCGCTGATTGAATGAACCGGCGCCGGCTTCGGCGCGTATCGAAATCGGCGCGCCGCCGGCGCCGGTCTTGGTGACGATATTGATGACGCCGCCGACGGCGTTGTCGCCATACAATACGGCGCCGCTGTTGCCTTTGATGATTTCGATGCGTTCGATCGAATCGCGCGGGATGGTCGAAAGGTCGACGCCAGCGAGATCGACGTCGTTAAGCCTGCGGCCGTTGATAAGTATGAGCGTGTTGGCCGTGGCGAATGCTCCAAAGCCTCTTACGTCGACGTTGGTCTGTGCGCCGTTCACGCCGCCATACAATGCCGTCAGCTGCACGCCGGGGGTCTGCGCAATGATCTCCTGCACCGTCTGCGCCGGCGAGCGGGCGATATCTTCCGCGGTGATCACGGTCGACGAAGCCCCGACGATACCATTGAATTGCCTGACGGCCGTTGCGTCGCCGGTTGACGAGCCGTTGGTGCTGGTCGCAGGAGAGACATTCGGCGCGACGCGGCGCGAGTTCGAATCTTGATCGGTCACGGGGCTAGCCCGGGTCTGGTTCTCGTCACGCGGCGGGCTGACCTCGATGGGAGGCAGTTGGTCGGGCGATGCTTGCTGCGCACTGGCGGCAGAAATTCCCAGGGGAAGAACAGGCAGCAGGAAACTTGAAGCGAACAGAAACCTGCGACGCCGAGATGCGGCTTTGATGATGGAAGACATGGTTAGACCTCGGTATGACGTCAGTGGCACGTCACAGCGAACCAAGTCCCACCATCGTGCTTGTGCACATCAGGTGAAGCTAATGCCTGTACTCCCCGACCGACATCTTCGCGTGTGACCACGGCTGACGGCAGGTCTCCTGGCTCGCGGGTCGTTACCCTTCGTCGCCTTCCCAGGACCGAGATTCCCAGTGGCCTATGACGAAAGATTCGCCGCTTACAGTTGCGGGGGCAGCCGCGGCATTGGAGAAAACCTCTCCGCACCGCATTCCCTTTTGATCCCCAAAACAGGGAACCGTCGCGACTATCTAGAATTGCGACAGGCGGGGAGTCAATGCCATCATTTGGCCGCGGGCCTTCGCGCGTCTCGGGTACGCATTTTGTTCGCGGGCCCGCTTGTGCCGGACCTCAATCATTGTATGAGCATTGGGGCAGGGCGACGGCGTCGCCGCCCGAGGACGATGGATGAGCATTCAGAACGTCATGGCGACGGTCGACGTTGCGGGGCGCCGGCGCGCCGGCGTGATGTCGGCGCTCGTCGTTCTCGTCGTGCTGCTGCTGCTGGCGTCCCTCGGGGTCGGTCCGGTGCGGCTGTCACCGCTGACCGTGCTCGATGCCTTGTTCGGGGGCGGCAGCGACGTGCAACAGGTGATCGTCCGGGAAATCCGGCTGCCCCGCGCGATACTGGGATTTGCGATTGGCGCGATGCTCGGCCTTTCCGGCGCGGCGCTGCAGGGGTTGCTGCGCAATCCGCTTGCCGCGCCCTCGCTGTTCGGCGCGCCGCAATCGGCCGCGTTCGGCGCGGTGCTGATCATCGCCCTCGGCCTTGCCGATGTGAGATCCTATGCGCTTCCGGTTGCGGCGATCGCGGCCGCGTTCACCTCGGTTTTCGTGCTGCTCGCGATCGCCGGCCGCAACGCCGGCCTGTTGATCCTCATCCTGGCGGGTCTTGCGATATCGAGTCTTGCGGGCGCCGCGACCGCGCTGGTGATGAATCTTTCGAGCAATCTGTTCGTGGTGCTCGAAATTGCGTTCTGGCTGCTGGGCTCGCTGGAGGATCGCAGTTTTCGCCACGTCATGCTGGCGCTGCCGTTCATTGCCGCCGGCGCGATCATTCTATTGAGGCAGCGCAACGCCTTCCGCGCGCTCAGCCTGGGGGAGGAGACCGCGCAAAGCCTCGGCGTCGACGTCGCCCGGTTACGGCTCCTGGTGATCTCGGGCGTCGCGCTTGGTGTCGGGGGCGCGGTTGCGGTGTCCGGCACGATCGGCTTCATCGGCCTGGTCGCGCCGCATCTGATGCGGCCGCTGATTGGACACGATCCGGCGCGGCTGCTGATTCCGAGCGCGCTTACCGGAAGCGCGCTGCTGCTGGGAGCTGATATCGCGGTGCGCATCATTCCGTCGACCAGCGATATCAAAGTCGGCGTATTGACCTCGATCATCGGCGTGCCGTTTTTCCTCTATCTCATCATGCGCGAACGGCGTGCGCTCGGCGGAGGTGTCGCATGACGGCGTCAGCCGCCCTCACCGCGCAAGGTCTCGGCGTGACGCTGGCCGGCCGTGCCGTGCTGCATGATGTCTCGCTCACGCTCTCGTCGGGACATCTGGTCGCGCTGGTCGGACCAAATGGCGCCGGAAAGACGACGTTGCTGCGTGCTTTGGCGGGCCTGGTGCCCGCGGACGGCTCCATCCATGTCGGAGGCGACGCCTTGTCGTCGTTGCCATTGCGCACGCGGGCGCGGCGATTTGCCTATCTTCCGCAGGGTCACCTCGTGCACTGGCCGCTGCCGGCACGGGATATCGTGGCGCTGGGCCGCTATCCACATGGCGCGACCGATCCCGCGCGATTGACGCAGAAAGATACTGAGGCGGTGCTGCGGGCGATGCAGGCGGCCGATGTCGTCGACCTCGGCAATCGCCGCGTCACCGAATTGTCCGGGGGCGAGCGCAGCCGCGTTGCACTGGCGCGGGTGTTCGCCGTCGAAGCACCGGTGATCCTGGCGGACGAGCCGACTTCCTCGCTCGATCCACGCCACCAGCTCGATGTCATGAAGACCCTGCGCGCGGCCGCCGACAAAGGCACGTTGGTGATCGTGGTGACCCATGATCTCGGGCTCGCCGCGCGATTTGCAGATAATGTCCTGGTGCTTTCGGACGGCCGCCTGGTGTCGCAGGGCGCTGCCATTGAGGCGCTGTCGGAGCAGGTGATGGCGGAGGTGTTCCGGATCAGGGCCTATCGCGCGGAATATCAGCGCGAGGCCGTGATCGTCCCGTGGGCGGAACTTTAGCCATGAGCCGCGGCGATCCATCCGGCTTCGATTTTGCTGCGCTTGCCGTGTTTGCGACCCTCTCCTTCGGTCCCGCAACGGCGGCCGGTCTGCCGCGCATCGCATCCATGAATGTGTGCACGGACCAATTGTTGCTGACGCTTGCGGATCCCGAGCAAATCCTCGGCCTCAGCCGTTATGCGCGGGAGAGATTTGAATCCTTTGCGGCCGATGACGCCCGCCGATACCGGATTCTATCGGGCGGCGCGGAGGATATCCTGGTGCTCAGGCCGGATATCGTGGTCACGAGCCTGTTCGACAAGCGATCGACGCGGGAGCTTTTGAAGGAGAAGGGGCTTCATCTCGCCGAATTCGCCGTGCCGCGCAACCTTGACGAAGCAAAAGCCCAGATCCGTGAGATGGGTGAAGTGGTCGGCCATCCCGATCGTGCGAGCGCGGAGATCACCCGGCTCGACGACGCGATTGCGCGGGCGCGGCAGGCCGTAGCCAGCAAGCACTACCGGGTGCTGCCCCTGTCGCGGCGTGGCTGGGTCACCGGCAGCGACAGCCTGCTGAGTTCGTTGCTGGCCGAGACCGGGCTTTTCAACGCGGCGGGCGAGCTCGGGATCAGCTTCGGCGGTTTCGCCTCGCTCGAAGCGATCGTGAACCTGAAGCCCGATTTGATTGTCGTGTCCGAGGCCGGCGACCGCGCCGAGGATGACGGCCGTGCCTTCTTGCTGCACCCCGCGCTGGAGCGCTTCTATCCGCCATCAAGGCGCATCATCATTCCGGACCGGCTGACGGTGTGCGGCGGGGTGATGCTCGCCGACGCGCTGGACGTGCTGGTCAAGGAGCTGAAGCGGGTGGAGCGATAGAAGGGGCATTCACCCCGTCAGCACCGGTCCGCCGGCCTTCTTCCAGGCATCCATGCCGCCGGCGATATGCGCGGTGTTGGCAAGGCCGGCTTCCCTGGCGGCGGCGACGGCCATTGCCGAGCGCTCGCCGAAGGCACAGAAAAACACGATACGCCGTGCGGTCGCTGCGGCGACTTCGCGCAACATCCCGCCGGGCTGCAGGCTTTCGCCGATGCCGGGATAGGGCGCGTGCAATGCGCCCGGCAGCGTGCCGTGCTTGGCGCGTTCGCTGTTCTCTCTGAGATCGACGAGCAGAATATCGGGGCGGCCGAGGCTCTCGATCGCCTCGCAGGCGGTGAACGACAGCCCCTGTTTGGCGAGATCGTCCTGATGCAGGCCGACATGCATGTTCGCCGGCACCGCGACATCCATCATCTTGGGGTTCGGCAGCTTCAGATTTCCCATCAGCTCGACATATTCATCGACCGAGCGAACCTGCAGCCGCGGATTGAAGCGCCTTTCCTCGCCGATAGTGGAGACGGTATCGCCCTTGTAGTCATGGGCGGGGAACACCATCGTCTCATCGGGCAGCTTCAAGAGCCGGTTGAAAATGGAATCATATTGCGCCCGCGCGCTGCCGTTCTGGAAATCGGTGCGGCCGGTGCCGCGAATCAAGAGGGTGTCGCCGGTGAAAACCCGATCGCCCATCAGGAAGCTGTAGGAATCGTCGGTGTGGCCGGGCGTGTACATCACATCCAGCGTAATGCCCTCGATCGTCACCTTGTCGCCCTCGGCGACCCGCATCGCCACCACGTCGGCCTTGCTCTGCTCGCCCATGATGGTGACGCAATGGGTGCGGTCGCGCAGCTCGCCCAAACCCGTCACGTGGTCGGCATGCAGGTGGGTGTCGACGGCCTTGACCAGTTTGAGATCGAGCTCGCGCAGCAACTGGCAGTAGCGGTCAACCTTCTCCAGCACGGGATCAAGGATCAGCGCTTCGCCGCCGGCGCGGCTCGCCAGCAGGTAGCTGTAGGTTCCTGATACGCTGTCGAACAACTGGCGAAAGATCATCAGGGGCACATCCGCGATTTGATTCCCAATACTATCACGCAAACCGGCCAGGTGTAGCTCCGGCTCCGCCCGATAGAGGCCTCCGGCAGGATCGGGATCGTATGGACTTCCTTCTTCTGCATCGCAAGAAAGGCCTCATCCGGCTCCTGCGATGCCGGGATTGCCGTCGACGCCCCTTAACGTGACGCCGGCGCCGCGCGCATCCAGAGGTTTGCCGGAACCAAGATACCTGGCAAAGACGTCCCACACCGGCATTCCCCGCTGCTCATTGACCGAGGCCCAACTGGCTACCTTGTAGCTTTTGCCGGCCTCGATCGAACGGCCATTGTCGAGTTTCAGGTCGGAAATCCGGCGTCCAATGCTCTCCGCCGGCGTACAGGCATAGGTGAAGCCACCGACCCGGACCATATCGCCGCCCTGCTGATAATAGGGGTCGGCATTGAACAGATTGTCGCAGACGTCTTCGAGGGCGTCCTTGATCCGGCTGCCAGTCATGCTCTGGAGGTAGGTTTCGCCGTAGCTGATCGCAGTCTCGGACAGCACGTCTTCCATCGTTAGCGACTGTCCCGGCAGAACGCTTGAGCCCCAACGGAAGCCCGGCGACAACGCGATCTCGGCATCGAGTTCACTGCGTAACGCCGCGCAGATCAATTGATCAACGGGCCCCAGGAAATTGCCGCGGCGATAGAGCAGGCGATTGGCGGTCGCGATCTTGCCGGCGTAGGCCGAAGCATGCGGCGCTCGGATCCCTTCGATCAGCGCCGCCATCGCCGTATCGGGCTTCAGCAATTCCGAGAATACCGGTAGCAGCCGGTATCTGATATCGCTGACCCGGCCTCTTGCGAGATCGAGATCGAGGACGCCGAGGAATTTTCCGTTCGAGCCGGCATTGGTGACGAGCGTGGTGCCGCCGGCATTGCTAACGGGGATGGGTTGCGGAACGGCGTCGTGGGTATGGCCGCCGAGAATGACGTCGATGCCGCGCACCCGGCCGGCGAGCTTGAGATCGATGTCCATGCCGTTGTGCGACAGCAGCACCACGGCATCGACCTTGTCGCCATTCCGCAACATATCGACCAGCGCTTGCAATTCTTCGTCACGGATCCCGAAGGTCCAGTCAGGGGTAAACCGCTTCGGATGCGCGATCGGAACATAGGGAAAGGCCTGGCCGATCACCGCGATGCGGTAGCCGCCGATCTCCCGGATCATGGCCGGCTTGAACACCCGTCGCGACGTGGGATCGAAAGCCTTGGCGTCACTGAATGCGGCCTCCTCGGTGAGGTAGACGTTCTGCGCCAGAAATTCGCCGTTGAACCGTTCGAGGTTGCCGCGCAGAGCGTCTTCGCCATAGGTGAATTCCCAGTGGCCCGTCATCGCCTCGACGCCGAGCAGGTTCGCGGCCTCGACCATCCCGGCGCCCTGCGTGACGTTGGCTATTCCGGTGCCCTGCCACGAATCGCCGCCGTCGAGCAGCAGGGAGCGTCCCGCGCCTGCGTCGCTGCGCAAGCGATCGATCAGCGTTTTCAGATGCGCAAATCCACCGAGCTTGCCGAAGCGCGCGGCGGATTTCTCGAAATCGAGGGAGGTGAAGGCGTAGGCCTCGGCGCTATCGGGCTGGATCCCGAATCGATCAAGAAAGGCGTGCCCCACCAGATGCGGCGGCCGTCCCAGCATCATTCCAAAACCCAGATTGACGCTCGGTTCGCGGAAATATCCCGGCAACAGCTGCGCATGCGTGTCGGTGATATGCAGAATGCGCGCATTGCCGAAACGTTCGAGATCGTAGACGCCAGCATTGTCGGCGCTGCGCGCGATTGGCGTCAGCGCGCCGGAGAATGTGGCCGCGCTTGCGAGTTTGAGAAAATCCCGGCGGCGGATGGTCATGCATTGTCTCCGCGCCCCTCTGATGGGGCTCAGCGTATTTCGAGATTTTTCCAGGCTTCTTTTTCGCTTGTCGCCTGAAAAATCGAGGCCTTGGCCAGCGCTTCGGCTTCCTTCGCCGACGATAGCGCCTGGTCGAAGTCGCCCTTCTCGGCGGCCTTTTTGGCATCGGCCAAGGCCGCTGATGTTACGGTCCATTGATTGCGCAAGCGGCCGGCTTCGTTTTCGGCGGCTTCGGCCGCGGCATAGGCAGCCCTAAGATCCGTCTCGGCGCCCGCGGCGGGCGCCGATGCCGTGCCTCCGATCAACAACAGGGGGATCAGCAAGAAGATGGACATCCGCATCTGCGCTCTCGCTCTTGTCATGGTCATGGCCGCGCGCCCGGGCCGGAAATCGGCAATCCGTTGCTGACATAGGACAGGTAATATTCGAGATCGCGGTATTCTTCATCCTGCGGATCGAGCGGGACGGCGCGAATTTGGCTGTTGCAGGTGGTGAAGCGCCGGCTGATCGTGCCCATCCCACCCCATTCGGAACGGTAGATCGGCATCGCGTTCAGAATGCCGAGCGCGGGCGCGAGCACTTCGGCGCGCATTCGCTGGCCGGGATTCTGCACATGGCAGGTTGCACAGGAGAAATTGAGCTGGCCGCGCCGTGTGTAGAAATACCGCTTGCCGTTCTGGTAGGCCTCGAGCGCGCGCGGATCGTCGGGTATTTTGATGTCAAACGGCTTGCCGCGGGATGTGAACGCCATATAGGCGGTCAGCGCGGCCATTTCATCGCCGACATAGGAGACGGGCGGCTCGCCATCGGTCTCGCGGCACCGGTTCAACGCGAGTTCAAGCGTGACCACCTTGCCTTCCTTGTCATCGAAATATGGATAGTTTTGCCTGATCCCGATGCCCTGATTGGGAAAACAATCGGCGTAGGTCTTTCCGTTTCGGAAAGGTTCGGCGAACATCTCCTTGCCCATATCGAGGGAAAATTCGTAAGGCGGGAATTGCTCCTTTTCCTCCCATTGCCGGCGCATGTCCTCATTCATCGCGTATGGCCCGTTGATGAAATCCTCGAGCTTTACGTTTGGGAATTTCTTGACGAAGAAATTCCTGAAGGCTTTCGCGTCGGCCGCCGGATCAGGCTTATCGGCGGCGCCGGCAGGCGGCCGGGTTGAAAAAGCCAACGCGGCGAGAGCGGCCAAGACCAGATAAATCCGAGATCGCACGCTCACCTCTCTCCGGGCGGTTTCAGGTGAAGGCCCGCGCTTGACGCGGGGTGGATGCGGGTTGCGTGCAGAGAAACGCATAAGAAGCCAATTATTGGATCTTCACCGTGGTGGTATCGGTCTCGCCCTTGTTGTCGATCCAGCTCACTTTCAAATCGCCGCCCTTGTTGCCGCCCTTGAAGCTGAATTTGATGTAGGGATCCTTGGAGACCGCCGTACCCCAATCGGCGACGAACACCTTTCTGCCGTCATATTCGAAGGTCAACTCCTGGATGTAGTGCGCCGGAATGAACTCACCCTTAGCGTCCTTGACGAAGCCGGATTCCATCGGATGCTGGATCAGCGTCTGGACTTCGGTGGTTTCTCCGCCCGCTATCGCGCGCACGCGAATGCTCGATGCCATCGGGATTCTCCTTTACTCAAATCATGCGCTTCAGCCGCCGCAGCCGCCGACAGTCACTTTGACTTCCTTGGTGGCGCTATAAAGCTTGCCGCTCGCTTCCACGATCACGATGACGTTGCTGGTCTTTGCCATCTTGAGACGATTGGCCACGTTCGGCATCGTCCCTGGCGGGATCCTGTAATACGCCGCCAGCACGTTCGGATTTTCCGGGACCAGAAATGAGACCGAGGTCGCGTCAGTGAGCGTGGTGCTGACGGAGATCGGAACCACCGCGCCGTTCTCGGCAATTTCCGGCGCGTCGAGCTTGACCTTGTCCGATGGCTCGGCGGCCCTGCCGTAGAGCAATTTGATCGCCTCTTTCTCATCCTTTTGCTTGAACGCACCCTCCGGATATCCGTCATTGGCCGCGGCGATGGCCTTAGCCCAGCTGAACCAGACAATGCCGAGGCCTGCGAGCGCGACCGAGCCAACGCCTTTGAGGATCAGCCGCCGCGTCGCCGGAAAGCCGTTGTCAGGGGTGGTCATTCCAAATCTCCCAAGTTCAAGTCTTCCAGGTCCAAGTCTGCTAACTCGCGTACCATCATAGTGTCTGCAGGAAGTCCACGATCGCGTTGATTTCCTGTTCGGTCAAAATGCGATTCCGTCCAAACGGAGGCATCGCGGTCTGCGGATTGCGCCTGGGTTCGTCGGTAAGAATGGCGACGAGGTCATTGCGGTCGGGATATTTGCTTTTGATATCCTTCAGCGCCGGCCCGATGGTGCCGGGGAGATCGCCACCCTTGATTTCATGACAGCTCAGGCAGTTTCCCTTGCCGCGGTCGAAAGCCAGCCTTTGGCCCTCGGCTGCGCCCGATTGCGCGCCGGCTGTCATCGCCGGAAAGGCAGCGCTGATCATGAGCGCAAAAGCGAGCGCCGGCAACGGGCCAGACTTTGTAGAGGAATGGTAGGTCAAGGCGCGGTTCCCGCGATGATTGGCCTAGAATATAACCGGTCAAAGCATAAACGCTATCGGCTGACAACGCAGGCGGCGGATGGGGTGGCGGCACCATCTTGCGATAGCCCCGGAAACGTCGAATCTCCGTGGATCAGCCGGATACTTTGGGGCTTTGCGGTTCGCCTCCTGGCGGGCTAAAGCCGAACGGCCTTGGTCGCCAACAAATCCGGGAGCCTGTCATGGCTGAATATGTCGTTGAATTCGGTAAGGACGGCCGGCCGATCGAACCCGATGGCCGCCTCGACGCGCCGGCATTTCACCGCAACCATCTGGCGATCCGGGCCGTGCTGCAGCAATTCCTTGCCGGCAGATCCGGCGATGTGGTTGAAGCCGGCAGCGGCACCGGCCAGCATGTGGTCGATTTCGCCCGCCATTTTCCAGAAATCACATGGTGGCCGAGCGATCTCAACCCGCAGCATCTGAAAAGCATCGAAGCGTGGCGGGCGTATTCCCAGCTTCCAAATATCCGCATCCCGCTACGGATCGATTTGTCGGATCCCACCTGGTGCCCCGAGATGCACGACGGAAGCGGCCCCGGCGCATTGCTGGCAGTGTTCTGCGCCAACGTCATCCACATCGCACCGTGGCGCGTCGCCGAGGGGCTGTTGGCCGGCGCCGGGCGATATCTGCGGGCCGACGGGCGGCTGTTTCTCTACGGCCCGTTCAAGCGCGGCGGCCAGCACACCGCCGTCAGCAATGCGGTGTTCGATACGAGTCTTCGTGAAGGGAATCCCGAATGGGGCGTGCGCGATATCGAGGCCGTGGAAGAGCTGGCAGCAGGTGCGGGTCTTTCGCTCATCGAGATCGCCGAGATGCCCGCCAACAATCTGACCGTGGTGTTCGGCCGATCAAAGTCAGCCTGAACGCCGATGCATGGCGCGCGCCCGTTTGCATCGGTTGATTGAGCGGATGCCTCCCTTCATGGTACGGGGGATCAACAAAGCCCCGTGCATCTGGCCGCCTTTGGGTGGAAATAGCCGATGATCGACATGACCGCAGCTGAAGGAGTTTCCGGCGACGTCCGCGTCCGTTCCAACGTGGTGCGCCTGGCTGCGGCGCAGGCGCTGACCGGCGCGAACTCGGCGGTGATTTTCGCTACCGGCTCGATCGTCGGGGCGACGCTGGCGCCCGACATCTCGCTCGCGACTGTCCCGCTCTCGATGTACGTGCTCGGACTCGCCGCCGGCACCTTGCCGACCGGCGCCATCTCGCGCGCCTATGGCCGCCGCGTCGCCTTCATCATCGGCACCGGCTGCGGCGTGCTGACCGGCCTGCTCGGGGCCTTCGCCATCCTGCGCGGTTCGTTTCCGATGTTTTGCTGTGCGACGTTCCTCGGCGGACTGTATGGCGCGGTGTCGCAATCCTATCGTTTTGCGGCCGCCGATGGGGCGAGCGCGGAGTTTCGTCCGAAGGCCGTGGCGTGGGTCATGGCCGGCGGCGTGTTCGCCGGCGTGCTTGGCCCGCAGCTTGTGCAATGGACGATGGATGTCTGGTCGCCCTATTTGTTCGCCTTCAGCTTTGTGGTGCAGGCCATCGTTGCGCTGATCGCAATGGCTGTCCTCGCGGGCGTCGATGCGCCGAAACCCGCACCGTCAGATCTGCGCCGCGGCCGTCCGCTGTTCGAGATCGTACGGCAGCCGCGATTCATCGCGGCTGCGCTGTGTGGCGTCATCACCTATCCCATGATGAATCTGGTCATGACGTCGGCGCCGCTGGCGATGAAAATGTGCGGATTGGGCGTCAGCGATTCGAATTTCGGTATCCAGTGGCATATCGTTGCGATGTACGGGCCGAGCTTCTTTACTGGTGCCCTGATCGCGCGTTTTGGCGCGCCAAGGATTGTCGCGGCGGGTCTTTTGCTCGAAGCCGCCGGCGCGGCCATCGGTCTCTCCGGCACTACGGTGGTTCATTTCTGGTCGACCCTGGTTGTGCTCGGCATCGGCTGGAATCTCGGCTTCGTCGGGGCTTCGGCGCTGGTGCTGGAGACGCATCGGCCGCAGGAGCGCAACAAGGTTCAGGCCTTCAACGATTTCCTGGTGTTCGGCATGATGGCGGTGGGCTCGTTCTCCTCCGGCCAACTGCTGGCGAATTACGGCTGGTCGGCCGTGAACCTGGTGGTGTTTCCGCCGGTGCTGTTGGGACTGACGGTGCTGGCGGTGGCGTCATTTGCGAAGCGGCGGGTGACATCAGAGCAGGTTCCGGAATTTCCCGATCCCGGCGTTTGATTGGTAAGCCTCCCCTGTAGCTGAAATGTTGGAGGTCTCTGATGCCGTGGCGCGCCCGTCTCAATGAATTCATCGCGGTCGTGGAGTCCGGCGATCATGCCGGCGCGATCGAGCGTTTCTATACCGAGGATTCCAGCATGCAGGAAAATACAGCGCCGCCGCGGGTCGACCGCGACGGGCTGGTCGCCCGCGAGCGCGGCGTGCTGGCGCGGACGGCGCATGTCTATTCCAAGGCAGTCTCATCGGTGGTCGAAGGCGATCACGTCGCCATCCACTGGAATTTCGAGCTGACCGACAAATCCGGCCAGGTTCGCCGGTTCGATGAGGTGAGCTTGCAGGAATCGCGCGCTGAGAAGATATTCCGCGAGCGCTTCTTCTACGATCCGACCAAGATCGTGACCTGACGCCACGACCACAGTTCGGCATTGGCCGAAGCATTGCGGCCCGCCATCCGTTAGCGTGCGGGTATCTCACTCCGGACTAGAGCTCACGTGGACGCGTCCAGTCATAGCCCCGTCGATGAAACATCCGTCCGTTACGACGGCTGGCGGATCGTCGCGGTATGCTTTTGGGTGGCCATTTTCGGCTGGGGCCTCGGCTTTTATGGCCAGACCGTCTATGTCGCCGAACTGCACCGCCTGCACGGCTGGCCCGCTTCCCTGATCTCGTCCGGTACGACCTTCTTCTATTTGTTCGGCGCGTTGCTGATCGTCTTCGTCAGCGAGGCGATCCGCATCCTGGGTCCGCGCAATTGCCTGCTGGCGGGCGTATTGGCGATGGCCGCTGCCGCCGTCCTGATTGGCCGGGTCACCGAGCCCTGGCAGCTTTACGCTGCCGATGCCGCGCTTGCATTCGGCTGGGCGGGAACCAGTCTCGGCGTCATCACCAACACGCTCGGTCTGTGGTTCGATAAGAAGCGCGGCATGGCGATCAGCCTGGCGCTGAACGGCGCGAGCTTCGGCGGCATTATCGGCGTGCCGTTGCTGGTGGTCGCGACCGGTCGCTTCGGATTCTCCGGCGCCATGACGTCAGCCGCGATCGTGATGCTGGCGTCGACAATTCCCGCCATCCTGATTTTTGTCGGGCGGCCGCCCGCCCGTCGCGTCGGAGCTAAACTGGCAGAGCCGGAAGCCGTGTCGGTGCCGCGGATACGCGCACTGGCGTTGCGCGATACCGCGTTCGTGACCGTGACGATTGCGTTCGCGCTGGTGCTGTGCGCGCAGGTCGGGTTCGTTGTCCATCTGATAACCTTTCTCGATCCGGTGATCGGACGCGAGCACGCCGCGATCGCGGTCGCGGTGTTGACGGCGATGGCGGTGGTCGGGCGTGTGCTGTTCTCAACCGTGATCGACCGGCTCAACCAGCGGCTGGCATCCGCGCTATCATTTGCAAGTCAGGCCGTGGCGCTGGCGATCATTATCAACTCACGCGATGACGCGCTGCTGGTCGCGGCCTGTGCGCTGTTCGGATTCTCGGTCGGCAATCTGATCACGCTGCCGTCCCTGATCGTGCAGCGCGAGTTCGACCCGCGCTCGTTCGGCGTGCTCATCAGCCTGCTCACGGCGATCAACCAGGTCACCTATGCGTTCGGCCCGGGAATCGTTGGTCTGCTGCGCGATGCGTCCGGGAGCTACAGCTTGCCGTTCTACGGCTGCATCGGGCTCGAGCTGACGGCTGCGGCCCTGATCATGGTGCGGGGAAGGTCACGCCACGCGCTGGCGCAATAGATCCTCGAGATCGAGCCGGTGCGTGAACATCGCGAGCGAGCCGTCGGGCTTGCGCGGCCATTGCGCTTCCGGGCGGTCCCAATACAGTTCGACGCCGTTCTCGTCGGGGTCGCGCAAATAGAGCGCTTCGCTGACGCCATGGTCGCTGGCGCCGTCGAGCTGAATTCCCGCAGCCATCACGCGGTACAGCGCGTCCGCGAGCGCGGCGCGGGTCGGGTACAGAATCGCGGTGTGAAACAGCCCCGTCGTTCCTGGTGGCGGCGGGTGGCCGCCCTTGCTCTCCCAGGTGTTCAACCCGATGTGGTGGTGATAGCCACCTGCCGAAATGAACGCCGCGCCGGAACTCAAGCGTTGCGTCAATTCGAAGCCGAGCACGCCACAATAAAATCCCAGCGCGCGATCGAGGTCGGCCACCTTGAGATGAACATGCCCGATCCGGGTTGCCGCGACGATGGGTGGATTCTCGGGCATGGTCGCTCCGTATGCGGTGGTTGCTTTCGCTGCGATCTATGCAGCGGTCGCCTGTCAGGCAAGGTCGGATACCTCTCCCTCGGGCAAGTCAAATTCGAACGTGTTCAGCGTCATCGAGACCATGGTGTAATAGCCGCATAGCCCGATGATCTCGACCAGCCCGCGCACGCTGAGGACCTTTACGGCCTCCTCGTAGAGTGCCTTGGTCAACCCGTGACCTTCGTGCAATGACTTGGCGACGTCGTAGATCATCTGGCCCTTCGGGTCATCGAAATGCGGCGTGCGGCGGTCGCGGATGTCTTCGATGATTTTCGGGTCCATGCCGCCTTTGAGGGCGAGCCGCTTGTGCGCATACCATTCGTAATGCGAGGTCCAGTGCCGCGCGGTCACCAGGATGGCGATCTCGGACAGCATTGCCGGAAACATCGTGTCGAACCGCAAGGTTCCGCCCAGGCGCGTGGCGTGACGCGCCATCTCCGGGCTGTTGAGCCAGGCCATCATCGGCGCCGGCGGAGCGCCCCGCTTGCCGGCGATGGATTCATCGTAGGTTTGTTTTTGGTCCGCGTTCATTTCGCCAGGCGAAAGCAACTTCAGCCGCATCCGGGTTTCCTCTTGTTTTTCAATCGCTCTCGGCTTTGCGCATACACGGGATTGGCGACCAAGGCCACCTCCCGCGTCCGCATGGGCGGCGCACAGACATATTGAATTCCGCCATGCGAGGGCTAAGGTCGATCAAACAATGATGGAAACGCCCATGTCCGATCTGGAACAGTTTCGCCACGAAACCCGCGCCTGGCTCGAGGCCAATTGCCCGTCGGAGATGCGGCGGCCGATGACCTCGGACGAAGATACCTTCTGGGGTGGCCGTAACACCACATTCTCATCCGAGCCGCAGCGCATCTGGTTCGAGCGCATGCGCGACAAGGGCTGGACCGTACCGCACTGGCCAAAAGAATATGGCGGTGGCGGCCTCGATCCCGAAGAGACAAAGATCGTGCGCCAGGAGATGGCCGCGCTCGGCGCGCGCCAGCCACTGACCTCCTTTGGCATCTCCATGCTCGGTCCAGCCCTCCTCAAATACGGCACCGACGCGCAGAAGAAGGAGCATCTGCCGAAGATCACGGCTGGCCTGATCCGCTGGTGCCAGGGCTATTCCGAGCCGAACGCCGGATCGGATCTGGCGTCGCTGCAAACCCGCGCCGAAAGCGACGGCGGCGATTTCATCATCAACGGCCAGAAGACCTGGACCTCCTATGCCAATTACGCCGACTGGATCTTCTGCCTGGTGCGGACCGATCCGACGGCCAGGAAACACGACGGCATCAGCTTTATTCTCTTCGACATGGCCTCAAAGGGCGTCTCGACCAAGCCTATTCTCCTGATCTCGGGCCGGTCGCCGTTCTGCGAAACGTTCTTCGACAATGTTCGGGTGCCGAAAGCCAATGTGGTCGGCACCGTCAACCGCGGCTGGGATGTCGCCAAATATCTGCTGCAGCACGAGCGTGCGATGATTTCAGGCATGGGGGAGCGCGGCGTCGGCCGGCCGCTCGGACAAGTTGCCGCGGCCTCGGTCGGCACCGACGAGCAGGGTCGTCTGGAAGATCCGATCCTGCGCGGACAAATCGCCAGTTTCGAGATCGACGAGGCGGCGCTCGCTTGCGCCGCCGAACGTGCGGTCGATCTGGCAAAGGCCGGCGAGGGGCATCCGGCGTTTTCCTCGGCGATGAAATATTACGGTACCGAACTCAACAAGCGCCGCTACGAGATCCTGATGTCAGCGGGCGGCATCGATGCCCTGGAATGGGAGAGCGAGCGTTCCAAGGGCGGAGCCCGGCCGCGCGCATGGCTGCGCACCAAGGCCAATTCGATCGAAGGCGGCACCTCGGAGGTGATGCTCGGCATCGTGGCCAAACGAATTCTCGATCTACCGGGAGCTTAAAACTCTCACCCGTCATTCCGGGGCGCGACGAAGTCGCGAGCCATGATGTGCAATTGCACATCGGAGAATCTCGAGATTCGCGGTTCCACGCTTCGTGTCGTCCCCGAATGACAATCTGAAAATACGTCGTCCTGATCCAACACCGGAAACCTCTCATGGCACTCGTCCTCAGTGAAGAACAGTCGATGCTGCGCGATAGCGCGCGTGGCCTCATCAGCGACAAGGCGCCGGTGTCGCATCTGCGGCAGCTGCGCGATGCGAAAGACGCGACCGGATTTTCCCGCGACCTCTGGAAGACTTTCGCCGAGATGGGGTTTTCCGGCCTGCTGGTGCCGGAGGATTTCGGCGGCAGCGGCCTGGGTTGCGTCGAGGCTGGCGTGGTGATGGAAGAGATCGGCCGCAACCTGATGCCGTCGCCGTTTCTTGCCACGTCCGTGCTGGCGGCTTCCGCGCTGGCGCGCGGCGGCAGCGCCGCGCAAAAATCCGAGCATTTGCCGAAGATCGCCGATGGCTCGCTGCTTGCGGCGCTCGCGATCGATGAGGGCGTCAAACATCGCCCGCTGATGACAAAAATGCGAGCCGAGCGTTCCGGCAACGGCTTCAGGCTGCAGGGCGACAAGGCCTTCGTGGTCGATGGTCACACCGCCGGTCTTCTGATCGTGGCGGCGCGCACCGCGGGCGCGGCCGGCGAGCGCGACGGGCTGACGCTGTTCCTGGTCGATCCCAGGACCAAAGGCATCGAGATCGAGCGCACCGCGATGGTCGATTCGCACAATGCCGCGCGGATCAAGTTCGATTCCGTCGAGGTCAACGCCGACGGCGTGCTCGGCGAGGTCGATTCCGGCGGCCTTCTCCTGGAAGGCCTGCTCAATATCGGCCGCGGCGCGGTCGCCTCCGAAATGGTCGGGGTAGCCGAGGGGGTGTTCGGGCGAACCGTCGGTTACCTCAAGGAGCGCAAGCTATTCGGCAAGGCCATCGGCGAATTCCTGGCGCTGCAGCACCGCGCCGCGCAACTCTATATCGAGATCGAGATCACGCGCGCCGCGGTGCTGAAGGCGTTGCAGACGCTGGATGCAAGCTTCGAAAATGCCGCAGCAGTGGTGGCGGTGGCAAAGGCGCGCGCAGGTTCAACGGCGACGCTGGCCGTCCAGGAAGGCGTGCAGATGCATGGCGGCATGGGTATGACCGATCAGTTCGATATCGGCTTCTTCATGAAGCGGGCGCGGGTCTGTCAGGAGCTGTTCGGCGACAGCAATTTCCACGCCGACCAATTGGCCCGAATGAAGGGATATTGATTTTGGGGCACCATTCCGGGGCGCGCTCAAGCGCGAACCCGGAATCTTGCACGATTATATCTGGATTCCGGGTCTGGTCCTTCGGACCA
>JBKQRS010000580.1:0-3589 GCA_052143915.1 Bradyrhizobium sp.
GTCAGAACAGCGGTCTCATGCACCGAGTGCGACGCGCATTTGGGACACGTATTCGACGATGGCCCAGAACCCACGGGCCTGCGCTATTGCATGAATTCAGCGTCCTTGAAATTCGTCGCGCGACAAGTGACAGGAATATCTAGCAAGTGAGAGTCTGCAGCTTGCAGGGAAGTACTTGCGGGTGCAATTGCACGGAAGGAATTGCCGAGCATTACATCGGCGCCTCGAAGTTCCGGCGCAGAAATGCTCGGATCTCCTCCCGGCCCTGCAAGAACTCCGCTCGACGGTCGGGGTATTGACCCCGGTCATCGCGGGCGACGGTGTCAGGAACATCTACATTGTGAACAACCCTGAAAAACTGGAACGCCTGCTCTGCAATCGCTGGAAACCCTGCTGAAATCGGCGCCGATGAGTCAAAGATTACAAGTGGCGATCGCAGTCCGGGCGCCCGGGCCGCACTCGGCGCGCTCATGCACTTGAAGCGTCTGGGCTCCCAACAGCGTGCCGGCGGAGCTCGCCTGTCACTCCATCTTGGAAGTTGTCCACTGCCGGTCAGTCAGCACAAAACTGCACAAAACGCGTGTCACGATAACTGTAGATTCCGGTACAGCGTCGGATCGCAGTTTGTGTGCGTGAATCAGCGTGTTTTCAGTGGAGGTCGGATCGGATTGAAGTCGAGGATTTTGGTACAGTCACCCTGGTCAGCAGGGTATACCGGGCGAACTATCTCGATCCAAAATTAAGGGCAGTAGAATCGCTCGCTTGCTGTAAAGGGAAAACCTACTTGACCAACGCCTTGGCAAGGGCTTATCCACCGCGCCAGACACACTGAAGCCGAAAATCAATTCTTATACGCAGGGGTCCAAAAGGGCTCGCACGCGGCGACCGCAAGTGGATGATTCGATTGGGTGGGAAACCCGATAATGCGCTGGTCAGTCAGGTAAAGGTTTTGAAATAGTCGCTGTGATCTCAATAGTCCACGACCGAATGCCAGTTATCCTCGATCCCGACAGCTACGACCTGTGGCTCGATCCGGGGATGACGGATGTGGCTGGGGCGTCCGATCTCCTGAAACCCTACGATGCTCGGCTGATGCGGTGCTATCCGGTGAGCACGCGGATCAACCACGTGGCCAACGACGATGAGGAATGCTCGCGGCCTGTGGAATTCCGCACCGACTCAGAATCGGCTATTCTCATAAACGGCCTCAGGACCGATGTCTGAGGGCGTGTCCTCCCATCTTTCTGCGTCAGCAACGGAGCACCCTTCGGCGCATTCAGCTTTCAGAGACTGGATTCCCCTCAGAACGTCCGGCCTTCACATGAGAGCGAAGGCCGGATTAGTCCTACGCGGCCACTTGCTTACTTTTCTTGAGGAACGCCAACAGGTCGGCGTTAATCGTGTCGGCCTCAGTCGTGGGCATGCCGTGGGGAAAGTTCTTGTAACTTTTGAACGTGCTATTCCTCAGCAACTTTGCCGACAACGGTCCGGCGGCGACGTAGGGAACGATCTGATCGTCTTCGCTGTGCATCACGAGGACGGGAACGGTGATCTTCTTCAGGTCTTCGGTGAAATCCGTTTGGGAGAAGGCGACGATGCCGTCATAGTGCGCTTTGGCCCCGCCTATCATGCCCTGGCGCCACCAGTTCAAGATGACTGCCTGGGAGGGTTTCGCGCCAGGCCGGTTGTAACCATAGAACGGCCCAGACGCCACGTCATAGTAGAACTGGCTGCGGTTGGCGGCGAGTTGCGCCTGAAGGTCGTCAAAGACTTGTTTGGGCAGTCCGGTCGGATTGGCAGGCGTTTTCACCATCAACGGAGGCACCGCGCTGATGATCGCCGCTTGGGCCACGCGACTCTCGCCGTGGCGCCCGAGGTCGTGCACCACTTCGCCGCCGCCGGTCGAGTGGCCGACATGGATTGCATCCTTGAGGTCGAGATGCTCGGTCAGCGCCGCCAGGTCATCGGCGTAGTGATCCATGTCATGGCCGCTATCCGTCTGCGAGGAACGTCCATGTCCACGCCGGTCGTGAGCGATGACACGATAGCCTTGGTTGAGAAAAAACATCAGTTGCGCGTCCCAATCATCGGCCGACAAAGGCCAGCCGTGGCTGAAGACCATGGGCTGACCTTTGCCCCAGTCCTTGTAGTAAATCTCTATTCCGTCTTTTGTGGTGATCGTCGGCATAAATGATCTCCTTTCAAACTGATTCGTTTGCACTTTACCAAATCACGCAAGCTCATATTCGATTCGGATCAAGCAGTGAACCCGCCCAACGTTGCGTTTGTTATCGTAGGCGTCGACTGTCGTAAGAAGTTGGGAGACCGCTTTGGCCTCTGTAAGGCGCTCTTTCTCCAGCTTTTCGCGTGCTAACCCGAAAAACGAATCCACTTTTGTCGACTCCAAGATATCAGGATCATCGTCCTCACCCTAGCTCCGTCGATTGGTTAAAATGACAGCGACAATTCGCTTGGCCTGTTTTGCTTGATGTTTCCCGGCAAGCTTAAACTCGACGGAGGGCATCGACAATGGGCAAAACTGACAAAATTCGTGGCAAAAATGACAAATACGAGGCCTGCGGAGCCGAGGCGAACGCCGGGGCAACTTGCCCGGAGCCAAAGTTGCGCCCACCCAGATGCCGATGGCATCGAAGAGGATTCGCAGCCTCATTGTTTGAGGGATGGGCGATGGCACGACAAAAAGCGAGATCGGGTAGGTCAGCCAGCCCACTCCGAGCCAGCCAAGACCCGACAGTCCCCCAACGAGCCAGATGAGCACGACGATCAAGAACAAAAGGATAGGAATTCTTTTTATTCTGGTCACCAGAGTACCTACCGCCGCCGCGCCAAGTACCAAAGGCCAAAAGAAACCTCGACCTAGAGGAGGCAAAGGGAGTTGCAGCAGATCGAAAGCGAAACCGACAACCGAAGCGGAGAAGAAAATTCCAGCGAGAAGGCTTTTCATGCTTCCTATCGGCTGCGAGCGCCAATAAGGGCTGGACGCGGTGGGAAAGGCAGTGCTCAGAACGCCCGACCACTGTTGAAGCCTCTTTTTCATGAACCCGCTCGCTCGGCAGCCGTAGCCTGCCTGATCCTTACTGCGACTACTTTTCCACAGAAATGTTATCTGAACCAGAGCAATGCTGGCTTACTCGAACCCGCTCGGCTAGAATGTCGTTGAGGTTCCCATGATGACAACCCCAGCCACTGCCATCAAGGACGAAGTCCGTGTGCTCATCGACGTTCAAATCGAAACATTCGGACAGCCAGCACCCTTGGCACCTTCTCAACTCCGCGAATTTCACGACCGCTCAGAAGCAATCAGGATGCTTTGCCAAGAACTAAATCGGATTGGCACAAGCAGCGTTATGGAAAGGCGGTTGGAGAAGGCGTCTTAGCTCCGCGTTTTCAAGCACCCGTGACCTCCTCGTCCTCTACACGAGACGCGGGATGATGGCAAACACCATGAGCAGGAGGTAATAGGCTGCTCCCGACACAGGGTCTCGCGTAGAGAAATACTTCTTGATCGTTGGGCCGGGTACGGTGCTTGGGGACTTGATCGAGAGCGGTGTCGTGCCCGTTGTGAGGC
>JBKQRS010000581.1:0-5516 GCA_052143915.1 Bradyrhizobium sp.
TCGCGGTTCTGCGCCGTCGAAGCTGGTCGTTTCAGGCCTTGGCGGCGGCGGCCGTGTTCGGCGCAGTGCTCTCAGGTTCGGTCATGATGACGATCGAACACCTCGGTCAACGCCAGGAGATTGCGGGCCTTGTGGTTGCCGGCCACATCCGGAGTTTGCTGGCACCTCAACCCTTCGATATCGCGTCATCCGATCGCCATACGGTCAAGCCCTGGTTCACGGCCCGCTTGCCGGCATCGCCTCAGGTGCCTGACCTCGCCGCGCAAGGCTTTGCGTTGCTGGGCGGCCGCGTCGATGTCATCGGCCATGATCCCGTGGCCACCATCGTCTACAAGCATGCCGCCCATACGGTCAGCCTCACGACCCTGCGGCCCGGCCAATCCGTCTCGGAGCAGACGATTGCCGGATATAACGTCCGAAGCTGGAGTGATGGCGATTTCACCTACATCGCAGTTTCGGATCTCCCCAGCGCAGATCTCGCGGCATTCCAGCGGGCATTTTCCGCAGCAACGCCGGCACCCGAAATCAAATAGACGGCCGGGACGGCCTATCCCTCATGGACGGCCGGGTCGGCTTTTTCTGTCGGGCGGAAACGGTGCTCCGGCGGCGGGAGAGGGCGCGCTTTCGGCGAATTTGTGCTAGCAAGGTCCCAAAGCAATAAAAGCCGGGACGGATGAAACAGCCACGAATCATCGCAGGCATCGTCGCAGGGCTCTTGATCGCCGGAGTGGCCGCCTCCCTCGCAGTCGTGTGGCGGCCAGCGATAGCAGCGATTGAGCCGCCGGCGCCGCAATCCTTCGACGCCGACCTTGTGAAACGAGGCCGTGATCTCGCCGCCATCGGCAATTGCAGCGATTGCCATACGTTGCGAGGTGGCAAGTCCTTTGCCGGCGGTCTTCCGGTGCCGACGCCGTTCGGCACGATCTATTCGTCGAATATCACGCCAGATCCGGACACCGGCATCGGCCGCTGGTCGGAGGCGGCCTTCCGACGCGCGATGCGGTCCGGGGTTGATCGCGTGGGCCAGCATCTCTACCCGACCTTTCCTTACGACCATTTCACCAACGTCACCGACGAAGACGACCGCGCGCTATATGCGTTTCTGATGACGCGGCCGGCGGTCCATGCCCCTGCCCGCGCCAACGATCTCTCGTTTCCATTCAATCAACGCTTTGTCGTTGCAGGCTGGAAATTATTGTTCCTCCGGCGCGGGATCTACCAGCAGGACAGCGCGCAAAGCGCGGAATGGAACCGCGGCGCCTATCTGGTCGAAGGGTTGGCGCATTGCGGCGCATGCCATACCCCGCGCAATGTCCTCGGCGCGGAGCGAACGAGCGCGCCATTTTCCGGCGGCGACGTCGACAACTGGCATGCCTACGCGATCAACGCGCGGTCGCCTTCGCCGGTGCCGTGGGACACCGAGGCGCTGTTCAGCTATCTCCGTCGGGGCTGGCATCCCGACCATGGCGTTGCGCGCGGGCCGATGGCCGAAGTTGTCAGCAACCTGTCGTCGGTGCAGGAGAGCGATGTACACGCGATCGCAGCCTATATGGCAAGCGTGTTCGGTCCGCCCACGCAGGATCGCCTCCGCCAGGCCAGCGACGTGCGCACACAAATCAAGTCGCCTCCGGTGCAGCCGTCCCAGGCCAACACGCCAGGCGCATCGATCTACGCCGCGGCCTGCGCGACCTGTCATGATACCGACAGGCCGCTGCCCTATGGCGGGGTCAATCTCGGTCTCAGTACCGCGATCAGTGCTCCCGACCCGCGCAATGCCGCCAACATTGTCCTCTCCGGCATTCGCCCGGTGGAGGGAGAGCGCAGTCCGATCATGCCGGGGTTTGCCAGCAGCATGACCGATCAACAGATTTCCGCACTATTGACCTATCTGCGCTCCCGTTTCAGCAACCAGCCAGCGTGGACCGGCGTTGAAAAGACCGTCCAGGATGCGAGGCTCACGCAGACCGTATTTCTCCAGACCTCAGCAGGGCCGCACAACGCGCCCGCCGATCCCATGCAGCGAGACAAGCCATGATGACATTGAAGATCAATGGTCACGATCACCAGATCGAGGCGGATCCCGATACGCCGCTGCTTTATGTCCTGCGCGACGATATCAAGCTCAATGCCGCCAAATTCGGCTGCGGTCTGGGCCAATGCGGCGCGTGCACGGTGATCGTCGACGGCCAAGCCGTGTTGTCCTGCGTAACGCCGCTGCTGCTGCTGGAAGGCAAGCAGGTGACGACGCTTGAAGGTTTGGGCACGATCGACGCGCCCGCACCGATCCAGCGCGCTTTCATGGAAGAGCAGGCGGCACAATGCGGTTACTGCATCGCCGGAATGATGATGCGGGCGCAGGCGCTGCTGCAGAAAAACCCCAAGCCGACCGCCGCGCAGATCAGAGCCGAACTGGAGCCGCATCTGTGCCGCTGCGGCACCCATATGCGCATCCTGCGCGCGGTGCACCGGGCCGCTCGTCTGATGGATACGGCCGAATTGTCATCGACCAGCCACGGGAGCACGCCATGAATGTCCCCGTGATTCTCGACCGGCGCCGCGTGCTCGCGGGCGGCGGCGCGCTGATCGTCAGCTTCTCGATGTCGGATGCGTTCGCGCAGGATCAAGCCGCGCCTGCGCCTGCGCCGAAACCGCCCGGCAGCCTTGCTACCTCGCCATACCTCGATTCCTGGATCCGCATCGATGCCGACGGCGGCATCACGGTGTTCACCGGCAAGGCCGAACTCGGCCAGGGCTTCAAGACCGCCTTTCAGCAGATCGCCGCGGAAGAGCTCGATGTTCCCTTTGACGCGCTAAAGGTTGTCACGGCCGATACGCGCCGCACCGCCAACGAAGGTTACACCGCCGGCAGCCATTCCATGCAGGACAGCGGCACCGCGATTCTGCACGCGGCCGCGCAGGTGCGCGAACTTCTGGTCGCGGAAGCCGCGCGGCGGCTCAATCTGACGGTGGAGAATTTTCGGACCGAAAACGGCGCGGTGATCGCGCCGGACGGCCAGCGCTTTGGCTATGGCGATCTGGTCGCAGGCGACATGCTGCACGTGCAGGCGCAGGCGAAATCCGCCTTGAAGGATCCGGCGACGTACAAGGTGATGGGCCAGCCGGTGCCGCGGGTCGATATCCCGGCCAAGGTCACCGGTGGCGCCGCTTATGTCCAGGACATGCGGCTGCCCGGCATGGTGCATGCCCGCGTCGTCCGGCCGCCAAGCTATGGCGCCCAGTTGACGGAGTGCGATGCGTCGGCGGTCGAAAAGCTGCCCGGTGTCGTCAAGGTCATTCGCAACGGCAATTTTCTGGCCGTCGTCGCCGAGAAGGAATTCCAGTCGATCAAGGCGATGCGCGCGCTGTCGGCGGCCGCGAAATGGCGGGAGACGCCGGGCCTGCCGAAGCAGGACGACCTGCCACGCATGCTCACCAGCCTGCCGTCCAAAGATTCTACCATCTTCGAACGCAACGATCCGTCGGCCGTCGGCCAGAAGACCTTAGAGGCCACCTACACGCGGCCGTATCAATCACACGGCTCGATCGGCCCATCCTGCGCGGTTGCGCAATCGGTCAACGATGCGATGACGGTCTGGACCCACACCCAGGGTGTTTATCCGGATCGTCAGGGCATCGCCGAGATGCTGCGCGTGCCGGTCGCGAGCGTTCGCTTGATCCACGTCGAAGGCTCCGGCTGTTACGGCCATAACGGTGCCGACGACGCCGCAGCCGACGCCGCCCTGATCGCGCATGAACTGCCCGGCGTGCCCGTGCGCGTGCAATGGATGCGTGAGCAGGAGCACGGCTGGGAGCCGTTCGGACCGGCGATGGTGACCAAACTGAAAGCGTCGCTGGATGGCAATGGCGCGATATCATCGTGGAATTTCGAAGTCTGGACCAATACCCATTCGATGCGGCCTGGCGGCGCCGGATCGATGCTGGCGGCCCAGCACATGGCGCAGCCTTTCGCCGTACCCGCACCGAAGCCGATTCCGTTGCCGGAGGGCGGCGGCGACCGCAACGCCATACCGATCTACAAATTCCCCAACGCGCAGGTGGTGCATCACTTCATCCCGTCGATGCCGGTGCGGATTTCCGCGATGCGGGCGCTCGGCGCCTACCACAACGTGTTTTCAATCGAGAGTTTCATGGACGAACTCGCACGGCTCGCCGGCGCCGATCCCGTCGAGTTCAGACTGAGACATCTCGACGATCCGCGCGGGCGCGAGGTCATCGAGAAAGCCGCGCAGGGTTTTGGGTGGCAGAAGGGCCAGAAAGCCCCGCCGGGTCGCGGCTTCGGCTTCGCCTTTGCGCGATACAAGAATCTGGCGGCCTATTGCGCCATTGCGACCGAGGTGGAAGTGAACCGGGAGACCGGGCGGCCGCGGCTGGTGCGCGCGGTGGCTGCGGTCGACAGCGGTCAGGTGGTCAACCCGGACGGGCTGATCAACCAGATCGAAGGCGCGATTCTGCAGTCGATGAGCTGGACGCTCTATGAGGCCGTCACCTTCGACGATACAAGGATCACGAGCATCGACTGGCAGACCTATCCGATCCTGCGGTTCAATTCGGTGCCGGAAAATATCGAGGTGCATATCATCAACCGGCCCGGCCAGCCCTTCCTCGGCAGCGGCGAAACCGGGCAGGGCCCGGCTGCGGCGTCGATCGCGAACGCGATCGCCAGCGCCACGGGGAAACGGCTGCGCGATCTGCCGCTGACGCGGAAGAAGATCAAGGACGCGATCGACGCCTGAGCAGATCGACGGAAGGGCTCCCGCCGGCTATCGGAGCGATAGCCCGGTCGCGGCTTCCAGCTCGGCGAGGGCCTGCGGCGCATTAAGTACCTTGATCGTGGTCATGCCCATTTCGCGCGCTGGTTTCAGGTTGACGCCGAGGTCGTCGAGATAGACGCAGGCTCGAGGGTCCACCTCGAGAACATCCACCATCATCCGATAGATGCGCGGGTCGGGCTTCCGCAAGCCGATCTTGGCCGACTCGATGACATGGTCGAACAGCGCCATCACCTCCGCAATGTAAAGTGTGCGGCCGCCGGCGCTGCCGATGGCGTTGGCGGGAAGGTTATTGGTGATGCAGCCGGTCTTGAGCCTGGTCTTCACCCGCTTGAGCGCTTCCACCATCTCCGGCCGCAGATACCCTGAAAGCAGGGGCAATACGTCCCTGCCTCGAACTTCCGCGCCGAGGGCCCGTGATTCTGCCGCGAACAGCGCATCGAAGGCTTCGATGTCCACTTCGGCCCGCTCGAATTTCGCCCAGGCATTCTCCAGATGGTTGGCGGCATTGGTGCGCCGGATGATATCGGCGGGTAGCCCGCGCTCGGCCTCGAAGCGCGCGAACGCTTCAAACGGCGACGACGTGAGCACGCCGCCGAAATCCCAGATTACTGCCTCGAACATCAATTCGCTTCCACGCCGTATCCGTCGGGTAGCGGCTAACACGGCGCGCCGGCTGGCGCCAGTGTTAGAGCGAGACGACTTTTCGTTGAATCGTCATCTCGC
>JBKQRS010000582.1:0-7353 GCA_052143915.1 Bradyrhizobium sp.
TTGGTCGCCCAGACGCCGACCGAGTTTTCGGGAATCGTATTGAAGGTCCAGATCAGTTTGCCGGTCTTCGCATCGTAGGCCCTCACGAAACCGCGGATGCCGTATTCGCCGCCATTCGTTCCAATCAGAACCTTGTCCTTGATGACGGTCGGAGCCATCGTCTCGCTATAGCCGAGTTCCGGATCCGCAATGTCGGTTTTCCAGACGACATCGCCGGTCTTCGCATTCAGCGCTATCAGCTTAGCGTCCAGCGTGGCGAGATAGACGAGGTCGCCAAGCACCTGGACGCCGCGATTGTTGGGACCGCAGCAGAACGTCGTCACCGGTCCCATCTTGTGATTGTAGTGCCAGAGCTGAACGCCGGTTTTGGCGTCGAGCGCATAGACATGGCTGAACGAAGTCGTCACAAACATGACTCCGTCGACGACAATGGGCGAAGTCTCCAACGATTCCTTGACGTCGGTCTGGAAAATCCACGCGACGTGGAGATTCTTCACATTGTCGCGCCCGATTTGCCGGGCTGGATGAAAGCGCGTCTGAGCGTAGTTGACGTTGGTCAGCAGAAAATTGGTCGCGTTCTTATCTGCTGCGTTGAGCTGGGCTTGAGTAACCGGCGAAACCTTCGCTCCGCCCGACGCCGACTTGGTTTCCTGCTTGGTTTCCTGTGCGATACTGGGCCCGATGAGCAAGCCCGCCACGCCGAGCGATGCGGCGCATATAATAGAAATTCTATTCATGTTTCCGCCCCGATTGATTTGAACCGGCACATTTGCACGCCGGTGTCCTTCAAATCTGACCTGATTGGGCCAGTTTGACAAGGAGAAAGCGGCAAGCGGCGAGGTTTGCAGGTGCCCTTGCCGCCAAACGTCAACCGTCAACCATTCGCGGCCGGAAGATCGACCTGCGGAATGACGTCGAAGTCTAACTCGCGACGATGTCCTTTCGGGGCGAACGTCTATGCACAGAGCCGATATTTTCTATTCGACCGGCAACTTGACGACCTTGATCTCGATTGCCGAAAAATAAGCAGCAAGATCCGCGATATCCGTGTCCGACAAGGATGGCGCAACCACCGACATCGCGTCATTCTTACGCGTACCGGATTTGAACGCTTGAAGCTGTGCAGCGATGTATGGCTCAGTCTGGCCCGCGATGCTCGGCGCGTCGGGGGTCTTTGCTAGTCCATCGAGGCCGTGACATGCCTGGCACATCAGCGCCTTCGCACGGCCGGCTTTTACGTCGCCAGCAGTGCAAATGCCCGCGCTGGCCGCGAGAAGAGAAAGCGACGAGAGTGAACAGAGCACAATCTGGCTCGCCTTCAGAGGCACGGAAATCACTTTAACCCTCACGACCCTCGACAATGGATAAAGGGATGGCTCCGTGTTAGGGGGCCATCCCCAAGACATCAGGATGTTACTTGCCGTCGTACCAGATGCGATAGAGCGCGCCGACCAGATCGTCCGAGACGAGCAATGAACCGTCGGGCAGTTGCGCCACGTCGACCGGGCGGCCAAGGTAATACCCGTTGTCGTTCCACCCTTCGGCGAACGGCTCGGATTTCCCTGCGACGTGGCCGTCATCCTTGAGGAATGTTACCATCACCCGGGCGCCGACCGGCACGGTCCGGTTCCACGAGCCATGCTGCGTCGAGAAGATCGCGCCCTGATACTTCTTCGGGAACATGCTGCCAGTGTAGAAGATCAGGCCGAGGTCCGCCGCATGGGCAACCTGTTCCACTTCGGGGAAGATCACATTGGCCGGCGGCGTCTCGGTCTTGTATTCGTTGGTGCGCGTGTGACCGCCGCCGTACCACGGGAAGCCAAAGTCCTGGCCCGGAGCCGTGATGCGATTCATCTCGCCGGGAGGGATATCGTCGCCCATGCCGTCAACCTGATTGTCATTGGTCCACAGCGTCTTGTCCTTTGGATTGAAGTCCATGCCGACCGGATTGCGTAATCCGATCGCATAGACTTCGCGGTTCTTGCCGTTACGGTCCATGCGGATGATGCCACCGATGCCAAGCTTGCGGTAGGCGTCGAGTTTCTCCTTTGGCGGCACATTGTAGGGCTGCCCAAGCTGGATATAGAGCTTGTTGTCCGGTCCCACCCGGCAAACCCGCGCGGTGTGATTGTAGCTCTCATCCCCCTTCGGAATCAGCTCGCCTTCCGGAACGACGTTGCCGGCGACGACATCCGGGCTTTCATAGAAGAACTCGGCCGCCGCATATTCCAGCACCCGATTCTGTTCGGCGATGTACAGGAAGCCGTCCTTCGAGAAGCATACGCCGTTGGGTATCTTCTTCGGCAGCGTCGGCGCGAACTCCTTCACTTCGTCTCCCACGCCGCCGCGGGAGCGGTCGGTCACCACCCAGACTTTCGATTTGCGGGTGCCGACAAAAGTCGCGACGCCCTGCGGGCCGACCGCGATGTGGCGGGCATCCGGCACCAGCGCGTACAGCGAAATGTGGAAGCCCGGCGGCAGTTTGATCTTGGTCAGATTCTGCTTGACCTGATCGGCCTTCTGGCCAGTCTGCGGGATTTCGGGCCAATCAACGGGCGTGCCCGTTGATGCATGGCGCCCAGCGTTTCGAGTGCGCTCGGCGGTGCGGGCTGAGTAGGCTGCGCACCGGCCGGCCAGGCGGCCAGCGAGAATAATGCCATCGTCGTCATAAAACGAAGCTTCATGGATATGCCTCCCTGTGATGCGCCCCGATTCTAACGGGTGGTCACCCGCTGTCGGGGAGTACCGCTATGAATGCGCCGCTGCAAACAGTTGTCAAATGGCAAACGTTGCTGATGATGAGGAAGGTGCGGGGCGCTGCGTCGACTTATGGAACGCTGCCCACATCTTTTAGTGTTTTTGAATTGAGAATTGTGGCGAAGAAAAAAGCTGACACCGCAATTAAGTTAAACTGCCACCATAAGTTCACAATGTATTTGAGGCTGCACTGCGGTCGAGGCCAGGATCGGCGACGACCAATGCGGTCAAAAGGGAACTCGGATTTGACTGCATCAATTCAGTTTCTAACGTACCTTCCTGCAGGTCCAGGAGCGAGCCAAAAACTTGCTCCTGGACCCAGCAGGTGTTCGCGAAGCTAATTATTTGCGCGCCGCACAGGCGTACATGTTGATTTCCATGCCGACCGGCACTTCGACGATCTTTGGAGCTTTCCAGGTCATTTACGGTCTCCGATTTTAGGGACGATTGGCGCAGAAACATAAGGGTAAGGTAACCTCGGAAATAGCGCAAGCGGGACTGGCCATAACGCCCTCCGGGGCGCTCATTTCTTCACCTTCGCCTTCGCCCTCAGCTCTACGAGCAGTCGTTGTCTTTTTTTTTTGCGCCAGCCTGGCAGAGCTTTTTGGCGGGGAGTTTGTTGGGTTTCATACTGCGCTTGAGCGTAGCGCTGAACATTCCGGTTCGGCAGCTTCGTGCCAATTCCGGACTCATGCACCGCAGCAAATAGACTATTTACCACCTCGTCGGTGGGTAAAGCAGCATCGTTGTGGGGGAGCGCTGAGAAGCGCTGAAGCCGACGGGGAAATCGGACCGCGCAAGCCTGGATTCGTTCGATAATTGGGATAAGCTTGCGCTAATTCGCAGAAAAATTGAAAACGACCCCGGGAGGAAATCATGCTCGACACCACGCTTAACGCGCGCGTCCAAGCTTTTCTCGACAAATTCGAAGCGGCGCTTGTGGCGGGCGATCTCGACGCCGCCGTGGGAATGTTCGCTCCGGAATGCTACTGGCGCGACCTTGTTGCGTTCACCTGGAACATCAAGACGATGGAAGGGCGCGATCAGGTCCGCGACATGCTCGCGCATTGCCTCGCGCGCGTGAAGCCGCGTAACTGGAAAATCGCCGAGGGTGAGACAGCAACCGAAGCTGGCGGCGTGACCGAGTCCTGGATCTCATTCGAGACCGAGGTCGCGCGCGGCTACGGCCTGATCCGCCTCCAGAACGGCCAGATCTGGACGCTTTTGACAACGATGGTCGAACTGAAAGGTCATGAGGAAAAGACCGGCTTCACCCGGTCACTCGGCGCCCGGCATGGCGTCAATCCCGGCGCCAAAACCTGGAAGGAATTGCGCGACGAGGAAACTGAGCAGCTCGGCTTTAAGACCCAGCCCTACGTGCTCATTATTGGCGGCGGCCAAGGCGGCATCGCGCTCGGCGCGCGGCTGCGCCAGCTCAGCGTGCCCACCATCATCGTCGAGAAGAACGCCCGCGCCGGCGATTCCTGGCGCAACCGCTACAAGTCGCTCTGCCTGCATGACCCGGTCTGGTACGATCATTTGCCCTACATCGACTTCCCGAAGAACTGGCCGGTGTTCTCGCCCAAGGACAAAATCGGCGACTGGCTGGAGATGTACACCAGGGTCATGGAGCTGAACTATTGGACCGGCACCACGGCCAAACACGCCGATTGGGACGACGCCAACAAGGAATGGACCGTCGTCGTCGAGCGGGATGGCAAAGAGATCACGCTCAAGCCGAAACAGCTGGTGTTTGCGACCGGCATGTCCGCCAAGCCGAACATGCCGCAATTCAAGGGCATGGACACCTTCAAGGGTGAGCAGCACCATTCCTCGCGCCATCCCGGTCCCGACCGCTACAAGGGCAAGAAGGTGGTCGTGATCGGCTCGAACAATTCCGCGCATGACATCTGCACCGCGCTGTACGAGGCCGGCGTCGATGTGACCATGGTGCAGCGCTCGACCACCCATATCGTGCGCTCAGATTCGCTGATGGAATCCCTGGGCGACCTCTATTCCGAGCGCGCCGTCCGCGGCGGCATGACGACGGCGAAGGCCGATCTGATCTTCGCCTCGCTGCCCTACAAGATCCTGAATCAGTTCCAGAAGCCGGTCTATGACAAGATCCGTAAGGACGACGCCGATTTCTATGCGGGGCTAACGAAAGCCGGTTTCCGGCTCGACTTCGGCGACGACGATTCCGGGCTATTCATGAAGTACCTGCGCCGCGGCTCGGGCTATTACATCGACGTCGGCGCCTCGCAGCTCATCATCGACGGCAAGGTCAAGCTGGTCGCAGGCCAGGTCGAGGAAATCACGCCTAACGGCGTCAGGCTCGACAACGGCAAGGAACTGCCGGCTGATGTGATCGTCTACGCCACCGGCTACAGCTCGATGAATGGCTTTGTCGCCGATCTCATCAGCCGGGAAATGGCCGACAAGGTCGGCAAGGTCTGGGGGCTCGGCTCCAATACAACCAAGGACCCCGGCCCATGGGAAGGCGAACAGCGCAACATGTGGAAGCCGACGCAGCAGGAAGGCCTATGGTTCCACGGCGGCAATCTGCACCAGTCGCGCCATTACTCGCAATTCCTTTCCCTGCAGTTGAAGGCGCGCTTCGAGAGCATCCCGACTCCGGTCTACGGCCTGCAAACCGTCTATCACAAGGCCAAAGGTTGCAGCGGGACTCGCGGGTTGGCGTGGCCGATTACTGCGCGAGCCTAAATTAATTACGGCTACTGCGCATAGACAGCGCGCTCGAACCTGTCGTAGACGCCCATGAAACGCGGTTCAGCGAAGGGAAGCGATTGGGTCATGAGCACCGCCGCGATATTCTTCTTCGGATCGAACCAACAATGCGTGTTCAGAACGCCAGCCCAGAACTGCGAGCCGACTGACCGCATTCCAGGAACATCTTCCTCGATACGCATGAATGCCATGCTGTGGGTTTTTTTGCGTCCGGGAAAAAATTCCGCATCTGCCGTGAGCGCAGGGACGACGGTTTTCAGCAAGCCGATTTTAATATCCCCGATCTGATTGGAGAGCAGGGTTTCAACCCCTTTCTCGCTGAGCAATCGCTTCCCGTCGAGTTGGCCCTTATTCAGATACATCCGAAGAAAGCGCATATAATCTGGCGCAGTAGAATAGAGCGCATGACCCATGCCATAGAATTCCGGATGGGACGGCGGTGCAAGCGGGTAATCGGCGAATTTGCCATCTTCACCCCTAATCGACACTGAGGAGAGCCGGCTGGCCATGCGGTCCTCAACTTCGAAGCGCGTGTCCAGCATTTTCAAAGGATCTAGGATTTCTTCACGACAGAAGTGGTCGATTTTCCGCCCGTCGACGGCCTCGACGACTTGGCCAAGCCAGTCGATGCCGATTCCGTAATCCCAGCGCTCGCCCGGATCAAAGGCGAGGGGATAAAATAGTGACGCCTTAAGTCCGGATAGGATTGAGGGATGCTTTGTCGCCTCCATGTATTTAGGAATATCGGGATTCCAGAATTCATAGACGAAACCTGATGTGTGCGTTGCAAGATGGCGAACGGTTGCCTTGCTGCGTGGAGCACGAAGGCGCGGTGTTGCACCGTCGAAACCGTCGAGCACCTTAATCTTAGCGAATTCTGGGATGATCGCCTCGACAGGCGTATTCGGGTCAAGCTTGCCGCGATCCATCAGGATCATCGCGGCGGTTGAGCCAACCGCCTTCGTCATCGAGAAGATGCGGAAGACCGTATCTTGCGTCGCCTTTTGGCCGGGCGCACGGTCGCCCGACGAGCCCGACCATCTGATCCCATCTTTATCGCCTACCATGGCAACAAGAAATGGCGCGTCCTGCGCACGAACACTCTGTTCGATAACGTCATTCAATTGAGACATGAAGCTCTCCCTGAAAAGACCTATCCCCCAGACAGCTGCTCTTTTTGCTTCATGGTGCCCCTCTCTGGCGATCCTTGCAATACCGAACAGTCGATGAATGAAGACGAAGGGCCTAATCTGCGCGTGAGGATGACCTCAGATATCGATCCGGGCCGAATGTCCGCTTGGCCGAACGTGACTCCTTGTGCCTAAGTGTCAGCCTGTTCGGTAGGTGCGACTTGCTTGCAAGCGGGAGCCAGCGCCGAAGCGCTCGCCAGATATGACCGGAAGCAGGAGTGACCCTGATGGTAGACGTTCCAGAGATGCTCAATATCGCAAGAAGGCTTAGAGAATGGGCTCAACAGACTAGGCGTGATAACGATTCAGCAGGCTATGCGACTGCAAAGGAGGACGCTGGCCTCTTGGATCAGGCCGCTGATCAATTGGAAAAGTCAGCCGCCGAAATAGAGCGTCTTCGGGAGCTGATCACCTGACGTCCGCCCAGCCGGGCCGATCTGTTCGCGACCCTCTGAGGTGTCCGCGCCATGTCAGGTTTACCCCCGCGAGCGACCGAACTGCGGACATCGCTGGTGGCCGTTTCGTGCCATAACCGAACTAGCGATTAGGTCTATCGGCTGAACGAATCATCGTGCCGCTTGAGCAGCGTGTCGCGTTGATCTCGTTGACTCTGCCTCAAGGACTGTCTGACGCAACCGCATCAGCTCTACATATCGAA
>JBKQRS010000583.1:0-2879 GCA_052143915.1 Bradyrhizobium sp.
TTTTCCGCGGACCGACGAAGGATAATTCCGGTTCTTGTTCAGTCTCACAGCGGCACTGACTCCAGAAACTGGTGAAAGAACTTGTCACCTCGAAACTCTCACGTCATGTTGTGCATCTTATTGATAGCAAGGAAGAACCATGGGAGATGTGAAGCTGTACACGCGCCAATGGTGCGGATGGTGTCTCGATGCCAAGGAGTATTTGAAGGCGCATGACATCGCGTTCCAAGAGATTGACGTGGGCCGCGACCCCGCTGCCGACGAGGAAATGCAACGGTTATCGGGTCAGCGTTACGTGCCGACCATTGTGATCGACGGCCACGTGCTGGCCAATTTCGATACCAAACAGCTCGAAGGGTTCCTCGCCAAGCTCAGCCCCGAAAGCCTTCGGGGTTAATGCTTCATCCAACTGACCAGCCACACGATGCCATGAGTGGACACGCACGCGGCGGCGGCAGCTAACAGATCGTCCAGCACGATCCCGATCCCGCCGGAAAAATCCTGCGCGTCGCGAATGGGGGACGGCTTCCAGATATCGAAGAGCCGGAACATCGCGAATCCCACGGCGACCTGCCACCAGCTTGTTCCCAGCCCGATTAGCGCGAGCGGCATGGCCACGATCTCGTCGATGACCACGCTGGATGGATCGGGATGGTGCATGATGTCGGACGCTTCGCCCGCGCACCAGACTGCAAATCCGATGGCCAGCACCAGAAACACGACACGCAGCCACAGGTGATGTTCCTGGTTCAGTGCCCACCAGAACCCGACGCCGACGACCGAGCCGGCCGTGCCCGGCGCGACCGGCAGATAGCCGACGCCGAACCCGGTGGCCAGAAATTTGATCAGTCGCTCACGCATCGCGGAAGAAAAACTGCCCGTTCTTGAAAAAGTAGATGATGCCCGAGATCAGCGTCAGGCTGACGGTGATCAGCATCAGTGTGAAGGCCACGCGGGAAAACGCGACATTGAACTGGTCATAATCGACGCCGAAGCAATTCCAGTCCTCGCGCACTGCCAGACCGATCAGGATTACGATAATCGTGACCATTTGGGACACGGTCTTATGCTTGCCGAGCCCTTCGGCCCGCAAGACCGCGCCCTGTTGGCCGGCCACCAGCCGCAACCCTGTCACCAGAAAATCGCGCGCGACGATCACCAGCGTCATCCAAGCCTGCACCAACGGCACGCTGGCGCCACGATAGCTCGGCTGCTCGATGAAACAGATGAATGCGGCGGTCGTGAGGACCTTGTCGGCGAGTGGGTCCATCAAAGCGCCGAACGCCGTCTCAATCTTGTATCGGCGGGCGTACCAGCCGTCCCACCAATCGGTCAGGCTGGCGATGATAAAGATAACCAGGGCCGTCGTTTTCCCAAACGGGAAGTGGGCGAGTACCAGACCGTGAGGCGGCAAGAGCAGGGCCATGACGAAAACCACTGTCAGGCCGATTCGCGCGACGGTGAGCCGGTTGGGCAGGTTCATTCGCGGCGCATTGTAACCCTCTCCCGCCGCAAGACAAGCCCGTTACGCGGGTTCCTCTATGGACTTGACCGACATTGGAGATTGCGTATAATTGTGTCGGTTGATTAATTGGCGACACGGAACAAGTGGGTCGAAGAACCCACTTTTTTGTTCCCCGGATGGGGTGTGCCGCCCGAGGATAAAGAACGCTTATGAACGGCGAATTGATAGTAGCGGTGGAATATTTTCATCGCGAGAAGGGCATCGACAAGGAAGTCCTGTTCCAAGCCGTCGAGTCGGCGTTGCTACAGGCTTCCAAGAGGAGTGTCGGTCCCGCCAACGACCTGCGTATCGAGATCGACCGCAAGACCGGCAACATCCGCGCCCTCGCCAAGCAATTGGTGGTCGAGAACGTCGTCAACAAGCAAGATGAAATCTCGTTAACGGACGCCCGCCGCCGCGCGCCGAACATCCAACTCGGGGAAAGCATCGAAGTTGAGGTCACCCCGCAGAATTTTGGGCGGATTGCCGCCCAGACGGCCAAACAGGCGATGCTGCAGCGCATTCGGCAGGTTGAGAAGAACATGGTGTTCGAGGAGTTCAAGGGACGCGGCGGCGACATCCTGTCGGGCACCGTGCGACGCTTCGAGCGCAGCGACGTCATCATCGACCTGGGCAAGATTGAAGGTATCATGCCCAGCCGCGAGCGCGTCCCGACGGAGGAATACCAGCCCGGTGACCGCATTCGCGCGTATACACTGAGCGTCGACAACGCGATCCATGGTCCCGAGATCATTCTGTCCCGCAGCCATCCTGATTTTGTCCGCAAGCTCTTTGAACTCGAAGTTTCGGAAATCGCCGACAAAACCGTGGAGATCAAGGCCATCGCCCGCGAGGCGGGCTTTCGGACCAAGATTGCCGTCCTGTCGCATGACGAAAAGGTTGATCCAGTTGGTGCTTGCGTGGGCATGCGCGGGATGCGTGTGAAGAACATCGTGCGCGAACTCAGCGGAGAAAAGATCGACATCATTCGCTGGGACCCGAACGTTCGCCAGTACGTCACCTTTGCCCTCGCCCCCGCCAAGCTAAAGAATCTCGTCATTGACGAAGCCCGCCATTCCGTGAAGATTATTGTGGATCCTGACCAATTGTCACTGGCGATTGGCAAGAAGGGGCAAAATGCGCGCCTGACGGCGAAGCTGACCGGATGGAACATCGAGATCGAGAAGGAAGAATCCGCCGAGCTGGGTTTCGAGGAGAAAGTCAAGCGGGCCGTCGAAGAGATGGCGGCGATCCCCGGGATTGAGCGCGAGGCCGCCGAGAGCCTGGTCAAGGGCGGGTTCCATTCGCTCGAGGGCCTATTATCGGCGGATTTGAATGATTTGACGGACATATTGGGGGGTCCCGAAAAGGCCGC
>JBKQRS010000584.1:0-4084 GCA_052143915.1 Bradyrhizobium sp.
TCATTGATCCGAGGCGAACGCAGGTGGCTGAGACACCGGAAAAAGAACCACAAGCTGGGACACTGAATAAAGAGACGCAACTCGACAAACAGCCTGCAGCACCGAACAGGCGGTCCCGCCGAATGTCCGCGATAGTTGTGTCCGTATCAGCTTTGGTCGTCATTGGTGCGGCGGCCATATACGCTTTGCCGAATTTCAATATTGCTCTGCCGAATTTCGGTAGCTTCGCTGAATTGTTTCCACGCGAGACGGCTTCAGCGCCAATACCAGATCCCGTCACCACGGCGCTAAAGGATATTCAATCGTCCCAACAACAAAATGCAGCTACGCTTCAGGAAAATGGAGCCGTTCTGGCGCATAACGCAGCTATGTTGCAGCAAGATGCAGCTACTCTGGATTCCCTTAAGCAGAATTTCATACACAGCAGACGGATCTGAAAAGAATATCAAAGCAACTCTCCTCGCTAACGGCGCGGGTGGACTCCCTACAAAATGCTGTGGCCCCGCTGACGACCTCCTCCATTCCACAGTCAAAGGCTCGGGCCCGATTGGTCGGAACGTCGCACAAAAAAATATTTCGACTGCCTAACCCTGTCGGACCTGTTTCGGTTGGAGGCGCCCCACTGAGTCCAGCGCCTGGATCGGCATCGCGCTCTGGATAGGACGAGGAGGTGTGGCTGGCTGACGCGCGGGGCTTTGGTCCCACGTTATAGCCCTTAAAGATGTCATGGAACACAGCTTCGAAAGCCTCATTGGTCCTTCGGGTCGCGCTTTTCGGTTGACGCGGCCTGCACGGTCACCGCCCGCTATCTTCCAGCATCGCTAGGGGCGTGGCCGTGCTCGTGCCGCCGGACTCGCCCCGCGCTTGTGTCGATCGGCCGGCCCGAGACTGCCCGCGCGCTGGGGCTACTTCCTTTCAGCGTAGACGACTCGAAACCGGGCGGCCGTTCGACCGCGCGCAGGCCCCCGGACTAGGTGGTGTGGACTCTAAGGATTCCCTTTTAGGAGCAAATCAGATTCAAGGCTGCTTTTGGGGAGGCGACCTTGGGTGTGATGGATCGTTTGGTTTTGAGCGATGCGACATGGGAACGGATGGCGCCGCTGATTATAGGCCGACCTGACCAGAAAGGCTCCACCGGGCGCGACAATCGGATGTTCGTGGAAGGTGTGCTGTGGATCGTGCGTACGGGCTCCCCCTGGCGTGATCTTCCGGAGGCGTTTGGGGACTGGAACAGCGTGTTCCGGCGCTTCAGCCGATGGAGCATTAAGGGTGTTTGGTGGCGGATCTTCGAGGCGATGTCCGATGATCCGGACTTCGAATATCTGATCCTCGATTCCACCATCGTTCGGGCCCACCAGCACGCCGCCGGGGCGAAAAAAGGGGGTCTGAAGGTCAAGCGATCGGTCGCTCGCGCGGTGGCCTGAGCACCAAGATACATATGGCCGTTCGAGGCTTGGGATGTCCTGTGCGGTTCACGCTGACCGCAGGTCAGAAGGGCGATGCACCGCAAGCCGCCGCATTGATCGAGGGATTATCTGCCGAGGTCGTCATGGCCGATACGGCCTATGACGCTGATCACTTGCGCCAAGCCATCGCCGCCAAGGGAGCACTCGCCGTCATCCCCAACAACCCGTCACGTGCGCTCAAATATCCGCTCGACAAACATCTCTATGCCCAGCGCCATCTCGTGGAATGCTGCTTCTCAAAACTCAAGCAGTTCCGCCGCGTCGCAACCCGCTTCGAAAAGACCGCCCGAAATTACCGTGCCGTCGTCACTCTCGCTGCCATCATCTTATGGATGCGATAAGTGTCCACGCCACCTAGAGTAGAGGCGATCTTTTTGGTCACCATGTGAGTTAGAGGAGCCGTCGCTGATCTCAAGCCAGCGGCGGCTTTTCTATTTCGAGGCATCTGGCGAAATGAGGAACCGCATAGGTCCGCGGCTGATGGTCATAATTGGCCCGCATTGCTCAAGGAACGATCATATTTGGGCATTGCGTATGTCAATCAGGCGCTCGCTGCGGGAGCGCTCACTGATGGACGCGCGGGCTGAGGCGCTGGCGCCTCCGAAAACGAGCGTTTATCCCCTGGTAGGAGATCTGCTGCCGAAGCGCGAAGAGCCCGCCATGACACCCGATGAACGGTTGAAGCTCCAGAAAGAACTGATCGCTACGCGCGGCCGCCAGGCGGCAGCCGCCAAAGCTCGAGGGGGCGCTGCGCGAGCTGAACCCGTGAAGCCCTAGTAAAGTCCGCCTATTGGGAAACAACGATCCAGAAAGCCCGCAAGATCCCGGACTCACCACTGGCCTTCAACGGCGCGATGTTCACAGGAACACCCCTCGCAAACCCGCATTGATTTACCGGGTCGCGTTCTCCGCCGATTACGCGGCCTGCACGGCCACCGCCCATCCCCCAGCCCCACAAAAAGGGCGTGGCCGTGCCCTTGGTCACGGATGCTTAGATAATTTGCGGTTTCATCGAAGTGCCCGCGTTGTGTATGGGCCGAGTAGCCGGGTGCAGCCTTTCCTCACCTACCCCAGAGAGCGAGCGCTCGGCTACTTCGATTGAATCCTTTGGACAAGCCCGACGCACCCTTGTTGGTTAAAGTGCGCCGGGCCTAGCTGCTAACGCCGCCCTCACGACACCGCCACAGCCCCCGGGTGTTGCCCACACTAGTTGGTAAGGAGTCCTAAGATCGGTTCCCGACCTAGGAAAATGAAGCATGTTGCAGTGAAGGTGTCACTCAGCGTGGGGTCCGAGCGCCGATCGGCATCCTAAGTACCTGATCGACTTCATGACTACGGGGTCAATGTTGGGCGCCTATTCACATTCAGCGAGGCTGCGGCACTGATCTGCCTGCTCTTTTAGAACGGAACTGTCCATTGGTCGCCCTCGTACACAACTGACACTCGAAGCTAAGCTATTGCGAACCACCGCCCGATCTGGGTGTCACGTTTCCAGTGCCGTCAGTTCGGCGCGATCGCAATCAAAAACGCAATCCGACAGGACATATCCCAAGCTTCGATCTCCCGCTCCAGCGCATGCTGAGCCTCGAGTTCGGCGCGGCCGTCTTCGATCACGATACTAAGCCAGTCGAGGGCTTGCTTCCGCTCGAAGTCTTTGCCGACGGCCAGCTTAAATAGCTTTGCCTCAAGTGCTCCGTTTGAATAAGCATCATTTCGCGCTCGCTTCATGCGAGCCTGGAACGTGTCCGCCCGGAATCGGCTGTTGCAGAATGCCATGCACTATCCTGAGAGCGCGCCGGCAGAAATAACAAGACCGTTGAAGTACGGGTTCGTTGCTGACGGCGGCCGCGTTCGGCGCGCCCCTAAGGCTGGTGTAAGCTCCTATGATGATTTGATCTTGGCGTTTCGCGAGCGCGTGGACGGGCTCAACATTTACCGCCAGGAACTCGACCGCGTGGCACGCCACGCGAAGGGGCATAGCGCCAAGCTCCTCGGAGCAAGACAGGTAAAGCGTTTCGGCAGCGTTACGCTGGGGCCAACGGGTGCAAGCTGGTACTTGTCGAAGACCCCAATCAAACCGCAAAAATCCGCGCCCGTGCATGGCCTCGCGACGAGCGGCGGGTTCGATACAAACGGGAGCGCTGACCATGTTCATCATCGATGATGTCGCCCTGGCCCGGAACGCGGCGAGCCTCTACCTCGAAGGCAAGCCGACGAACTCCCTGGTCGATCGTGTAGCGGAGTTGAAGATTGTCGATCTTGCCAAGGCTCGCCAGCGGCTGCGGTCGCGCAAAGCAGCGCTGCGAGAAATGCCGCCCCATCCCGTGGGGTAGGGTGAAATCGCGATGAGGCGGAAGTCAGGGTATCATTCGTCGCCGCCGCTTTGCGCTACTTTGAACGCGAAAACGATCGACGATTAAAACTTCTGGAGCACCTCGACGGGGAAACTTTCAGCATAAGGCTGACCATCATATCCGCTCCAAAGGCAATCCACCTGATCGCCCGTTGTATTGTCAACAGTCATCAAAGGTCCGCCTGAACGAAGCCTAACAAGATCGCCTGGCTGAAACGAAGCAGCGATCTGTCTTCGCACTGCGGGGTTCGATTGAGGAGTTTCG
>JBKQRS010000585.1:0-3515 GCA_052143915.1 Bradyrhizobium sp.
CGCCGGGGCAGCGCGATCCCACCTGATCGACAGGCTCCGCCGGACGAAGTCCGGGTTCCGGACCGCGGCGACGTGGTTAAAACCGCGCCCGCGAGGTGGACATTCCCGTTCCGATCTGGTATGTCCGCGCCCTTGATGCAAAGGCGTGGCCCGAGCCGGCCTTTGCGATCTTCCTAATTTATCAATCGAACAGCCAAAAGGATGCCGCGTGCAGGTTCTCGTTCGCGATAACAATGTCGATCAAGCCCTCAAGGCGCTGAAGAAGAAGATGCAGCGCGAGGGTATTTTCCGCGAGATGAAACTCCGCGGTCATTATGAGAAGCCCTCCGAGAAGAAGGCCCGTGAAAAGGCCGAAGCCGTGCGCCGCGCGCGCAAGCTCGCCCGCAAGAAGTTGCAGCGCGAAGGCCTGCTGCCGATGAAGCCGAAGCCGGTGTTCGGCGCCGGTCCGGGCGCCGAGCGTGGTGGTCCAGGCGGCGGCCGTGGCGGTCCCGGCGTGGGACCGCGCGGGTCGCGCTGATCAGCATCTTGCTGGATTTGAATCCGATGACGCGGGCCTGTGTGCCCGCGTTGTCGTTTTGCGCAGGGGTCGTAAAACCGGCATTCACCCGCGGATCAAGTCCGAGGGAGGACATTTTGCGGAATACGCGCCGGCGGGCTACCAATAATGCATTAGCCGCGTGAGTGTTGTGCAATATGGCCATCCCGGTTCCTGATGTCTTTTCCGGAGCTTTGCGCCTCGCTCCGCGCGCGTCCGCGCCGATCGCATTGATCGCCATCGCGCTCGGCGGCTGTTCGATGACGCTGGGATCGTTGACCTCTTCGGAGCCGAGGGAAGAACCGGCGCAGCTGGCCGCTTCAAGCAACATCGCTTCGCTCACCGAGACCGTCAAGAACAACCCCAATGATCCGCAGGCCTACAACATGCGCGGCTCGGTGTTGGCGCAGGCCGGAAAGACCGAGGAGGCGCTTGCCGATTTCAACAAGGCAATCAGCCTCGATCCCAATTACGGCCAGGCGTTCGCCAACCGCGGCCTGATCTATCGCAAGACCAAGCGGCTCGATCAGGCGATGGCCGACTATGAGCGCGCGCTGGCGCTCGATTCCAACTACGCGCCGGCCTGGCTCGGCCGCGGCATGGTCTACAAGGCGCGCAACCAGGCGCCGCAAGCGCTCGAGGATTTCAACAAGGCGATCAGCCTTCGTCCCGATGACGCCGAGGCGTATTACAATCGCGGCCTGCTCTATCAAAGCGAGAAGCAGCACCAATTCGCGATCGACGACTTCACGACGGCGAACGGCCTCATACCGCAACAGGCCGAGCCGCTGCTGGGCCGCGCGCTCAGCTACCTCGCTCTGGGCAAGACCAAGGAGGCCGCAGCCGATCTCGACGAGGCGGTGCAGTCCGATCCGCAGAACGCGCAGATCTGGATGACCCGGGGCCTCGCCTATGAACGCCTCGGCGACAAGACCAAGGCCGCCGGCTCATACGGCCGCGCCATCAACCTGCGCCCGAAGGATGAAGCCGCGAGAACCGGCTTTGCCCGCGTCGGCGGCAAGCCCGGCCAAAGCTACGATACGTTTTAGGATTCCGAAACGTCTTAAGGTTTCGAACGGAAACCTGCCCCGGACTTGATCCAGGGCAGCCGCCGGTTCGCGTGAACCACAGCTATTTCGGCAAGACCGAGTGGAACATCGATTTCGCTGCCGACAGCACGTCATCGGCAACCGATGTGCGTTCTCGCGCAGGGGCGTCCACCGCGTCAGCCCGCAGGTCGAGCGGCGGCCGCGGGTCAGGAATATCGGCCGGCGGCGTCGGACGACCCGGCTCATCCGCCCGCGCCGTGGGCGGGTAAGGCTGCTTCGTATCTGCCGGTGGCGTCGAGACCAGAATCGGCGGCGGCAGGGGCTGGATCGGCGGCGCCGTCACGACCGGTGCCGGTGCCGGCGCGGCCACAACCCGGGGCGCCTCCGGAACGCGGGCAGCTTCCTGGGCGCGTGGAGCGGGCTCGGGCGTACCGCGCAGGCGCTCGATCGCCGCGCGCGCCAGATCGTTGGCATCCGGAGCGGTGGCCGTTTCGACCGGTACGACGGTATTTGGTGCGGCAACCACAGGCTCGGCAGCCGGCGCGGGAGCGGTCTTGGCGGCGGCCTTTTCGTGCGGCATCGGCTGATGACGGCGGCTCTCCGCCGGTGCGCTCGCGGGAGCGATCGGTGGAATACTTGCGGTCTCCGCCGGCCGGTCGGCCTTGTCGGCGGGCTTCTCCGCGGGCTTTTCGGCGGCCGATTTGTCGGTGATGGCCTTCTCGGAAATGCCCTTTGCCCTCACCCCGGGCTCGGGAATGTTGCCGAGGTCGGCGGATTTCTGCACCGGCTTCGAATCGCTCCTGGAATTGGCCTTTTTCGGATCGGCCGTCGATACCGCGGCCGCGGTCGCCGCCGCATCGGCGGCAGGTTTGACGTTGATGTAATGATTAACGATATAGGCGCCGACGATGGTCGCAATCACCGACGGCAAGATGTCCATGGCAAATTTGGAGACCAATTTCAGCATGCCGACCACTCCCGCGCAGGTTCTGATGCCGCAGCTTTGAGGCAGATCGGTGGCAATTCGGTAAACGGCGGGGTTATGGTTTCAGCTCCACTTCCAGAAATACGATCTCGCTTGCGCTTTCGTTGAGCACATCATGTTCCACCCCCGCCTTGCGGAAGTAGGATTTGCCGACCCCGAGCTGCGCCTTGGAGCGCTCCCCGTTGGGCGCCACGATGGTCATTTCGCCTGCGGTAACGGGAACGATGACGTAATCCATCTCATGAATGTGATGTCCGGTGGCGCTGCCCGGCGCCAGCCGCCATTCAGTAACGCGGACCTCCGGCGTGTCGACCTGAACGTCGGATTTGGCGCTGATCATTGCCGATTCTCTCCCGAAGGCTCAAGGCACGAATACCAGGAACACGAATACCGCAAATACCACGAGGTGGACCAGCCCGAAAAGGATGTTGGTGCGGCCGGTGCCGAGCGTCAGCATGCCGAGGATGAACGTCAATCCCAGAAGCACCATATCCTGGGCGGGAAGGCCCAGCACCAGCTGCTTGTCGAGCACATACGCGGCCACCGCCACCGCCGGGATCGTTAGTCCGATGGTGGCGAGCGAGGAGCCGAGCGCGAGATTAATACTCTTTTGCAGGTCGTTCTTGCGCGCCGCGCCGATGGCGGCGACGCTCTCCGGCAGCAGGATCAGGAGCGCCACCAGAATTCCGGCAAAGGCCGGCGGCGCGCCGATCAGGGCAGCCCCCGCATCGACCACCTGCGAGAATTTCTTGGCCAGCAGCACCACGGCCAGCAGCGAAACCAAAAGCAACACGGTGCTGACGAACATCATCCGGTTCGAAGCATGCGTTTGGTCATCCGAGGCGCCGGTGAAATCGATCACGAAATAATCGCGGTGCCGGACGGTCTGGGTATAGAGAAACACCCCATAGAGCAGGATGGTGACGGCACTGACGAAGGCGAGCTG
>JBKQRS010000586.1:0-4722 GCA_052143915.1 Bradyrhizobium sp.
AATCAGCCGGTCGCCACGACGGCGTCCGACAAACGGGCCGAGGGCGAGCCCAAGCCCGCCGCAGGCGATACAGGGCCCGCCGCAGGCGAAACAGGGCCCGCCGCAGGCGAAACAAAGCCCGCTACGGCCGAAACAAAGCCCGCCGCGCAGTGATTTTGCCGTCCAGAAAAGCCGGCCCGAAACGTTAAAAAAATTCGCTAACGGCATTGAACGTTCGGCGCACCTTCCGCGACCAATGAATGTGGGAGCGGTAATCCCTCCCCATCGAGGCCGTATTCGGCGCGAGCGCCCATCCACCCCAAGCGCCCATATGGCTTGACCCGTCCGGTTGTCCCCCCGGACGGGTCTTTCGTTTTTGGCGGTGTTTCGCCAAGCTACGTCCCGCGCCGGCGAATTGGGAAGTCCCTGCAACCGGTGCGCCTGATGCCGGCGCTTGATGGTGGATCGCCTCGAAAACCCCGCATGATGGCGGGGGCGCTCGACCGGCTGCATCCGCCAGTGATGACCCGCTAGACTTTGTTGGAGTTTTCCACAAAATATATTTGTCACCTCTGATTGATTCGTCCGGTTGCGTTCGCGTCCGTCTTCCTCCTAGCGGGCAGGTTCATGACACATCGACTGGACGTGGCGGGTGGCCGCGACATTGTCGCGCGCTGGTGCGCTCTTGCCGAGCGGCGACTGGAATACCTCACCGAATTGTTCGAGTCCGGCCGCTGGCGGCGCTTTCACAGCGAACGCGCATTCCTGGAGAATATCCAGGAGGCCAAGGCGGCGGTGGAAACCTGGCGCGATCTCTCATCGCGCAAGGAATCCCGCAACAACACGGCCATCGACATGTCCTGGCTTGGTCGCACCGCGGCGGTGCTGTCGCGCGAGGGGAGCCGGCGCTATCAGGTTCATCTGCGGCCGCGAGCGGAGATGCCGGCCGAACAAACGCGTGAGAATTCGATCATCCCGCTGTCCGACGCGCTTGCTGCGCAGGATGCGCTTTCCGCGCGGGCGATCGGCAACGACACGACAGCGGCAACGTCGGACATGGCGGCGATTGCGGAACGCTATCCGCTGCTGCACAACGCGCTGTAGCTGGTGAACGTCATCCCCGCGTAACGGCTTCGCCGTTATCGCCGGAGGTGCGAGCCTCTTCGGCGAGCCTCGAAGGATGACATGCTCATTTGCTCTTTGCCCTTCCGGCTCGACGACGGGAAAGCTTACTCAGACTTGTCCAATCGGTGCGAATGAGCGCTTCCTTCTTGGCCCGGCTCCAACCCTTGATCTGGCGTTCGACGGCAATTCCGTCCGTGATCCTATCGAAATATTCAGACCAGACGAGAACGACCGGACGCCCTCGAAAAGCATATCCTTGATATGATCCAGCATTGTGCTGATCGACACGCACAGAGAGGTCGTGTCCCGTCGCGCTTCCAATGTAATAGGATCCGTCCGCGCAACGCAGCATGTAAATGTAGATGCCCACCAGTCATCCTTCGAGGCTCGCAAGTGCTCGCACCTCCCGAGTGAGCGCAATTGCGCTCATCCGGGGATGACGCACCTTCGCTTGCTGTCAATACTTTACCGCCGCACCGCATTGATCCCCACCACCACCTGGGCGAAGCGCTGCGCGCCTTCGGCGGAAAGATCCGGCGTGATGGGGCGGGCGTGATCGAGCCCGACCACCGCGCCGCGCGGCGCCTCCGAGATCACGTTGTTATTGACCAGCGCCGTGCCGGCGCCCGGCGTCACCGACACGCCGACGCCGACGAAGGCGTTGCGGATCACATTGCCCGAGATCACGACGTCACGCAGATATTTGCCCCAGCCGGCGACGATCCCGAACGATGGCGCGTTCTCGATCACATTGCCCGACACGGTGGTATCGGCCTCGACATAGATGCCGATGCCGGCGTCATCATCCGGCGCGGTGCCGATGGGACGCTTCGGCAACAGGTTGCGGATGATGTTGCCTTGCACGACCGCGAGGCGTCCACCCTCGTTGAAATTGCACACGGAAACGCCGAGCGCCGCGCCGTCCACTGTGTTGTTGGCGATCACGGCGCCCTCGAACGAAAATTCGGAATAAAGCGCCACCTCGCGGACATCGCTGACGCTGTTGCCGGTGATCTGGATGCTGGAAGCCGAATTGCCGCGCACCGCCGAATAGTCGCAGTTGCGGATCCGGTTTCCCCGCACGGTCACATTGCCGGCACGAAACGCGTTGATGGCGTTGCCGTATTGGCCGGAGCCGCCGGGGCCGGCCTTGATGTCCTCGATGCGGTTGTCCGCGACCAGCGTACCGTCGTCGCCAATGGCCGTACGCAGGATTTCGATGCCGTTGTCGTTGGTGCCCTGGATGGTATTGCGCGCGACCTGCAAGCCCTGCGCGTCGAACGACACGATCGCGGTCGTGGCGGTCCTGGTAATGATGTTGCCGCTGACGTCGCCGGAGACCTGTTCCAGCCAGATGCCGTTGCCGCCGCTGCCGGTGATCTCGCAATCGGTGATGCGGATATCGCGGCCGCCGAGGCAATGCACGAGGCCGCGCCGCGTCGGCAGGGGAATGCCGCTCCCGTCGAATGTGATGTTGACCAGGCCAACGCCGCTTGCACCTTCGCCCGACAGCATCGACGCGCCGCCGTTGAAGACGAACCGGGTCGCGCCGCGCACGCCGACAAGCTGCGTGCCGCTTTGCAGGCGAAGCTGCGAGGTGCGATAGACGCCGGGCGGTAGCGCCAGCGGAGCCTCGGCGCGTGCGGCTTCGTCGATCGCGCGTTGCAACAATTTGGTCTGGTCGTCGGGGCTGCCGGGGTGGACGCCATATTGCGTGGCGTCGCGCCCGAGTGAGGACATAAGCTGTGCCGCGCGCGCGGTGCCCGTCGACATCGCGAGCGCGCCCGCCGCGCCGGCGGCGGATACACCTAAGAGGTGGCGGCGATTGACGTCCATGTTCGCGTGACCCTCGCGAATGCGAGTGGCGGCATTCGCAGTTCATACGTAGCGCAAAAATGCAGCGACGCAGGGTGAAGACGGCGGCGAAACAGGGTGATTGTCGGGGTAGGGTTAATGGGCGCTCAGGATGCCGCGGAGCCTCTCGCCGCCTGCCGGGTCAGCTTGACCATCTCCAGCAGCATGGCTTCGCCGGCATCGACCAATTCTTCCAGCGTGGTGCGGTGCGGCGTGCCCTTGCGTCGGGACGCGCCGCCGCGCGCGAGCAGCGGGATATGCACGAAAGCGGCGAGGCGGGGACCGTTGTCGCCGAGGGTTGCTTCGATCGCGCGCCAGCCCAGATAGTTGCAGAGATAGCTGCCGGCATCGCGCGAAGCCCGCGCGTCGATGCCGGTGCCGATCGCTGCGCGCAAGAGCTGGGCGGTGTGCGGGCCGAACGTCAGGGCGTCGGCGCTGCCGGATATCGATCCCTTGCGCACCCGCGCATGATCGGCGTCGGGCCAGAGCGTCGTGACGGCGTTGCGGGCGCGGGTCTCGATCCGGACATGCGGCGTCCGGGACGCCAGGCCGAACATCAGAAGCGCATGCGGGCGATGCGTTGCGAGCAGATCGGGCAATTGGCGATCGACGTCCCGGTAGGTGACCGGGAAGATATGCCCGACCAATTCGACATCGGCCAGCGCGGGGCGGCGCAGCCGCAACAGCCGCGCCACCAGCGGTCCCGTCGGATTAAACGGCGCGCCGGGAAACGGACCGAAACCGGTGATGAGGAGGCGCAGTTTCTCGCTCATCTCACCTCAGCATGTCCGCGATCTGCTCCGCTGCCAGCGCCGGCGTGATGCGGCCATCGGCCACCTCGGCTTCGATCCGTTTCACCTTGGCGCGGATCGCGGCATCGGCGCGCAGCCGCGCCATCATCCGCTGCTCCAGCATCGACCACATCCACTTGACCTGCTGCTCTCTGCGCCGTGCGGCGAATTCTCCTGACGCCTTCATCGCGGTGCGGTGGTCGAGAATCTTTTGCCACAGCGTATCGATGCCGGTGCCCGTCAAGGCCGAATAGGTCAGGACCGGCGGATGCCAGTGCTCCGAACGCGGCGTGAGGATATGCAACGCGCCGCGGTATTCGCTCGCCGCCAGATTGGCGCGCTTGATGTTGTCGCCGTCAGCCTTGTTGATCGCGATCATGTCGGCGAGCTCGACCAGGCCCTTCTTGATGCCCTGCAGCTCGTCGCCGGCGCCGGGCAGCATCAGCGCCAGGAAGAAATCGGTCATGTCGCAGACCGCGGTTTCGGATTGTCCGATGCCGACGGTTTCGACCAGCACCACGTCGAAGCCCGCGGCCTCGCACAACAACATCGCCTCACGCGTCTTCGCGGCGACGCCACCGAGCGTGCCGGAAGCCGGCGACGGCCGGATATAGGCGCTGTCGGAAGCCGAAAGCCGCGCCATCCGGGTCTTGTCGCCGAGGATCGAGCCGCCAGTGCGGGCGGAGGAGGGGTCCACCGCCAGCACCGCGACCTTGTGGCCGCGCTCGATCAGGTACATCCCGAGCGCGTCGATGGTGGTGGATTTGCCGACCCCGGGCGAGCCGGTGATGCCTACGCGGATGGCCTTGCCGGTCTCAGGCAGCAGCTTCTGCACCAGATCCCGCGCCGCCGCCTGGTGATCGCCGCGCCGGCTTTCGATCAGCGTGATCGCGCGCGCCAGCGCGGCGCGGTGACCGGCGCGGAGGTCTTTGGTGAATTTATCGATATCAACGGTTTTACGGTCAGTCATCGC
>JBKQRS010000587.1:0-21095 GCA_052143915.1 Bradyrhizobium sp.
GCGCGTCGTCGTCAAGGTCGGCTCGTCGCTGCTGGTGGACGGCGCGCGCGGCGTCTTGAAGCAGGACTGGCTCGACGCGCTGGTCGCCGACATCGCGGGCCTGCACGCGCGCGGCGCCGACGTCCTCGTCGTATCCTCCGGGGCGATCGCGCTCGGGCGCGCCGTCGCGGGATTGCGCAAGGGCGCGCTCAAGTTGGAGGATAGCCAGGCCGCGGCCGCGATCGGCCAGATCGCGCTCGCCCGCGCGTGGTCGCAGGCGCTCCATCAGCGCGGCATCGTCGCCGGCCAGGTGCTGCTGACCTGGCAGGACACCGAGGAGCGGCGGCGCTACCTCAACGCCCGCGAGACGCTGGCGCGGCTCTCGGCGATGCGCGCGGTTCCCGTCATCAACGAGAACGACACCGTCGCCACCAGCGAAATCCGCTACGGCGACAACGACCGGCTCGCCGCGCGGGTGGCGACGATGGCGAGCGCCGACCTGCTGATCCTGCTCTCCGACGTCGCCGGTCTCTACGACGCGCCGCCGAAGGAGAACCCTCGGGCCGGGCTGATCGCGCTCGTCGAGCGCGTCACGCCGCGGATCGAGGCGATGGCGGGGGGCGCGGCCTCGCAGGCCGCGCGCGGCGGCATGCGCACCAAGATCGAGGCGGCGCGCATCGCCGCCGCCGGCGGCGCCCACATGGTGATCGCCGACGGGCGGATCGCCCACCCGATCGCGCGCGTCGCCGAGGGCGGCCCGTGCACCTGGTTCCTGACGTCGTCCAACCCGATCGCCGCGCGGAAAGTCTGGATCGGCGGCACGCTGGAGCTGAAGGGCGCGGTCACCATCGACGCCGGCGCGGCCGAAGCGCTGGCGAGCGGCAAGAGCCTGCTGCCGGCCGGGGTGACGCGCATCGAGGGCGTATTCGCGCGCGGCGACTGCGTCGCCATCCGCGACGAAAACGGCGCCGAGATCGGCCGCGGCCTGATCGCCTACGACGCGCTGCACGCCGAACGCATCCGCGGCCGCAACTCGCGCGACATCGCGCATATCCTGGGCACGCCGGGGCGGGCGGAGATGATTCATCGGGACGACATGGCGCTCAGCGAGCGGTGAGGCGGGCCGGCGCGCAAATTCATGTCCCGGCCTCGCCGATCAACAGCGCCCTCTCCGCCCGGGCCGCGTCGGCGAGCGCGTCGTCGAGCGTCGCGAGCGGATATCCTTTGCGCAACGCCAATTCGAGATAAGCGGCGTCGTAGACGGTGAGCCGGCGCCGGCGCGCCAACTGCATCAAAGCCTCTTCGTCTGCTTCCATGTCGATCGCGACCGGCAGCGCGGCGAGCAGGCGCAGCGCCTTGGCGGATTGCGCCGGATCCATGCGCCCGCGCCGCTCGTTGACCATCAACAGGTTGCGAAGTTCGAACCACCAAAGACACGGCGCCGCGATCGGGTCCCGCGCGATCCGCGCAAACGCCCGTTCGGCGACCGCATGGCGCTCGCCGGGCATGAGCCAGCAGGCGGCGACGGACGCGTCGACGACGAAGGGCATCAGTGCTTGTGTCCTTCGTGGCGCGCCGAGAGGATGTCCTCCAGCGCGATCCTCGGCGCCGTCTTGCGGAATTCCTCGATTTCGGCCAGCGCGCGGGCGATCCCGGCCTGACGATGGTCGGCCTCGGGGACGATGCGGGCGATCGGCCTGCCGTGGCGGGTGATGACGATGGTTTGGCCGCGCTCGACCTCGTCGAGCAAGCTCGACAGATGCGCCTTGGCCTCGGCCGCTTGGATCGAACGCATGGCGGGTCTCTTGAGTTGACCAGTCAATCTGATTAGTCAAAATATGCTCCCCGCCAGCGCCAACGTCAACCAGGATCGCCCCTCCTCACCCGCTGTTGCGCAGGCCCGCCGAGATGCCGTTGATCGTCAACTGAATGCCGGTCAGCACCTTTTCGCTCGCCGCGTGCGCGCGGTGCAGCTTGAGCAGCTCGACCTGCACGTGGTTGAGCGGATCGAGATAGGGGAAGCGGTTGCGGATCGAGCGCGCCAGCAGCGGGTTGCTCTCCAGCAGATTCTCCTGCTCCATGATCGTGTTGAGCGCTTCGACCGAATCGCGCCATTCGCGCGAAATGCGCGAGAAGATCGCCTCGCGCAGCTTCACGTTGGCGACCAGCTGCGCGTAGCGCGAGGCGATGGCGAGGCTCGATTTGGCCAGCACCATGTCCATGTTGGAAAGCAGGGTGCGGAAGAACGGCCAGTCGCGGTGCATCGCCCTCAGCTGATCGAGGCCGTCCGCGGGATTGGCGGCGACGAAGGCTTTCACCGCCGCGCCGAAGCCGTACCACCCCGGCAGCATCAGGCGGCATTGCGCCCAGGAGAACACCCAGGGAATCGCCCGCAGATCGGCGATCGCCGTCGTCTTCTTGCGCGAAGCGGGGCGCGAGCCGATGTTGAGCGTCGCGATTTCGGTGATGACGGTCGAGGACCAGAAATAGCGCTCGAAGCCTTCGGTCTCGTAGACGAGCCCGCGATAGGTCTCGAGCGCGGTTTGCGACAGCGCCTCCATCGCGCTCAGGTAGGCGGGATCCGGCGCGGCGATCCTTTCCTGCAACAGGCTCGCCTCCAGGGTGGCCGAGGCGAGCGTCTCGAGATTGCGCCGCCCGACTTCGGCGTTGGAATATTTGCTCGAAATGATTTCGCCTTGTTCGGTGATGCGGATCTGGCCCTGCACGGCGCCGCCGGGCTGCGCCAGGATCGCCTCGTAGCTCGGCCCGCCGCCACGCCCCACCGATCCGCCGCGGCCGTGAAACAGGCGGATGCGCACGCCGTGCCGCTTGAACACCTCGACCAGGCCGATTTCGGCCTTGTAGAGTTCCCAGCCCGAGGTGACGAAGCCGCCATCCTTGTTGCTGTCGGAATAGCCGAGCATCACTTCCTGCACCGCACCACGGCTGTCCACCAGCTTGCGGTAATCGTGCAGCGAGAGCATCCGGTCCATGATGCCGGCGGATGCCTGCAAATCCTCGATGGTCTCGAACAGCGGCACGACGTTGATCGCGCTGCGGCCGGAGGGATTGACGAGACCGGCCTCCTTCAGGAGCAGCGCGACCTCCAGCATGTCGGACACCCCCTTGCACATGGAGATGATGCATTGGGGGATGGCATCGGCGCCGAATTTGGCGTGGGCTTCGGCGGCCGCGTGGAACACCGCGAGTTCGCCCACCGTTTCCTCGCTGTATTTCACGAAGGTCGACGTCAACGGCCGGGTATTGCGCAGTTCGCTTGTCAGAAGCGCGATCCGCGCCTCCTCGTTCAGCGCCAGATAGGACATTCCGGGCATCGCCGCATCGATCAGCTCGGCCACCGTGCGTTCGTGCACCGCCGAATTCTGCCGGATATCGAGACTGGCCAGATGAAAGCCGAAACAATCCACCGCCCGGCGCAAGTAGCGCAACCGCCCGCGCGCGATCACGCGCGAATTGTTCGAGATCAGCGAGCGATAGAGAACATCGAGATCGGTCTTGAACTCCCCGACATTGGCGTAAGGCTCGGCTGCGCCGACCGGCGCCCGCGTGGTTTCGACATCGAGCCTCGCGGCGGTGGCGGTGAGCCGGGCGTAGATGCCGGACACCGCCAGCCGGTAGGGCTCGCCGCTTCGATGCGGCGAGGTGTCGGGCGAGCGCTCGGCGAGTGCCCGCAGATCCTTCGAGACATCCGCAAGATGCGCCGCGAGCGACAATTCGGAACCGAGCACATGCAGTTCCTCCAGATAAAAGCGCATCACGCGGCTCGACTGCATCTTCAGCGTGCCGCGCATCACTTCCGCCGTCACGAACGGGTTGCCGTCGCGATCGCCGCCAATCCAGCTTCCCATCCGTAAGAAGGACGCCAGTTCGCCCTGCGCGGCGTTGTCACCCTCGTTCAACCGGTCTTCCAGCGCGCAATGCAGCCAGGGTACCTCATGCAGGAAGGTATAGTCATAGAAGGACAGCCCGTTGGCGACCTCGTCGAGCACGGTGAGCTTGGTGCGGCGCAGGAGGTTGGTCTGCCACAATGTCAAAACCGCGCGGCGCAGCTGCTCATCGCTCGCCGCAAGTTCTTCCGGCGTCAGCTGGACCCGTTCGCGCCGGTCCAGCAGTGCTGCGATCTCCATCTCGCGGTCGATGGTGCTTTTGCGGCGAACTTCGGTCGGATGCGCGGTCAGCACCGGGCTCACCAGGGCGGTTGCGAAGAACTTGCGCAGGTCGGCCGCGCTGAAACCGGCCCCGCGCGCATGCGACAAGGTCAGCGCCAATGTTCCCGGGTGCGGCATTCCGCCGGCTTTGGAGCGCGCCCGCATCTGCCGGATATTGTTCTGGTCTTCGGCGATGTTGGCAAGGTGCGAGAAATAGCTGAAGGCGCGCACGATGCGCACGGTCTGGCTGGCCGACATGCTGTCGAGGATGAGTTCGAGCTCGCGCCGCGCCGGCTTGTCGTCATCGCGGTGGAACCGGATCGAGGTCTGCCGGATGCGCTCGACCAGATCGAAGACATCGGCGCCTTCCTGGTCGCGCACAGTGTCGCCGAGGATGCGTCCAAGCAGCCGGATGTCGTTCCGCAGCCTTGTGTCTTCTTCGAGCGCCGAGGCTTCCTCGGCACGGCTGGACTTGAGCTCGGTGTCGGAAGGCATGATCTGGGGTGACATCGTTAAAATGCTCCAGAAACTGCCCGGCACCCCTTGAGTCGCAATTTTTTGGTTCCAGCGCAAGACCAAGAAACGGGCGATCGTCCTCCTCCTGCTCCCCTCCCCTTTGACCGTGGAGGTTCTGCCGTGGCTCAGCGGTCGGCGAAGCGTGGGGCGCGCTTTTCGATATTGGCGCGCACCGCCTCAAGCTGATTGGCGCTCCCCATCAGCTTCATCTGCTCGACGGATTCGGCCAATAGTGCCGGACCCGGATCGACCGAAAGATCGTTCAAAAGCCGCTTGGCGGCGCGGATCGCGTCGGGACTCTTTCCGGCGATTTCGCGCGCCATTTCAAAGGCGGCGGCACGCGGGTCATCACAGATCCGTGTCGCCAGCCCGTAACTGAGGGCTTCCTGCGCCGAGAAGATCCGGCCCGTATAGGTCAGTTCGCGCAGGATGTCGTCGCGCACCAGGCTTGCCAGGATCGGGGTTCCCGCCATGTCCGGCACCAGCCCCCATTTGATCTCCATGATCGACATTCGCGCGTCGGGGCTCAGGAAGCGCATATCGGCCCCGAGCGCGAGCTGGAAGCCGCCACCGAACGCGACGCCCTGGATGGCGGCGATCACCGGCACCGGAAGCTGCCGCCATCCCCAAACCGCGGCTTGCGGAAAGTTGGCGAGGCCATGGGTGCGCTCGGCGAGATCCCGCTTTTGTCCACCTGCTATTCCGTTACCGCCGGTTTCCTTCATCGCCGCGAAGCGGCCCATATCGAGGCCGGCGCAGAAGGCGCGGCCCTCGCCGGACAATACTACCGCCCGCAGCCCCGGCTCGTGGGCGAGCCGCTCGGAAGTCGAAACCAGCGCTTCGAACATCGCGGCGTCGAGCGCGTTCATCTTGTCTGCCCGGACCAGGCGGACATCGGCGACACCTTCCGAGATTGTGACCTTGACGCGATCATCCATGCGAATTCTCCCCTATAGCTTTCGCGGAAGCCGCTTTACACCAAAGCGTTGTCCGGTTTTAGTCAATCAACCAACTAACAGACATTCTTCCAGGGCGGAAACCTCCCATGTTCAGTGAAAAACTCCTCGAAGGCCGGCGGATCCTCGTCACGGGTGGCGGCACCGGGCTCGGCAAATCGATGGCGGCGCGCTTTCTCGAGCTTGGCGCCGAGGTCCATATCTGCGGCCGCCGCAAGATCGTCTGCGACGAAACCGCGACCGAACTGATGGACCTCTATGGCGGCCGCGTGGCGAGCCATGGCGTCGATATCCGCAATGCGCTTGCCGTCGACGAGATGATCGAGACGATCTTCAAGGATGGACCGCTTACCGATCTGATCAACAACGCCGCCGGCAATTTCATCTCCCGCACCGAGGATCTCTCGCCGCGCGGCTTCGATGCGGTCGCCAACATCGTCATGCACGGCACGTTCTATGTGACGCAGGCGGTGGGCCGGCGCTGGATAGCAGGCAAGAATCCCGGCAATGTGGTGTCGATCACCGTCACCTGGGTCCGCAACGGCAGCCCCTACGTGGTGCCGTCGGCGATGAGCAAGTCCGCGGTGCACGCCATGACGATGTCGCTCGCGACCGAATGGGGACGCTACGGCATCCGCCTCAACAGCATCGCGCCGGGCGAAATACCGACCGAAGGCATGAGCAAGCGGATCAAGCCCGGCGACGAAGCCGGCGCCCGCACCAAGGCGATGAACCCGATGGGCCGCGTCGGCAAAATGGAGGAACTGCAGAATCTTGCGGTGTTCCTGATTTCCGGAGGCTGCGACTGGATCAACGGCGAGACCATCGCGATGGACGGCGGCCAGGCGCTGGCGATGGGCGGCAACTTCTATCAGTTGCGCGACTGGTCCGACGCCGACTGGACCCAGGCCCGCGAGGCGATCAAGGCGCAGAACGACAAGGACCGCGCGGCGCGGGGCTGAGGCTTTTCGTGGTCATCCCTGCGTTCGCAGGGACGACGCTGTTGAAGCGCTGTCAGCCTCCCTCCCGTATTGTCTTTGCCACGCAACGACGCCAGTATTGCGCTAAACAAGAACAATCACCACGGGGGAAACATGTCCGCTTCGGACGAACCGGCAAACCTTGCCGATATGGTGCGCGCGCGGGCGAAGGCCCGCGGCAGCGCCATCGCGTATGAATTCGAGGGCCGAAAGACCAGCTTCGCCGAATTCGATCGTCTCACCAACCGCGTCGCCAACGGGCTGAAAGCGCTCGGCGTCAAACCGCATGACCGCATCGCCTATCTCGGCAAGAACAGCGATATCTATTTCGAATTGCTGCTCGGCGCCATGAAAGCCAATGTGGTGATGGCGCCGGTGAACTGGCGGCTGGCCGCGCCCGAGATCGCCTTCATCGTCGCCGACTGCAAGGCCCCCGTGCTGTTCGTCGGGCCTGAATGCGTGGCGCAGGTTCGCGCCATCAAGTCGCAATTGCCTGAGCTGCGCACCATCATCGCGACCGAGGGCGGCGCGCCGGAATGGGAGGACTACACCGCCTGGCGTGACGCGCAGAGCGCGGACGACCCGAGGATCGCGATCAGCCGGCAGGACGTCGCGATCCAGCTTTATACTTCCGGCACCACCGGAAAACCCAAGGGCGCGATGCTGTCGCATGCCAATCTTCTCAATCTGGTGGAGACCGGCGAGGGCGAGAAGCCCGACTGGAACGAGTGGACCGAGGACGACGTCTCGCTGGTGGCGATGCCGATCTTCCACATCGGCGGTTCCGGCTGGGGCGTGCTCGGCCTCTATCACGGCGCCAAAGGCGTGATCGCCAGGGAATTCGACCCCACCAAGGTGCTGGATTTCATCGAGCATTCCAGAATCACAAAGCTGTTCATGGTGCCGGCCGCGATGCAATTCGTGGTGCGGCAGCCGCGTGCACGGCAAGTCGATTTTTCGCGGCTGAAATACATGCTCTACGGCGCCTCGCCGATTCCCGCCGCGCTGTTGAAGGAGTGCATCGAGGTGTTCGGCTGCGGCTTCGTGCAGGTCTACGGCATGACCGAGACCACCGGCAGCATTGTCGCGCTGCCGCCGGAAGACCATGTCGAGGGGCTGGAGCGGATGCGCTCGGCCGGCAAGGCGCTGCCCGGCGTTGAGCTGGCGATCCTCGACCCCAACGGCAAGAGATTGCCGCCGGGCGAAGTCGGCGAGATCGCGACCCGTTCCGGCTCCAACATGGTGGGCTACTGGAACCTGCCGCAGGCCACCGCCAGGACGCTCGGCCGCGACGGCTGGCTGCGCACCGGAGATGCCGGCTACATGGACAAAGACGGCTATCTCTATATCCACGACCGCATCAAGGACATGATCATCTCCGGCGGCGAAAACATCTATCCGGCCGAAGTCGAAAGCGCGATCTGCGACCATCCTGACGTCGCCGAAGCCGCCGTGGTCGGCGTGCCCGACGACACCTGGGGTGAAGCGGTCAAGGCGATCGTGGTGATGAAGCCCGGCAAGAAGGCAACCGCCTCCGACATCATCAACTTCACCCGCGAGCGCATCGCCGGCTTCAAGACGCCGAAGACGGTCGATTTCATCGAGGCCCTGCCGCGCAACGCCTCCGGCAAGATCCTGCGCCGCCATCTGCGCGATCCCTTTTGGGTGGGGAAGGACCGGCAGGTGAATTGAGAAGGGCAAAAAGCGGTGTGGAAGCAGCCGCGCTCCAACGAGTATCGCGTCTACCACCGTCATTGCGAGCAGAGCGAAGCAATCCCTTGCTGCCAAGAACTGGATTGCTTCGTCGCGGAGCCTGTCATCGGGCGCGCATTCGCGCGACCCGTTGGCTCATCGCAATGACGAACGATGACTTCGGTCATTCCATACCGTCGCAAAGCCGCGCGATACGCTATCGAGCATTCCCCTCACCTGCCCCCAAACTTCGCCGGACGCTTTTCGAGGAACGCGGTGACGCCCTCCTTGAAGTCCTCCGTCGCGCCGGCCTGCCGCTGTGACTCGAATTCAAGGTTGAGCTGGTCTTCGAACGAATTGTCCGGGCTCTCCCAATAGAGCTTGCGGATCAGGGACAGCGCCACCGTCGGGCCGTTGGCGAGTTCATGGGCGAGCTTCATGGTCTCCTCCCATAGCGCCGCATCGTCATGGACCCGGTTGACGAGGCCCCACTCCAGCGCCTTCTCGGCCGGCAGCCGTTCGCCCATCAGCGACAGTTCCACCGAGCGCGCCTTGCCGATCAGCCGCGGCAACAGCCAGGTCGATCCGCAGTCCGGCACCAGCCCGATGCGGCGGAAGGCTTGCAGAAAATACGCCGAGCGCGCGCACAGGATCATATCGCCCATCAGCGCAAAGCTCATGCCGGCGCCGGCGGCCGGCCCGTTCACAGAGGTGACGATCGGGCAATGCAAATTGCGCAGGCGCCGCAGGAAGGGATGGAACGCGGTCTCCAGCGCCGCCCCCGCATTGCTCCTGCCCGGCTTCTGGGTGTTGCGGCCCTGAAGATTAGCGCCGGTGCAGAACGCGCGTCCCGCGCCGGTCAGCACCAGACAACGCACTTCCGCCCGCTTGTCGTCGACCGCATCAAGCGCCTCGACGAGGCTCGCCAGCATGTCGAGCGAGACCGCGTTCATCACCTCCTGATGATCGAGCTTGAGGATCGCGACCGGTCCATCGAAATCGAGCGTGACGTGCTTGAACTGCATTGGTTTCCTCATCTGTTGTCGGCACTGACCGCCGTTTATCCCAGGATAGGCGTCATCCTATCACACCGTCGATCGTTTTGTGAGTGACGGCGGCGATGCGCCGAATTGATCGCTCCGTCATTTCCGTGACGCTTGCGTGTCGTCGCGCCGCGCCACCTGATTTGATTTGCCCGGTTCAAGGTTGCGCCACTTTTGGTTGCACCCTGGATATGCGATAATGTCCTTGTCGCACACAGGAGGGTGACATGAGTGATAAGCGCGAACCAACGAGCGGAAAAAAGGCGAACCCGGCCCCGCAAGGGTTGGATGAGGCTGTCCGAAGCCAAATGGTCGGCTATTTCAGGAAGGCCCTTTACCTGATGGGACCACTTATCCTTGCCGGCCTTGGCGGCCTTGGCGCCATGTGCTGGGCCTACATCGAGTGGCGGCTTCCACAGATTGCCGGGGGTGTGCCGAAAGGCGCCATCGTGGCGTTCGTGCAGGGAAGCTGTCCAGCCAAGGAAGGATGGAATGATTTCGTGAGAGCCCGATCGCGCATTGTTGTCGGCTCGATACCCGACACGGAGGATTCAGGCGACGCCTAATCCGAGGCGTTTGCAGGTTCTCGAACAGAGCGGGGAAATGGCCGAATATGTGCTTACGAGGGCTACGCCTCAGGACAGCCGGCAATTGGCTGCGGATCAGTTTCACGTTCGGGTACCGGGTCTCATCGCGCTCACTTTTTGCGAGAAGGGATGAGCGCAGAAAGAGCGCGCCCGGTTCAATTTTTCAAACAGCCAGGAGCAGTACGCCAGACCGTCATTGCGCCTCATGGCCGCCTCTTTGGTTGCGGCCGGCCCCATCGGCTGCGCGCGAGGGAATGATCATCAATATTCGGCGGGCACCTGTCCGAATCGCCGGAGGATGTGCTTGGCGTCGAATTTGCCGATCTCAAAATCGCTGGTGCGGCTGAATGCGATGGCACCTGCATGGCCAAAAGTTTTCCAGAGCCCCTGCGCCTGCTGTATCGCCGCGTCAGGGCCTGAACAGCTTACCGGTTCGCCAGCGACGATATCGTCACCGACGTAATCGAAAGGTACAACCATGAAGTGGGTGATCTCGGTCATGCCCCGCTCCCTCCCTTGCACCGTAGCCGCGCGGACGCTGCATTCTGGCTCTTTTTTCCAAAGCTATTGGAAGCGCGGCCTTTCATTTTGACGCAAATCAAATACGAAAATGCGGCCTGCGAAGGCAATTCCTGGCAATGCCCATCGCAGCAGGTTGATTAGCGCCGTGAATTCAAGCGTGGGGCAGCGCCGAAACTAGAGCATGATCCGGAAAAGTGGGCACCGGTTTTCCGAAAAGATCATGCTCAAACAAGAAGATAGAGCGAGATGACGATTCAACGAAAAGTCATCTCGCTCTAAATTTATCAACGCCAATCACCGGACGCTTTGTCCGCCCCGGCTTGCGTAGGCAGCCGGAAACCGGCACTGCAATGCCGCCAGTGGGAACGCGCCACCGCCCACGCCTGTCAGGTAACGAAATCCACGTGAGAGGCCTTGGCCTCCTCCGCTTCGACTTCCTCAGCGGCTTCAACCTGGTTTTGATCGGACTTGATCGTTGCCGCGTTGGCGTTGGTCGTTTCGTCTGCGACGAGCTTAACTTCCGCCTCACTGACGATGATATGAGCCGGGTATGTTGGACCAATGGTACTCATGTGCCCTCCCTGCTGGAGTTCTGCTATTTTGCAGGGATTCTGTTCACGGTTTCTTAAGAGGTTCGGTTAACGCCGCCAACAAATGGGTTGGGCCGTAACCCGCAGGGCGGGTTGGCCAACGGCGTAATCAGCCGTCTTATCGCCAAATGAACGGCGGATTGCGCTGCGCTAATCCGCCTCCGGGCTGCCCGAGAAAGCGCGAATGATTACTGCGTCGCCCAATGAGCAGCCTGCGCGGTTTCGGCGGGCGGGCTCTTGAGACAATAACGCGCCGCCTCGATCTCGGCGTCGGTGGCCCCGCGGCTCCGTGCCCACATCTCGGCGGCGGACGCTGAATATTTGGCGACGTAGTACCGAACAACGGCGCAGGAAGCGCGATGAAGGATACCGGAGCGCTCGCCGGCTTCCGCTTGCGAACCAAACCCAAAGCAAATGGCAACAACGCATCCCCAACGTAACAACATCTTTCAGCCCCCTTGCCCCGACCACACGCAGCGCCACGCAAGTTCCATTGGTGGAACATGCAGTTGAATTCGCACGGTCAACTCAATTGAGTTTGCCGAGTCGCTGACTGACGCACAAGTTACCGATCAACGAGGTCGGACTTCTCCACTGCGTTTGAACGCGCGAGTGGAACTCTGTTCGTGCAGGAAGCTGTGCGTCGTTGATGCCGATGTATGACGATCTGGGTCGAATCGTTCGGCGTAACATGAAAAAGACACGTGGAAGCCGAGGCAAGGCCGGCCATGAAGAGCTAAAGCTGACGCCGGAGACCCCTCACGATGACACCGCCATCCTCTGCGCCCGCTCCTTTGCCGTCATCACAAACCCCTCATAGCCCTTCGCCGCGACCTCGTTGCAGATGCGGCGGTAGACGCCGACGCCGCCGATATAGGGCATGAAGATGCGCGGCTTGCCCGGGATGTTGGCGCCCATGTACCAGGAATTGGCCTGCGGATAGAGCGTCAGCTGCGCCACTTCATTGACATGCGCCACCCATTTGTCCTCGGCTTCCCCGGTGGCTTCCATCACCTCAAACCCGCGGTCGCGCATGAAGGCGATGGCGTCGGTGATCCAGTCGACATGTTGCTCGATCGAGACGATCATGTTGGAGAGCACCGACGGGCTGCCGGGCCCGGTGATGACGAAGAGATTGGGGAATCCTTCGCTCATCAGCCCGAGATAGGTTTTGGGGCCTTCGGCCCATTTCTGGTTCAGCGTCCGGCCGCCGCGGCCGACGATATCGATCTTCGCCACCGAACCGGTCATCGCGTCGAAACCGGTCGCCAGCACCAGGGCATCGATCTCGTAATCCCTGGCGCCGGCGCGCACGGCATTCGGCAATATCTCTTCGATCGGATCGGATTTGAGATCGACCAGCGTCACGTTCGGACGGTTGAATGTGGCGTAGTAGTCGGTATCGACGCAAATGCGCTTTGAGCCGATCGGGTGATCCCCGGGCTGCAGCTTTCTCGCCGTCCCGGGATCGCGCACGATCTCGGCGATCTTCTGTCTGACAAAACCGGCGGCGGTGTCGTTGGCAGCCGTGTCGAGCAGGAGGTTATTGTAGGCCAGCATGAAGGTCAGGCCGCCTTTCGACCAGCGCTGCTCGAACTTGGCGCGCCGCGCGTTGTCGCCGTCGTCGAGCGCGCCGCGGTCAGGCAGCTCGGCGTAGATGCCGTTGCGCGCCTCTTCGCGGGCAAAGCGCCGGATCTCCGGGTAGTTCCGGCGAAACGCGTCACGCTCTTCCGCCGTCAGTTCGGCGTTGCGGGCGGGAATGGAAAAATTCGCGGTGCGCTGGAACACCGTGAGATGACGCGCCTGTTCGGCGATGACCGGCACCGACTGGATCGCGGACGAACCCGTGCCGATCACCGCGACGCGCAGTCCCGTGAAGTCCACCGGCTCATGCGGCCAGTGGCCGGTGTGGTAGACCTTGCCCCGGAAACTCTTGAGACCCCTGATATCGGGCACGCGCGCATTCGACAGACACCCGGTGGCGAGCACGACAAATTTTGCCGTCACGGTCGCACCATCGGATGTCGTCACCTGCCAGGTGTTGGCGCTCTCGTCGAATTCAGCGCGATCGACGCGGGTGTTGAGCGCAATGTCGCTCCGCAGCTTGAAGCGGTCGGCGACGTGGTTGGCGTATCTGAGAATCTCCGGCTGCGGCGCGTAGCGCTCACTCCAGTTCCATTCCTGCTGCAATTCGTCGGAGAATGAATAGGAATACTGCATGCTCTCGACGTCGCAGCGCGCGCCGGGATAACGGTTCCAGTACCAGGTACCGCCGACATCGCCGCCCTGCTCATAGACCCGGACCTTCAGTCCCTGCCCGCGCAGCCGGTGCAGCATGTACATGCCGGCAAAACCTGCGCCGACCACGACGGCATCGTAGGCGTCACGGCCCGCGGCGTGGTCTTTGCCGGATATGGATGGCAAGGCGGACATCTATTGGCGCTCCCTTTGATCTTTTATCGTTTGGCCAGCATTCTACCCGGGGCGCGAAAGCGCAAGAGAGAAAACGGCACGTCGGATATTCTACGTCGTGGAATGCTTGTCCCTCATGGTGAGGAGGCGCTGTGCGCCGTCTCGAACCATGAGGCCCGTGGCCATCCTTCGAGACGCGGTCCTCTGGACCGCTCCTCAGGATGAGGCGCTCACCCTTGGCATCGCCGCCCATCATGCGCTAGCGTCGTCAAGGCGTTCGCCAATCAAACCAAGAATGAGCAGCCGAAAAACTGCCGCAGGGAGTGAAGAACACAACAATGAAATCGCCTGTTTGCGAGATGCTGGGCGTCGAATTTCCGCTGTTCGCCTTCAGCCATTGCCGTGACGTGGTCGCAGCCGTCAGCCGTGCCGGAGGTTTTGGTGTGCTCGGCGCCACCACCCATTCGCCCGAATCGATCGAGCAGGAATTGAAATGGATCGACGACCACGTCGACGGCAAGCCCTATGGGCTCGACGTGCTGATCCCCGAGAACATTTCGACGTCGGGCGAGAAGGACGTCAGCTGGAAGAGCCTTGAGGCGCGGGTTTCACCCGAGCATCGCGCCTTCACCCGCAACCTGCTGAAGAAATACGGCGTCGAACTGACGATATCAGAAATTCCCGCCAATCAGCCGCAACCGTTCGACGCTAGCCGCGCGCTCGAGGTGCTCGAGGCGTCGTTCCGTCACCCGATCCGGCTGATCGCCAACGCGCTCGGCGTGCCGCCGAAAGCGATGATCGAGATGGGCCAAAAGCACCGGGTTCCCGTCGCAGCGCTGGTCGGCGCCAAGGAACATGCGCTGCGCCAGGTCGCCGCCGGCGTCGATATTCTGGTGGTGCAGGGCACCGAGGCCGGCGGCCATTGCGGCGAAGTCTCGACCATGGTGCTGGTGCCCGAGGTGATCAAGGCGATCAAGCCGATCCGCGACGTGCCGGTGCTGGCGGCGGGCGGCATCATGACCGGGCGGCAGATGGCGGCGTGCATGGCGATGGGCGCGGCCGGCGTCTGGACCGGCTCGGTCTGGCTCGCTACGATCGAATCCGAGACCACCGAAATCTTTCGCGAGAAGATGATCGCGGCCTCCTCGCGCGACGCAGTGCGCTCCAAAGGCCGCACCGGAAAGCCGGCGCGGCAGTTGCGTTCGGTCTGGACCGATGCGTGGGACCGCGACCCCGACAGCCCCGGCGCGCTGCCGATGCCCCTGCAAAGCATCATCAGCCGCGACGCGTTCCTCTCCATCGATCGCTCCGCGGCCGCCGGCAATGCAAGGGCGCGCGACCTCGTCAGCTATTTTGTCGGGCAAGGCGTGGGCCTGATCGACAGCGTGAAATCGGCCGGCGCCGTGGTGCAGGAATTCAAGGAAGATTTTGCCGAAGCGGTAGAACACATGAACGCGCTGGTGGGGGAGTAGAGATCGATCCTCATGGTGAGGAGGCGCATCGCAGGCAAGTTTACGCAGCCTGCGTAGACTTGGCTGCGTCGCCGTCTCGAACCATGAGGCCCGTGGCCCATCCTTCGAGACGCGGCCAAGCGGCCGCTCCTCAGGATGAGGTCTGCCTGTGGTGAGTAAGCGAAAAAGACAAAAAATGACGAACTCCTCCTCCCCCCTCCCCGACCACCTTACCCCCGTCATTGTCGGCGTCGGCGAAATCGTCGATCGCCCGAAGGAAATTGCCGAGGGCCTGGAGCCCCTCAGTCTGCTGGTCGAGGCGCTCAAGCGCGCGGAAGCCGATTGCGGCGGCCGGTTGCTCGACGAAATTGAATCGCTCGACATCGTCAATTTCCTGAGCTGGCGCTACCGCGATCCCGAAAAGCAGCTTGCGAAGCGTCTCGGCATCCAACCGAAGCATGCCTATTACGGGCCGGTCGGCGGCGAGAGCCCGATCCGCTATCTGCATGAAGCAGCCCAGCGCATTGCGCGCGGGGAATGCGGCGTCGCCGCGATCTGCGGCGCCGAGGCGCAGTCGACCGCGACCAAGGCCGAGCGCGCCGGCATCACGCTGCCGTGGACACCGTTCGCGCACGATGTCGCGGAACCCAAACGCGGCGCCGCGTTCCAGAAGCCGCTTGCCGTCAAGCTCGGCGTGTTCAGGCCGGTGACGGTCTATCCGTTTTACGAGGCCGCGACGGCGGCGCATTGGGGCCAAACGCCACGCGAGGCGATGGCGGAATCGGGCGCGCTGTGGTCGGCCTACTCCAAAGCGGCCTCCGAAAATCCCAACGCCTGGCTGAAGCGGCGCTTTGCGCCGGAGGAAATCACGACGCCTTCGCCGGACAACCGGCTGATCGCCTGGCCCTACACCAAACTGATGGTCGCCAATCCGACCGTCAATATGGGCGGCGCCGTCCTGATGACGAGCCTTGCCAAGGCGCGCGCCGCGGGCATCGCTGACGACCGTCTCGTTCACATCCGGGGCGGGGCTTCGGCGGAGGAGCCGCGCGACTATCTCGAACGCGAAGCGTTTTTCGAAAGCCACGCGCAGAATGCGGTCCTCGCGGCGGTAATGGATCTGGCCGGTGGCGACGGCAAGGCATTCGATGCCATCGAGCTCTACAGCTGCTTTCCCTGCGTGCCGAAAATGGCGCGGCGGACGCTCGGTCTCGGGCCCGACATGCAGCCGACCGTGACGGGGGGTCTTACGTTTTTCGGCGCGCCGCTCAACACCTACATGACGCACGCGGCCTGCGCGATGGTGCGGAAGCTGCGCGGCGGCGCCGCGCTCGGCCTGCTCTACGGCCAGGGCGGTTTCGTCACCAAGCATCACGCGCTGGTGCTGTCACGGCAGGCGCCGCAAGGGCCGCTTCCCCAGGAATCCAGCGTGCAGAGCGAGGCCGACCGCCGTCGCGGCCACGTGCCGGATTTCGTCATGGAGGCCAGCGACAAGGGTTCGATCGAGAGTTTTACGGTGATCTACGGCCGCAACAACGAGGTCGACCACGGCGTGGTGATGCTGCGGACGGCAGCCAATGCGCGCGCGCTGGCGCGGGTGCCGGCAGGCGATCGCCAGACACTGGCGCATCTCCTGAACATGGACCGCACACCGGTCGGATCATCCGGCGAGATCGTCACGGCGGACGACGGGGTTCTGGAGTGGCGGCTGGGCTAAGCGCCCTTGCATCCCTTCCCTCTCCCCTTGAGGGGAAGAAAACGACGCGGCGGCGTTCGACCACCCTAACCCTTTTCGCCCTGCTTGGCTGAAACCGTTGCCGGCCTGCCCTTGGTAGTGACAACGCGGACCTGGTCGCCGTCGGCGACGCCGTCGGGCGGCGCGTTGATGATACGATCATCCGGCGTGACGCCCGATGCCAGCTCGATATCGCGCCCGAGATCGCGCGCGATCGTCACGGTCTTGAACAACACGCGCTCGTCGGGCCCGACGGTCGCAACGCGCAAACCGCGCTGGTCGAAGACCAGCGCACTTGAGGGAATATGCAGCGGCACGCCATCGCGCTGCAGGCTCAGGCGCACCGTGGCAAAGCCGCCCGGCATCAGCTCGCCGGCGGCGTTGTCGAGTGCCAACTGCATCTGCGTCGTGCCCGAATTGACGTCGACCGCCTGCGCGGACGCTTCGATGGTGGCGTCAAAGGTACGGGTCGGATATTCCGGCACCGCGATCACCGCCTTGGCGCCGATCCGAACCGAGGGCACGTAAGTCTGCGGCACGTTGACGTAGACGCGCAGCTTCTTGATGTCGGAGATCACGAACATCGGCGCACTATTGCCGCCGCCCGCATTGATCAGGGCGCCGACGTCGGTCGAACGCGCGGTGACGATGCCATCGAACGGCGCGGCGATCTTCTTGTAGCCGGCCAAAGCCTCGAGCCGCTCGACATTGGCCTGGCTGGCATTGACGGCGGCATTCTTGTTGGAAAGATCGGCGGTGCGCTCGTCGATCTCCTGCATCGAGACGAAATTCGAGGGGATCAGCGTCCTTCGCCGCGCCAGCGTCACTTCGGACAGTTTGGCGCTGGCCTGCTGGTTGGCGAGGTCGGCACGCGCCTGCAACAACTGCTGATCGAGGTCCGGCGCATCGATCTCGGCAATCACCTCGCCTGCTTTCACCCGCGCGCCGATATCGGCGGTCCAGCTCTTCAAGTAGCCGTTGACGCGCGCAAAGATCGGCGCGCGATAATAGGCCTCGAGCCGGCCCGGCAGGTCGATGGTTGCGGTCAGCGAACCGGGATCGGGATAGACGACCGCCACCGAAGGAACGGCCTGATTATCGGTCCATTCGCGCAGCTTGACGGCGGAATCCTCCCGCGCGCGGATGCCGCTGACGACCAGCATCAGGGCGCCGATAACGGCGACCACGCCGAGAATGCCCAGCTTCCGGCGGGATACCGGCGGACGAGATTCAGAGGGCATTCTATTACTCCGATAAGACGGCGCCTTTCGCGTCCAGTTTCTTGTGTATCATACTGAATACGACGGGAACAAACATCAACGTGGCAACCGTAGCGAAGATCAGGCCGCCGATCACCGCCCGGCCAAGCGGCGCGTTCGCTTCGCCGCCCTCGCCAAGGCCAAGCGCCATCGGCAGCATGCCGATAATCATCGCGAGCGCCGTCATCAGAACAGGGCGGATACGCACGAAACCGGCTTCGATCGCGGCGGCGACCGGATCGCCCAGTTCGTCATAACGCTCGCGGGCGAAGCTGATCACAAGCACGCTGTTCGCGGTGGCCACGCCCATGCACATGATCGCACCGGTGAGCGCCGGAACCGACAGCGTGGTCTTGGTCGAAAACAGCATCCAGACGATTCCGGCCAGCGCCGCCGGCAGCGCGGTGATGATCACAAACGGATCGGACCACGACTGGAAGTTCACCACGATCAGGAAATAGACCAGCACGATCGCGGCCGCGAGGCCGAACAGCAATCCGCTGAACGAGCTGTTCATGGTCTGCACCTGGCCGACCAGCGCGACCGAGGAGCCCTTTGGCACGTCCTTCGCCGTATCCGCGATCACCTTCCTGACGTCGGTGGCGACGCCGCCGAGATCGCGCCCTTGCGGGGTGGCGAAGATCTGCACCATCGGCTGGATGTCGTATTGCGAGACGACTGCGCTCGTGACCGTCCGCGTGATGTTGGCGATGCCGCCGAGAATGGGCGCGGTCGGGCCACCCGAAGTGATCGGCAGGGTCTCCAGCGCGCCCAGTGAATCGATCTGATATTGTGGGGTTTGCATCACGACCGAATAATTCACGCCGTTTTCCGGACTGAGGAAAAAGGTCGGCGCCACCTGTCCGCTGCCCGACAGGTTGACGGTGAGGCTGTTGACGACGTCGCGCTCGGTCAGGCCGACATATTGCGCGCGCGTCCGGTCCACGTCGACGTTGAAGGTCGGATAGCTGGGAGATTGCTGGATGCGCGCATCGGCAACACCGGGGATCCGGCGAATAAGGCCCATCAGCTTATTGGCGTAGGCGAAGTTCGCGTTCAAATTGTTGCCCCGGATCTCCAGGTCGATCGGCGCCGGCGCGCCGAAGTTCAGGATCTGGTTGACGATATCGGCGGGAAGAAAAGCAAATGTCATTCCAGGAAAGGCGCGTGGGAGCTGCTCGCGCAGCGCTTTCACGTAAATTTCAGTCGGCGGATGATCCTCCCTGAGCTTGATCTGGATGTCGCCATCCTGCGGACCGATCACGCCGGTATTGTTGTAGGTCATGTTGATGCCGCTGATGGGCATGCCGATGTTGTCGGCCATCGTCTCGATTTGATCCGGCGGGATGATCTTGCGGATCGCTTTCTGCACATCGGCGAATTGGTTGGCGCTCTCCTCCAGGCGCGTGCCGATCTGGGTGCGCACATGCATCAGGATCTGGCCGGCATCGACGGAGGGGAAGAAATTCTGCCCGATATACGGCACGAGCAGAAATGACGCTCCGACGAAGCCAAGGAAGCCGACCACGAAAGTCGGCCGGTGGCGCAGCGCAAGCGTCAGCAGATCGCGATAGCCGCCGCGGAACCGCTCAAAGCCCGCCTCGAAGCCGCGCTGGAAGCGGACCAGCGGATTGCGCGATCGCACCGGCTGTTCGCCGTCGGCATGGTGCCGATGCGGCTGCAACAGATACATCGCCATGGTCGGCACCAGTGTCCGCGACAGGATGAACGACCAGATCATCGCGAAGATCACCGCCTCCGCCATCGGCACGAACAGGAAGCGGGGAATGCCTTGCAGGAAGAACATCGGCACGAACACGATGCAGATGCAGAGCAGCGATACGAAGGCCGGCACCACGATCTGGTTGGCGCCGTCCAGGATCGCGGTACGGACTTCCTTGCCGTGTTCCAGATGCCAGTTGATGTTCTCGATCGTCACCGTGGCCTCGTCAACGAGGATTCCGACCGCGAGCGCGAGGCCGCCGAGCGTCATGATATTGAGGGTTTCGCCGATCGCCGACAGCATCACGATCGAGCCGAACACGGCGAGCGGAATCGAGGTGGCGATGATGATCGTCGAACGCCAGCTTCCCAGGAACAGGAGGATCATGATGCTGGTGAGCAACGCCGCAATCACGCCCTCGCGCACCACGCCGGCGATCGCGCCGCTGACGAACAGCCCCTGGTCGCCGACGAAACCTACGACCAGCGTGTCGGGAAGCGAATCCTTGAAGGCGACGACCTTCTTCTTGATGCCGTCGATGATATCGAGCGTCGAAATGTAGCCCGACTTCAGCACCATCATCAGAACGGAGCGACTGCCGTTGACATGGACGATGTTGGTTTGCGGCGGATTGCCGTCGCGCACGGTGGCAACGTCGCGCACATAGACCATGGCGCCATTGACCGCCTTGATCGGCAGATCGCCGAGCTCTTCCATCTTCAGCGGCGAGTTGTTGAGTTGAATGAAGTATTCGAAGCCGCCGATCTTCGACGTGCCCGCGGGCTGGATCAGGTTCTGGGCCGCAAGCGCATTGGTGACGTCCTGGCCGGACAGCCCGAGCGACTGCAATGCCGACGGATTGACGTCGATCTCTATCTGACGCTGCTTGCCGCCATAGGGATAAGGGATCGCGGCGCCGGGCACCGTGACCAACGGCGTGCGCAACTGGTTGATGGCGATGTCGGCGAGGTTTTGTTCGGTGAGGCCTTCGCCCGATAGCGCGAGCTGGATGATCGGAACGGTCGAGGCGCTGTAATTGAGGATCAGCGGTGGCGTCGCGCCGGGCGGCATCTGCTTGATGATGGTCTGCGAGACCGCGGTGACCTGGGCGTTGGCGGTGCGGATATCGGCGTTGGGCTGGAAGAAAATCTTGACGATGCCGATGCCGTTATAGGAGTTCGCGGTAATATGTTCGATATCGTTGACTGTCGTCGTCAGAATGCGCTGATACGGCGTGATGATACGGCCCGACATCTGATCCGGCGGCAGCCCGGTATATTGCCAGACCACGCCAATCACCGGAATACGGATATCGGGAAAGATGTCGGTCGGCGTGCGTAGCGCGGCGAGCGGGCCGATGATCAGGAGAAGCAGCGCAAGCACGATGAACGTGTATGGCCGGCTCAGGGCGATACGGACCAGTGCAGTCATAGAGCGAGTTTTCACACGCGAGTGATGGCGGGTGGCCAACTTCGCGAATG